>JBMFTN010000010.1:0-18621 GCA_049966995.1 Candidatus Micrarchaeia archaeon
CCTATATCAGATACTATTCTATATCAGAAACAAAAAGATATAAAGCAGTTAAGGTAGTAAATTTAATAGTGGTCCTGATATTACAGTACCAGTGTTTAAGGTGCATTAATGAGCGATGAAGAATATTTAAAGCTTCTTGACAGGGCTTTTTCGCAGCTGCCAGCATTGACGGCAAACAAAGAGGATTTTGTAATACCAAAAGCAGATTTATTCATACAGGGTAATAAGACAATAGTGAGAAATCTTTTTGCGATTGCGGATACAGCAAGAAGGAAACCTGCCGATATCGCACGCTACATAAGCAAAGAACTTAGCGTGCCTGTTGATATAGAAGAGCAGCGATTGATAATAAACGGAAGGTTCCAGCAGGATGAAATTGATTCAAAACTTCACAAGTATTTTGAAACTTATGTTATATGCAAAGAATGCCACAAACCAGATACGCATCTAGAAAGTGCAGAGCGCGGCCTTTATCTTGTGTGTGAAGCTTGTGGTGCAAGGTACTGGGTTAAAGGATATTAAATGATTTTATGCAAAACAATGAAGATACTGTATACACCTTGAAATTGCCTTCAGGCAATGAAGTTGTAGGAAAAGTAATGCGTATAGCAGGAGCGACCAGATTTTTCGTAAAATGCAATGATAACAAGGAACGCTTATGCACTATCCCTGGAAGGCTAAGGCGAAAATTTTGGATAAAAATAAATGACATTGTCTTAGTTAAACCTTGGGTAGTTCAAAGTGACGAGCGCGGAGACATAATATGGCGCTATAGTATGATGGACATTGGCAAACTACGTAACAAAAACCTTCTGACAAACATATAGTACATATATGGTGTGATACAAATGGTAAGGTTTGTACTTGTATCAGACAATACTCTAATTTATGATTACAGGCATTTCCCTCTTCTTAGCTTCCTGCCTAGTGCTCCAAGCCACGAAGTCCCGGGGCCAGTATACAGGTTCCTTAGGGGTAAGCCCGCGCCAGAAACAAGAAGAGGGGAACTTGCATACGCTCCTTATGGGCTTAGGAAGATAGAGGCGGCTTTGCTAAAGAGATTTAAGCAAGAAGAGGTAGCAGTAGCACATCCTAATCACCTGAATGACCTAATAAAGGACGATACAGAAATAATTGGCGTCTACACTATGGATCCATTTGGCCTAGGCCCGACAACAATGTCGTATTATGCGTTGTTCGGTGGCAACGAGCTTGCCGCATGGGTTAGGTTGGAGTGGGAAGAGCTCATTAGCAAGATAAACCAAGCAAGGAAAGGCAAGAAGGCAAAGCTTATCATAGGTGGCCCTGGTGTTTGGGAGTACACAATATTAGAAGACGAAATCTCAAAGCAGCAGATAGACTATATCTTTCAGGGTGAAGCAGAAGATGTTGTGGCAGATTTATTTGATTATATATCAAACAGTTCTAATGATAATACTTTTGTAAACAGCTATGTAACTTACGACGATTCTTTCAGAAGAAGCGTTGTGCAGCATGAGAAGTTCCTGTCAAGAGGTAGCAAGTACAAACTCTATCCAAGTCTGGAGGATATCCCATCAATAGTAAAGCCCTCAATGGATTCGCTTACCGAGATTATGAGAGGCTGTGGTATAGGGTGCGATTTCTGCGAAGTCACTTTGAGGCCGGTGAGATATTACCCTGTTGAAAAGGTACTCGAAGAGGTAAAGGTAAACATTGCAGCAGGCTTTTCAAACGCATGGCTGCATACAGATGAGGTTTTTACATATCAGCACAAGGATAATTTTGTTCCTAACGAGAGCGCACTAGTTGAGCTTTTCTCAGCAGTAATGAGCACGCCTGGAGTTAAGATATCAAATCCTACGCACGGTAGAATATCTCCTGCAGCCGCGTACCCTGAACTTATAGAAAAACTCTCAAAAATATTGAAGGCTGGCCCTAGAAGGTGGATAGGCGTGCAAGTTGGCCTTGAGACTGGCAGCGAGAAACTTGCAAAGTTGCATATGCCTGCAAAAACTCTTCCATTGAAGATTGGTGTTGATGGCAGCTGGCCTGAGATTGTATGGAACGGTGTGCATAACATGAACAAATACTACTGGAGACCAGCTTTCACAGTCCAGGTTGGCCAATCAGGGGAGACAGATGAAGACAACTGGGATACAGTAGCACTTATCAACAAACTAAGCAATTCCGTTGTAGATGGAAGGCCTTTCGAATTTACGGTGACACCATTATTTAACATGCCTATGGGCAGGATTAAATCAAAGAAGATCGATTTTAGTGGGACGCTTAGCAGTTCAGCACTTGCAGTTTATTATGCTTCATACAGGCACCTTGCAAAGATGGCAGCAAGAGATGGAAGGAAAGAATCAAAGGGCAGTCCTTTGGTTAAAGCAGGTACTGCATCGCTAATAACCTTTGGTGGCTATCTAATGCTCAAAGTGGTAGAGAGGATAGCAAAAAAGGCGGGGGTTGATATAGAAAAAGCAAAGACATACGGAGTCAGGAATGAGAAAAGCATTGAGAGCTGGGCAGTTGCAGAGAGGCTATAGGTGTTGCAATGACAAATATACTTCATGATGAAAAGGATTGTCGATTTTACATTGATAAAGAAGGCGCAGAATTGCTTTACGGAATACGCGAAGGAGTCATGTACATATATCATGTTTATGTGCCCAAGGAGCTGAGAGACCACGGCATTGCAGAGCAACTTGCTGATGCCGCATTTGAATTTGCAATAAAAAATAACATGAAAGTCAAGCCCGAGTGCAGCTATATAAAATACTATCTTTCTAAGCATGTAGAGATGCAGAAATATGAATCCCAAAATTGAGCGACTATTGAATGATGATCGCATAATAATCAAAAAATGCGAGACATTGCCAGAATCTAGGCTTAACGAGCTAATAAAAAAGGCAAAGGAATTAAGTTCCAAAAAAGAATTTTTGCAGCTGTTTGACGCTCGCTCAATATTAAACAGAAAACATCTGATCTTTGCATATGCAAATGCAGTCATTTCAACAATCGAGAAACGAGGGAAAGCAAACAGCGTAAGAGTTGAAATGATGCGTTTTGCTGCGCTCACAAATCAAATAAGCACTGCAATACAGATATGCGGCGCAAAAGATGGCCCATTTATAATTTTTTCGAACAGCATCCAAGCATATAATTCCATAAAAAAAGACCTTTCGAACCCTGTTGATTTCGAAGGGGAGAACAAGCAGGCATACAAATTGCTCAAAGTCAAGGATTTCGATTCACTCGCAGAGAAGATGTCGCTTCTGAATCTCTCAGACTGATTCGTCATACTTCTCATTAAGTACCCTGCTTATCTGCTCAGATTTCTTTCTGCCTATATTTTCAACTCTCATCAGCTCTTCTGTGCTTGCATTAGCTATCCTTTTTATATTGCCAAAATATTTAAGCAAGGCCTTTGCAGTCTTTGGCCCAACCCCTGGAAGGTTTCCAACAACATACTCCTGAAACTGACTTCCTGTATAAGCCTTTCTATTGCCTTTTAGCGAAGGCTCCCTATGCTCTATCTGCTGTTCCTGTCTTGCAAGCGCAGCGATAAATTCTGCGGTGCCCTCTTCATCATCAACAGCCACGCTTACAACGTTGTAGTTAATATAAATACGTGCTATAGCGCCATTTATTGTGCTTCTTTTTAGCCTGAATTCCTCTCTTCCCTCGATTACAAGTATAGGAAATTCATAATACTCCTTCAGTCTTTTTATCTGCTCAAAAAGCCTTCCATCAATAAGTGATTTTTCGAAATCAGATATTGTTTTTCTTTCAACGCATACCCTGTCAGATACTATATAATCCCCAATAGGCAACCGTCTTGTTGCAATTTCTATATCTTTTTCTCTCAAGCTTTTAAGCAGTGTATCGTTGCGCTCTCTGTCATCAACAATAATCTTCAACATTCAATCATCCGCGCCCTTTCGAAAATGTTATGTCATAGAAATATACTTGACTTGAATTCTGTGTTATAAAAGATAGTATATTCCCATAAGGGCCAGAAATAAGCCTTGTGTTCAATGTAAAGTGTTCCATAGAAGGTGTTACATTAAAGCTTCCTATTGGTATCATCTCATTGCCTTCTTTCATACCTACAATAACCCTGCTTTTTCTTTTTGAATAGGTATAGAAGCTTATTGAGGTGTTAACATACTGAACTGAATTTATCTCTTTGCTTATTGAAGTACTATTTGTGATGTTTGGATAAGGCGCATATACTGCTATTGTGCCATACGTATAGTTTGTCTGATTCTGCTTGTAGATAGGGAACCAAGCATCTATCTGTGAAGCATTTATTACTAGGGCCTTTTCACGCCATTGTTCAAGCAACGGGTATGCAACAAAACTTCTGTATACAGTTGCATTGATTGCCGATGTAGTATCAAAAACTATCGTGTTTGGTCCATAATGCAGAGGTGCTCCAAACTCATGTATCAGCAAATCTGTAAGTGCAAGCAATTGTGTATTATTATATGCGGTTCTGTCAACAATAACAAGTGCAGTACCGTAATTGTATAATGTTAGCACACTTTCATTCATGAAATTTTCGTTTACTGGTGAAGAGTACCCAAAATTGTTATTATACGCAAGATTTGAAGCCTCGATTTCAAGAGGTAAATTATATACTGTTTCCAGATCGGTTATATTCTCATCTTCAGAAAGACCTCCTACAAGCGGCTTGTTTGCAATGCTCGCATAGTATGTATTCTTGCTTGAATAATATGCAGACACGCTGCGGCTGATATTTGTTGCAATGTCAGGTAATATGACAATAGAGAAATTGCCTTTCAAATTTGACAAGCTCCTATAGTACGCAGGCACGCTTATGTTTGTTGAAAACAAATTATGCGCTGAAATGCCAATTGGCATACTATTGTTCTCTATAAGCAGGAGCGCAGCTATTAAAAGAACAAAAAGATTCCTATTAAACCCGCTTGTCATGTGCTTTTCATATAAAGATTTTATTGCATATGCGGCAAATATTGCAATCACAAGTGTTACTATAATGTCAAAATAGCTTGGTTCCTGAAGTATATTGAGAAATGGTACCGCGTTGATTACCCCGTAAATGCCTATCACTCCTTGTGAAAGTGTGCTGAATCGAATGTATGGTCCGAGGGCAAGAAGCCCAGATACAACGCCAAGCGCAGCGAGCAACTTGGCAAATGTGCTTTTTCTTGCATAGTAAAATCCAGCAATGGCAAGTGATAGGGCGACATATCCCAAGAACGTGCTGGTGTACTCAGGTTGTATGAAGTATGGGTTTATGTTGCTTATAGCATGTGAAAATCCATTGTAATAGCCAGGCACAAAAAATGAAGTTATTGTGGTGCTTGCTACAATCTCAAGCTGTAGTGAAACGCCTGATGCGATCTCTGCATAAAAAGCATTAACAAGCACAGCCGCTATAATAAAAGATGTAAGCAAAATGGTGAACCTTTTCGTGTCAAAACTCCCGCGTTTTATGTAATAGAAAGCATATACCAAAAAAGCTAGTACAAAAACAAATTCTAAAAGAATAGCTTGATAAATGCTGCCCATTAGCGCAGCAAGTAAGAATGTTATGGCCATATAAACCGGATTCTTAATGCTTGTGCTGTTGAATGATTTCAGCATGAAGTATACAAACAAGGGTATCCAAGCTATGAATATGAGCGACTCGTTTGTATACGCTCCAGCAATGTGGAAAGCACTGAATTCATATATTATTCCTGCAATGAATGCGCCATAGTCATTCCCTGTAATATAGCGTGCAAGTATAAACATGCATATACCAGATAGTAGAAATCCAGCAAAAAATGCAATATTGTATGCAAAAGCTGTGCTTAAAATTCCAAAAGGTCCAAATATAATTGAAGTGAGTACATCAAGAGGTTGCAGAGAAAATCTAAAGCCTATGGGATAAAACACATACTGTGTTTTAAACAAGCTTGCGCCAGTGCTAAATACTGCATGGTTTGCCCACCAGAAGCTCCAAAGATTCATATATGCAAAGGTATTACTGCCAGGCACTACTGAAATTGGATTTAATACGGAAGGAAAAAACATTACCAAAGAAGCGGCAAGATACACAATTGAAGCTAACACCAGATTACGTATTGAGTTTTCTTGTGCTAGTTTATTTTTACTCTGTTGCATTTTATCCCCAGGCAAATCATATATAATTAAGACAAAATGTTTTATATTGGTTTTTATAGTCTTATATTCATAAGTGTTTCTGTATGGTTGAAGAGTACTCAGATTTGACAATTCTAATACCCACTCTAAACGAAGTTGACAATATAGGCAAAATCCTTCAAGTGCTAAATTCGAAATATAAAAAAGCAAAAATTATAGTTATTGATGACGGTTCTTCAGATAGTACAAAATCTGTGGTGAGCAATTTTTCTAAAAAACACGCCAATGTTATGCTATTTGATCGTTCAAGAGAACGTGTTCATGGCCTTGCAATAAGTATAATGGAAGGCGCATTGAAAGTGCATACAAAAAAGATCGTTGTTATAGATGCAGACATGCAGCATCCGCCGAGCAAAGTCAGAGAATTATACAGAAAACTGGATCATTTTGACATTGTTGTAGGTGTAAGGTCAAAAGTTGAAAACTGGGGCATTGCAAGAATGTTAGTATCAAAAAGCGTAGCATACCTAGCATATTTTATATTTAAACTAAGAGGGAAATATACATGCAATGATATGATGTCTGGGTTTTTTGGAATAAAAGCAGATTTGTTCAAAAGCACAGTGCTCAACAATTGGGGCTCATATGTCCATACTGGATACAAGGTGCTCCTTGACACTCTAAGGATTGCCGGCCCGGGGTTGAAGATCGGCGAAGTGCAATATTCCACATTCCACAAAAGAAGCGCAGGAAAATCAAAAGTGGGCTTTAGGGTTGCATTAAATGTCGTAGAGTCCATATTGCGGTGATTGTATAAGCGAAGATGAAGATATAGTAAAAGGAATGGGTTCAAAGACCGCAAATCTTGCGACTCTAATAATATTCGGCCAAGTAGCTTCTATTCTATTTGCAGGTGTGGCTTTTATCATAGTGGCAAGAATTCTTGGTCCTGTCACATATGGCGTATATACTCTAGCAATAGCCGTATCTGCTCTTTTCGGTGCAGTAGGAGATTTTGGAGTAGGCACAGCATTCAATAAGTTTGTTTCAGAGTATGGGGCAAAAGGAAAAAATACAGAGATAAAACATGTTATCTCTGATGGCCTTGCTATGGTGGCAATTATGGGCCTTATATTTGCAATCGTCACCTTTTCACTTAGCAATTTTCTTGCAGCCACAATAATGCACAACCAATCCTATTCATATATAATATGGGTCGTATCGTTAGTAGTGTTCTTCTCGCTCATATACACTCCATCTTACTATGTTCTTATAGGTTTTGGTAAAGGGTTCTATGTTGCCATTATAATGTCTGTCCAGACCCTCATTCAAGCAGTCACAGCAATACTCCTTGCTCTTTACGGCTTTGGGGCATTAGCTCCAATAATAGGCATTATTGTTGGTTACCTTATAGGCATAATGTTGTCATTTTATTTTATATTTTTAAAATTAAAAGTAAAGGCATGCATGCCCTCATTTTCAAGGATGAAAAAGCTTCTAAAGTTTACATTGCCTTTAGCGATATCCAATGTTCTGGGTGCAGTAGCCAATAACTTTTCATTAATGTTCCTTGGTGCAATTGCATCCATGGCTGTTTTGGGTTACATTGGTGTGGCAACAAGAACAATTTCTCTCTTAAGCGTGCTAACAGGATCAATAGGCGTGTCAATAATGCCTGCCTTCTCTTCAACAATCACCACCAGAATGAAGCATCATATAGGAAGGATATACAACTACTCAATATACATAACCTTCCTGCTTATGACGCCCATAGTATTTTTTATAATTTTACTTGCAAAGCCCTTTATCATAACCGTATTCGGTGGCACATACGGCGGTGCTGCGCTTTTTACATCAATGCTGAGCATAGGTATACTAATAAGCATGCTGGGCTCATATACATCAACATTGCTTGTAAGCGCCAGCAAGGTAAGGCGTGTGCTTAAATATAGCGCATTGATTGTAGTAATGGAATTCCTTCTTATACCTGTTTTTGTTGTACCTTTTAAGGGTTTCGGATTTATACTCCTGTTTTACATAATTGCCCCGATTATCTCTGATATATTATACATAAGGGCTGCAAATTCGCTGTTGAATGTGAAGATAAAACTAAAGAAGCTCTCATACATTATCGTGGCAGGAGCAATTAGCGCTATCTTCCTCATTCCTTTAATATTAATTTTTGGCCAGGATTATATCCCATTGCTATCTGCCTCTTTTGTAGAGCAAGTTTTGGTATACCCTGCAGTTGTCTCTATTTTAGGTGTAGCAAAAAGGAAAGATCTAGAAAATCTCTCTGAATTAACAGCAAAAGTACCGATAATGGGCAAGATTATAGAAATGCTAACAAGATATTCCCTAATGTTCTCAAGAAACTAGTAGGATTTCCTGTATTCTAGTGCTGCTTTGACAAAGCTCACAAACAGTGGCGCAGGCATCTGCGGCCTTGATTTCAATTCTGGATGTGCTTGTGTGCCTATCCCAAAAGAGCTGTTCCATTCTATTATCTCCACAAGCATGTCATCTGGTGTAGTTCCGCTTATTACGAGCCCATTAGCAGTAAGTTTCTCCCTGTACTCATTATTGAACTCATACCTGTGCCTGTGACGTTCATGCACTAGCTCCTTTTTGTATGCCTCAAAAGCTATTGTGCCATTTTTAATCTTAAGGGGCCATGCCCCAAGCCTCATAGTGCCCCCTTTGTATGCTATCTGCTTCTGGTCCTCCATCAAATCTATTATTTTATATTCTGTTTTTTCATCAAACTCTGTTGAATTTGCGCCTTTCATGCCGCATACGTTTCTAGCATATTCTACTGCCATTAACTGCATGCCAAGACATATACCTAAAAATGGTACCTTGCTATTTCTTGCGTACTCTATAGCGTTTATCATGCCTTCAATACCCCTTTTTCCGAACCCGCCAGGTACAAGTATCCCATCAAAATTTGCTAGCATGTCACTTATCTCTTTTTTTGTTTTGTTTTCAAGTAATTCTGCTTCTATCCATTCCAATTTTACCTCAGCACCATTTGCAACACCAGCATGGTGAAATGCTTCCTTGAGGCTTGCGTAGGCATCTTTTAGTGCTACATATTTTCCAACGATACCTATTGAAACCTCATAGTTTTTCTTTAAAGTCACACTGGCAATCCAATGGTCTACAAGCTCCCTATTTAATTGCCCATTCAGTTCAAGTTTTTCAAGTAATAGTTTGTCAAAATTTTGCCCCATAAAATACAATGGAAGCATGTATATATCATCAAAATCGTGGTCGTCTATTATGTAATTTTCATCAAGCCCTGAAAACATAGCCAGTTTCGCCTTGGCGCTTCTTCCTAGTGGCTTGTCCGCCCTGCTCACCACAAAATCAGGCCTTATACCCTCTTCCATGAGAAGCCTTAATGCTATTTGCGTTGGTTTTGTCTTCTGTTCCCCTACACTCTCAAGCTCAGGCACATATGTTATGGTTACAAATACTACCTTTTCCTTTTGTGCCAATTCCCTCATTGCCTCTATAAAGTAGCTATTCTCAATATCCCCAACGGTGCCTCCAACTTCAATGAGCATTACATCTGGATTTTTGGCTTTAGAAAGCTCGCTCAGCTTGTTTAAAATGTGCGTTGTCAAATGAGGCACAATTTGTACATCGCTGCCCAAGAATTCGCCTTTGCGCTCTTTCTCAATGATCTCGCTGAAAAGCTTACCTCCAGTAAGTGAAGATTGGCTTGTCATATCAATATTCAAGAACCTCTCATAGGTGCCAAAATCCATGTCTACCTCTCCCTTGTCATCAAGCACAAATACTTCGCCGTGCCTAAATGGATTCATCGTTCCACAATCGAAATTGAGGTATCCATCAAATTTTACTGGTAGCACTTTATATCCGTAAAAAGTGAGGATTTTTCCTAGTGAAGAAGTTAGGATTCCTTTTCCAAGGCCACTTAATAGAGATCCAAGAACAACAACATATTTAACGGGCATAAGATATTTTAAAACATAAGATTATAAAGATTTTCCATAGTCCATTTTGTTATTGTTTGTCAAAGAGGTGCTTAATGAGTATTGCAGCAAGCTTGAAGCCTCCGGTATGCTTGACCTGCTTTGACACACCCTTCCTTACACTATAGCTTATTGGTAGTTCTACGATGTTGTAGTTCTTGCGCTTGGCTCTTATTAGCATCTCCTCTTCGAAGCCAAAGTACTTCTCGCTCATTTTAAGTAGCTTAAATGCATCAGTCTTAACCGCCCTTAAGCCTGTTTGCGAGTCTTTTATGTTCATCCCGTAAAATAGGTTTAGCATTAATGTCAGCATTTTATTTCCAAACTGAATATAAGAAGGCATTACCTTTCTGCTGAGCTTATTGAGTCTATTCCCTATTGCAATATCCGCACCTTTCCTAACTTCTTCAACAAGGTTGCGTAGATCAGCAACAGAATATGTGGAATCTCCATCAATAAAGCATGTCACTTCTGTATTCACAAGCTTTATCGCCTCATAGCATGCTGCCCCTTTTCCATCGCTTTTCTGTTCAAGCAAAGTCACAGCGCTCCTATATTTTTTGTCCACGTAGTCTGTGCCTTTGTATACAATAATAATCTTGCTTCCAGGCATATTTGTTTGTATATCCTCAATGACGTCATTTACTCCAGGCTCATCTTTGACTGGTATTATTACGGTAGTGTCCGTGTATTCCTCTTTTTGTGCCATAAATATCATATTCCCATGAAAGTAATAAATTATTTTCATATACAAATAAATAAGTTAAGGGGGGCTTTCAAATGGTTTATGAAATACATTCAAGGTCTTTTATAGCAATAGACATACCAGAAAGCATAAAAGAAAAATTTAAATCTATAAGCATAGACCAAAGTCTTAGGAAAGTTTCAATTGAAAATATCCACATAACTTTGCTATTTCTTGGCAATGTCCCAGAGGCGCGCATCAAAGACGTGATTGCTGTCTTGGATTCTTTAAATACCGAAAGCTTTGACATAAGCATAAAAGGCCTTGGCACTTTTGATGGTTCAATGCCAAGAGTGCTTTTTGCAAAAATAGCAGCAAATGAAAAGCTTGAAGAAATATATGGCATATTGTATAGCAAGCTTGAAAGCATATGCACATTGGAAAAGCGGGGTTTTATACCTCATGTAACTATAGCTAGATCTAAAGGTCACGAAGGCTCAAGGCAGATAAAGGACCTCGTGGAAAAATACGGCAATACGGAATTTGGTATATTTAAGTGCAATTCGGTGAAGCTTAAGAAAAGTTTGCTTAGCGCATCAGGCCCAGTCTATTCCGATCTGTTCGTCAAGACTTTTTATTAATGCTCCTTTCTAGTTGCTCAAGTGTCATATTATTAATTAGCTCTCCAGGTCTGTATAGCCTATTTTCCTTCAATATGTTAAAAGAAGCCCCTATCTTGGAGTCTAATGCAATGTGCCGCATCTCATTACCGAAAAGGTCTATCTCAACAATAGGTAATTTATGGTTCATTATTATATCAAATGCGCTGTGCAGCAAATCAAGCTTATTGTTGTTTTGAAGACCAATGAGCCTCACTTCAAAATTTGGCCTTTTAAAGCCTTTAATGAATTTCTCTATTGCCGAGATATTGTCCTTTGAAATGCTCAGTAGCCTAGCGGCAAAAAGCGCTGAAGTGTTGACCTCATATATACTCAAAAGCAGTTCGTATGTAATGTCTATAGAGGCAATGTATCTTAGCGGCAGCTGGTCTTGCTTAATAACAAAAAAATTACCTATATTTATGTATGAAGTTTCATTAAAATGATCAAGCTTGGCCTTTGAAATGTGGGGCCTTTCCTTATACGATGCGCTGAAAGGGCTATTGCCAAAATTCTGCTTGAGTATGGCGTCTTTTAAAGCATTTTCAAAGCTCATTGTATGCACATCTGAATTTTACCTATACATATATAAATATGCTTATTAAATATATTTTAGATTTTTACAGCATAGGCTTTAAAGTCTTCAGCTTAATATCTCTATGCCAATAAGCGTGTAATTATGAAATTGGAAGTAATAGAGGACAACGACAAAGTATTTAGGTTTAACCTTACCGAGGTGTCAAACGCTTTTGCGAATGCAATTAGGAGAAGCGCAATGAATAGCGTGGCCACTTTCGCCATAGACAAGGTAACCTTTTACGAGAATTCAAGCGCCATGTTTGACGAATATATTGCTCACAGGATTGGCCTGATACCCATATTGACTCCAAAAGGCAAGTATAGCGACAAAGATGAAGTGCTGTTTGCTTTGGATGCGATAGGCCCTAAAACCGTTTATTCAAGAGAACTTGAAACAAGCGATAAAAACATAAAGGTCGCGAATGGAAACATACCTATAATAAAACTTTCTAATGATCAGAAGCTTAGGATTGACGCTAAAGCCGTATTGGGGGTTGGTTATAAGCATGCGAAATTCCAGCCGGGCCTAGTCACATACGATGAAAATAGCAAAAGTTCATTTAGCTTTTATGTTGAAACTTTCGGTCAGATGCCACCAAAAGAAATTATAGATAAAGCTATAGAATGCATGAGGGCAGATCTAAAAGATGTAGAAAAGGTAATAAAAAAGCTTTAAATGCGGGGGTGGCAGAGCATGGCCAAATGCGCAGGACTGAGGTGCATTTTAATAGCTCAGAACTCCTGTGTCTTTAGGGACTGCGTGAGTTCAAATCTCACCCCCCGCATAGAAGGTGAAAATTCATGAAAATTAACGCAGAGAATGAAAATATTAAAGAATGGCTTGAAGCAATAAAAAAGGAAGCAGATGAAAAGAAGGGAATATGGAAAAATGCATATGCGCGCATGGCAGTGCCAGAGAGGCGCAGGGTTTCTGTTAACCTTTACAAAATAAATAAATACACAAAGGAAGGGGATGTTGTTTTAATCCCGGGCAAGGTCCTTTCAATAGGTAATATGGATCATGCAGTAAGCATAGCAGCACTGTCATATTCATCAAATGCGCTAAGCAAGCTCAAGGCTTCAAGGTGCAGCATACTTGGCATCAAAGATATAATAAAACTCAAAAACGTTAATTTGCTTATATAGTGGTTTTATGGACATTAATGATTTCATAGTTTATAATGCAAAAGACCAGATCGTGGGTAGGTTAGCAAGCAAAATTGCAAAGGATCTGCTTAACGGAAAGAAAGTCATGGTTGTAAATTCAAAGTTTGCAGTATTAACCGGTAATAAAAACGACATAATAAAAAAATACCGCACAAGGCTAAACTTGCAAGAGAAGGAGAATCCAGAGCATTCTCCATATTGGTCTAGGCGTCCTGACATGCTTTTCAAGCGCATTGTGCGCGGCATGCTTCCTTATAGGAAACCTCATGGCAAAATGGCTTACCATAGGCTTAAGGTTTTCCTGCTTGTTCCTGAATCCCTTAAAGGGTTCAAAGAAGAAAGCTTTAAATCGAAGGATTTAAAAAACATTTATGTAAATCATATAACGCTTGAAGAGCTATCAAAGCTACTTGGTTATACAAAATGATGGTGCTTATGGAAGACGTTAAAGATGGAAATGTGCAGCAGGCTCAGCATGCTGGGCAAGATCAGCAGAATACAGCTCAAGTGCCAAAGCGCAAAGTTTTTGCAAAGAAGAAAGTTTCAAAGAAGACAAAAATTGTGATTGTAAAAAGCAAAAGAAAGGAGGCAATAGCAAGAGCATCCATAAAGCCTGGAACTGGAAAGATAAGCATAAACAGGTTTAGTATAGATGTAATAGAGCCTCAAGAGCTAAGATACACAATGCTTGAATCTATTAATGTATCAAAGCTTGCGGGCAGCTTAGCTAAAAAGGTTGACATAACTGTAAACGTGCATGGCGGAGGCATAAGTTCGCAGGCACAAGCAGTAAGAGGAGCCATAGCAAAAGGCCTATCTGAATATTCAGAAAGCGATGTAATACGCAAGGAGCTCATGCATTACGACAGGAGCATGCTTGTCGATGACTACAGACGTGTTGAACCCAAGAAGTTCAAGGGTCCAAAGGCAAGAGCGAGGTTCCAGACTTCATATAGATAATGGTGATATAAATGATGATGCCGGTCAGATGTTTCAGCTGTGGTGCAGTTATTGCAGATAAATGGGAAGAATATGATAGAAGGGTCAATAAAAACCACGAAGAGGCTGGAAAAGTCTTAGATGATCTTGGTGTAAAGAGATATTGTTGCAGGAGAATGTTCTTGGGTAACCTCGAGCTTATAGATGAGTTTATGCCTATAGGTAGGCAGTAATTTATAACTATGGATGAAATGTTTAAGTTAATGGGGCCGTCTGCTAGCCTGGTAGGCTTCCAGCTTGGGGTGCTGGCGACCCGAGAATGTTCCGGGAATTCAAATGCACAAAAGCTGAAAATCTCGGCGGCCCCAAAGGTGTTAAAATGGAAGAGCAATTGTTAGCAAATCAAAATGATTACCTTGAAGCTGGATTGCATATAGCCACAAAGGTAAAAACTCCTGGTATGAAGAAATTCATATACAAGGTTAGGGATGATGGACTGTATCTTTTGGATCTGAAGACAATAGACTCCAGGCTAAAGGTTGCGGCATCAATGATAGCAAGATACGATCCAAAAGACATAGTGATAACCGCATCGAGAATTTATGCAATAGTAGCGGCGCAGAAGTTTGCCGAAATCATAAATGCAAAATTCATAAAAGGCAGAGTAACTCCTGGTATTTTTACAAATCCAAACAGGGAAGACTTCATGGAGCCGAAGCTCATATTCATAAGTGATTCAAGAAACGAGAAGCAGGCAGTAAAAGAAGCAAGCAAAAGCAACATACCTATAATCGCGTTAAGTGATACAGACAATTCCACAAAATACATCGACCTGATCATACCTATAAACAACAGGGGCAGGCGCTCTTTGGCATTTGCATACTTTATCCTTGCAAGAGAAGTGTTAAAATTAAGAGGAGACATAAAGAGCAATGAAGAATTCAAGTACACTATAAGCGACTTCGAGGCAAAGGTTGACACAAAAGCAAAGGCCTAATTATATATAAATAAACCAGAGTGCAGATATCAAGTAGGTAAATATTGCAATGCCCATGGCAGCAAGGCTCAAATTTCTCGAGAGCTTAAAGAATGACCTGTCCCTCCTATTTATATACATCATACCAACATAGAGGAGTGCCGCATCAACAAAAATTATGGGTACTATATATACAAGGTTATAAGCAAACGGCTCTTCGTAGAAGAACATAAATATACTCAGCGCTATGGCTTCTATATAAAGCACAAGCGCAGCATAAGCAGATTTTGACATGCCAAAATACCTAATCAAGTTTTTAGTTTTTCTGGCTTTCATATCTCCTTTATAATCCCTTATCATTCCATGAATCTCTCTTGCCAATCCGCTCAAGAACACAATGAATGATATTAATATTATGTTCATTGAGAATACTCTTGAAACAACAAAGTCCCCAAATATAAAAGGAATTGCCATTGACAATGCAATATATGCGTTGCCCCAGAAAAGCATATCTTTCAATCTGTAGCTGTATAAGATTGCAAGAGAGCCAAATATAATAGCTATAACAAATGCATATAAATTGATGAAAGCACTTGCTAAAACCCCTACCACAAAGCATGCTATTGCAATATAAAATGCCTGACTCTTAGTCACACTGCCATTTGCAATAGGCCTGTCAAACCTCTTGTTAAGCATATCCGATTCAACATCAAAATAATCATTTATTGCAAAAGAGCCCATGCTTATAAAAATAGGAGTCATGAAGCTCATTATTAATATGAATAAATTAGGTATAGCGCCAGATATCAGTTCTCCAACGAAAACCGCGATAAAAAGCATAAAGCTATGTTCTATCCTTGTTAACTTAGCAAAAGTTTTTAAATTCATATAATCATTACCTAGTAATTGTTTATATAGTTTGTTTGAATAATATATTTAAAAGTGATTTGTTTAATAATATAAGGATGGCTTTGTGATGAAGGGGCAATCAGCATTAGAGTTTCTAGTAACATATTCGTGGGCAATAATAATTATAACTGTATTTGTCGCTATAATACTTGTATTGAATGGTTTTAGAAGCCCAAGTTATTATCTTGCTTCATCATGTTATATCGAGCCTTTGATGCCTTGCGTGCAGACCCTTGTAACATATAATGCAATAGCTCCATTGAAGTTTGCCCTTGTATTTAAGAACAATCTTGGCACTGCCATGCTCTTTCCTCAAAATTCTCTTAACATTAGCATAAGTAGCGCAAATGCCAAAGCGGCTAGTCATTTTGTAGGTAACTGCTATCCAAATTTTATCCCTTCTGGAGCAGAAGTCCTGTGCATTGCAACTATGGTAGGGATACCTAAGCCCTCTGTAGGCACACAGATGACAATACCCTTTACATTAAGATACCGTCTTTGCAGTGGTCCAAAATCGCAGCAATGCTCTCCTGAAGTATATAATACCACAGGCACATCAACGCAGATTGTTGCCCCATCATATCTTAATCTATACGCACTTAACCTGAATTCTTCAACACCTAATTCATATATAATCATTAATGGAGTAGCATATGCTACTAACAGCACAACATTCTTGATAGGAAAGCAGTATTCTGTATTTGCAATGCCTCCGGCAGGTTATGTATTCAAATCATGGTTATTGCAGTCTAAAGGGTCGTCAATATCAAACACATTATTGCAAAATACTACATTGACGCTCTCTTCCAATGCAACCCTTATTGCAAATTTTGTAAGTGCAGTATACTCTACCACAACAAGCACTACGATAAGCACAACAACCTCAACAACCACAACGTCGGTGTTTACAACAATACCAGTAGCGAATGTAATATACGAAATTCCAATCTATATCTACAATAACCAAAGCATTCCTACATATTCATACCAGCAGCTTGTTCTGATACCCCCGGGAAATGATTCTTCGCTTGTTGTTTACAATGGAAGCTTTGCCAACTTTGAATTCTTCTATTCGAACGGCACAATAATACCTGCTTGGATAGAGAATAAACTGAATCTTCAATCCGTAACAAGCAGTCCCCCCCTTGACACTAGGTTAGGATATAAGCAAAGTTCGTTTTATAATAGAAGCAACCCAACTATGGTGGCAATAAACAATCCGCTCAACTTGCCAGGTTCATACAATTCAACAAATCTAATAATCGCATGGCTTAAGATATCAAAGAGCATACCTGCAAACACTGTATATACAATATACATGGGCATAGGGAATAAAAAAATCAACATGCTTTCAAATTCCGGTGTTTATGGAATAGGCGAGGCCCCGGAACTTTCATGCCCTAATAGGCCAAACACAACAAACTGCTCAACATATGCAGAATATGATGATGGTTCACATGTATTCAATTACTATTACAACTTTGCAGGTAACACTTTGCCAACAGGGTGGAGCTATGCAGAAAAGAATCTGAGCAGGTATTCAGTTGATAATGGTCTGTACTTATACACGGCAAATGAAACCGAGTCAAATATCACCGTATTTGACAATATACCAATGCGCTATCCTCAGATTTTAGAGGCAGAAGTGTTTAGTCCATTTAACACTTTCTCTGGAATTGTGGGTATGTCATTGGACAAATATGCAAACAACATAACCGGATCATACCTATACTCTTACAATAATCGGCAGCTATTCTATTCTGGCTCTCTTCTCTATGGATTGCTTAACGAATATCCATCAAATTACACAAAGTTTCCGGAATACGAAAACCAACTAATGTATGCTTTAAATTCATGGTATAACAACGGATATTTTGAACACTTAAGCCTTTTCAACAGCTCTTATAAGTACGCTCCTTCGCTACAGGATATAAGTTGGGTAAACACAGGTTTTGAATTCGGTGGAAGTAATTATGCAACAGTAACAGCAGTAAGCAATAGTTCGAATTTGCAAATAAGTAATTACTACCCTGCATTTTGGCTCAAATCAAACTCCTCTTACACTCTCAAATATCAATATCTAAGGGCCAGATCTCTACCTCCTGATGGGACTATGCCATCAATATCTTTTGGAAAATTGGCTGGCCCTGTTAAGGTATCGGGTTTCAGTAGCATACCTTCAGTGTATCAAAATCAAATGCAGGTACTCAACGTAAATATTTCATTGGGGCAGCAACCGTACACATACAATTTTACAGTATTCAACAGCATTGGGGATGAAGTTCTAACAGCTTCATTTCCAAGGATAAATTCGACAAACTATCAATTCTCATACGTGCAAAATGGCAATTGGGGCACAGGAAAGTTTACAGCAAAAGTGCTTGTCACAGATTCAAAAAATACAAGCATGTACGCATATACTACTTATTATGTTTTCAATATCCCATTCATCCAAATCACCTTATACAACAGGCAAAACACCTCAACGCCTGTGCCATTCCCGCAGATGATAAACATAAGCATAAAGTCATATCCGTATGCAGTGTACAATGCAAATGATGCCAACTTTAAATACTTCTACGCCAA
>JBMFTN010000011.1:0-18084 GCA_049966995.1 Candidatus Micrarchaeia archaeon
AGAATTGGCTAGGGCTTGGATTTTCGGACCCGCTTCTCCGATATGAAAATCAAGCGCCTTGGTCGGGATTCGAACCCGAGTCGCAAGCGTGACAGGCTCGCATGCTAGACCACTACACTACCAAGGCATTTACTGCTTATTCTTTTTCACAATCATATTCTTTAACTTTTCTAATGTTTCCTTTTTTGCTTTAGGCCCCATTTTTGTAGTTATATATCCTTCATACCTATTAAAATAAACTTCTTCTTTTATCCAATATACATCATTCTTATTTTTCATACCTATTGCCGGATACAGCTTTGCATGAAGATGGTTTATTGTTGTCCCTTCAAGCACCATATGGACGTATTTAACGCTCAAGCCTTTTTCAAGCATTTTTGCTACGATCTTAGAAACCTTCATAAGTTTACAAAGTTCTTCGTCGCTTGCGTCAAATGCATAACTGCTTATGTGCTTTTTTGGCATTACTAGTGTCTGGCCTTTAATATTCGGAAATATGTCTAATATAGCGATATACTCATCGTCTTCATATATCTTGAATGCGCTGGCCTCATTGTTAGCTATCTTGCAAAATATGCAATCCATTAAATCACGCGTTACTCTTTTCCTGTCCCTTGGGAACATTGAGCATTCCCTTATGTTGTTGGCGCCGGTAATTTTCATTGTTAGTCTTTCCAAGCCTATGCTCCAGCTAGCGTGTGGCGGTGCCCCAAGCCTGAAAGCATTAATGTAAAAGGCGAAGTTCTCAGGATTCAGACTCCTTTTCCTTAAAGCCTCTTCTAACATATCTGCTTTGTGAATTCTCTGCGCGCCGCTTGATATCTCCTTGAGCCTAACATCCAGATCTGCAGGGACCTTGCCAGTAACTTCAAAAGGCACTGGAGCGCTTAATGGATTAAGATTTTCTATGCTTTCAGGTATTATCTCAAAGCCTTTTTTTGCTTCTGGGTTCGCTTTGACAATGCCTTTTACCAGTACCACACTCTCCTTCGGGAGCGACATGCTTTTTATAACATAGCTGCTTGTGGCCCCCTCTTTGTCTATTACCTGCACTATCTCTGTACGATTCCTAAGTAGCAAGAATGTAATCTTTGCAGTCCCTCTTACCTCGTGAACCCATCCTGCTAGAGTTACACGATGACCATTCATCTCGCTCCCAAGTTCTTTTATGTAATGGCTTCTCAGCATTGAATCAACTTTCCCGTTGGGGTGAGTCGAACACCCAACCTGCCGGTTTCCGACATGAGCCAGAGCTTCAAACTACAGCCGGCCGCTCTGCCATTGAGCTACAACGGGTTTTACATATTATTTGAAGCAAGTATATAAAGATTTTGCTAGTGTGGGCCTTGTTAATAAACCTCTGCTTTATGGTCATATTTTGAGTTTTTAAACAAGGCTGCTAGTGTGCGGTTTTATTTATCTTGTCTAACTTTTCAACAGGTTATTAATATGCTTATTCAAGAGCTTCAAGCAGTCTGTCAAGTTCATATCCTGTTGTCTCATCTCCGGCAATTAATGCATTTGAATTTGCTATAGCAGACAAGCCAAGAGACACAGATCCCCTGTTAGCGGTTGTCCTTACAGATTTTAGCCCGAGCAACTTTTCGAGCTTTTCTTTCTCAGCATCGCTGCTCCAGTTATTTATCGCTAATCCTTTATTCGTAAGCACATTGTTGGCCCCTAGCACTTTAAGGCCACCTATCTCGCTCTTTACAACCTCAACATCTAGCACATCCCTTATCTGTGATATTGCCCTTGAATCATAATCTGGATTTACAATGGCAAATTTATCATTTGCAATGATGTTATTGCCAACTGCATTCAGGTCGCTTTCCAGAACTCCTATCTCAATTCCAAGGTCCATTTTTTTTAAAGCTTCAATTTCAAAATCATAAACTAGGTTTGATATAAGGATGCCGTGTGAATTGGCTCTGGCAAGTATACCTATAAGGTTTGTACCCGAAATACTCAGCACAATAGATCTGACTTGAAGCAATTCTTCAAGCACAGCCAGGCTTTTTTTCTGAGTATCAGAACCAGCAAATACATATTGGTCCGTAGCAGTAGCAAATGCGCCTATATATTCACTCCCATTTAGCCTGTACGTAGCTGATTCCATAACTAGTCACAAATTATTTGCCTGCCTTAGTTTTTTGGTTAGCGGACTTTACCCTGCTTTCTTTTGTTTTTTCTGGCTTTGCGCTCTGTTCAGTACTTGCTTTTTTGCTTGGTGCGCTAGCCTCTTTGAATGGCGATGCTGTAGCAATGCCGTTCTCTAATGCTATATTAAGCTTAAGTGGTGTCATGCGCCTTGCTCCATACTTAAAAATAAGCTCATTCAAGTCTCTGCTAATCCTTACGTTTTCTATGCTCACTTTCGCATGCCTTGCTACCTGTGCTTCAACATATTTGACCGCTTTCCTAATACGCTTGGTTCTTGGCTGATTTATCAAATATTTCCTTATGTTTATCGTAATAAGCTTATTTGCCATTTAATCTACCTTAAGTCTCATCTTCGACTGCCTCCAGTTCCTTTGGAATCTATTATACTCTATCTTCCTGTGGGTTCTGAGCACAGCAAGCAGCGGTATACGCCTTGCCTGCTTAAGCTTTTTTCCCAGCATCAATTTTTTGTTCCTTGTCTTTTTTGACATAGAATCACTCACTTATGCTTAAATTCTATAGATGGCTCCCTTTTTGAAGTAATCTTTTCAAGTAGCGCTCTTAGCTGGCTATCCGTCAGTTTGCCTATAATTTTGTTGCTCTGAACAAGGGTTATTATGAAATTCACCAATTGTGCATACAAATCAGGGTTTGAGGTTTTTATTATCATGAGCCTTTCATATGCTTCTGAATCAAGTAGCTGCCTCATAAGCGTCTTTGTCTGCTCTTCGATCTGAGCGCGCTTTATGCTATCGTTAATACGCTTCCTCAGCTCCCTCTGGTATTTTTCATCATCTATAACATCTTCAGCCATTACCGTTCACTTCCTTCTTTATCTCTTTGGCTATTTTGTCCATGAAAGATTTGCCCGCGGGCGCTATAACCCTGCCCTTTTTGGTGTTTTTTATAAATTTTATCCTTTCAAGCTCCTTCATCGCGTCCCTTATTGTGCTGCCTCCTGCTTTTATGTGGTGCTTCTTATGCACAACATGTTCCTGCCTTTTACCATACCTAGTTCTTAGCCTAGATACCCCTATAGGGCCATTAAGGTACACTTGCCTGAGTATCGAAGCAGTCCTAACATACCAAAAATCTGGGCTCTGCGGAGGCCTCTCCCTCCCAGCTCCGCTCTTTACAATACCAACATAAGCTGGTTTATTTATTAAAGGTTTTAACTTCTCTGCTGCAGACTTAATGATCTCCTCAGCTTCTACATCGTATACATTCGACATCAAATCTCCTTTGACAAAAAACGGCGTATTGCTATACAATACTGCCTCTATTTATGTCTAGCTTATTATTATATTGCTAATATTTAAATATATTTATTTACGGCGCCTTCCCTCCATTCTTTTCATAGAGTGCTTTTCCTGCTTGTAGTTTTTAAAGTTTGAAGGCTTGCTGTTTATTCGCTTTATGCCCTCTTCTATGTCTGCTTTAAGCTTTTCCCCTATCTGCCTTTTGGAAAAAAAGTCTGCTTTCAATGCGATGCTTATCTTTGCGGCATATAATCTGGCAATCCTGCCCCTTGCAGATTTCTTGCCGTTGGTTATGGCTGGAAGCTTAAATATTATCCCATACTTTGGTGGTTTGCTGCCAAACTTTATGTGCTTGAAGAGTGCTTTCTCCGCCCCAAGAAGCTGTATTGTGCTTGCCGGCATCGTTGCAAGCCTCTCCATTGAGCCGGCCCTGCTCAGTAGTTCAGCAGCTATCTTTTCATCCGTTATATAGGTAGTATTGGGTAGTATATCATTTGCCGCCTCTTTAATGTATGCCTCTATTTCATTAAGTGCTTCATATAATTCATTACTCGAATTTGCGAACTTCAGCAAAGCTTTCTTTTCTCTTTCAGACATCTTCCTACCCATGCTATCTGTCGCCTTGCCATATATAGAATCAGCGCGCTGCTCATCATTAAAGAGCTTTACAAGCCCTTCCTTGCTTATGCTATCTCTGTCATTCAAAACTTTTACAAGATCTGCGAGAAGCTTTGAGTTGCTTATCTTTATCTCAGGGTAATAAAGCCCATACCATTCGCTAAGTCTTTCATAAATTAGATTGTATGATTTGTTAAGCTCATTATAAGCATTTATAGCCTGCATTAATGCATACTCTTCATTGGCGTATGTTTTGCTTATCTGCTCCTTCGTACTTTTTAGCATTTTCTCTCTTATCGATTCGATATTGCGTGGCATTGTAACACTTATTGTTTAACTGATTATAAATTAAAAATTAATTTGCTAGCCAAGAATCCCTCAATCTTGTTGGGCGAACTGGCCCAATAATTATTTTCTACATGCTTTCTTGTTGATAACATGCAATACAGCATGCTACAGTTGGCTTTCTATCTCAAAAGCCTCACTATAATAGTATGAACTATAAGAATAAAAACCTGATTGAATACCCCGTAACTATATCTATATTGATTTGATTTACAGAATAATTAGCAGAAAGCCCTCGATTTCAATCTTAGGATTATGTCAGTTCCTTATGATGTAACTTTTATATACATCCATAGATGGCCAGCATGTTGTGGGTTTATAAAGATAAAGCCCTTATGCCATAGTTTATATTTTTTTGCTATTGATATTATATTAAGGTTTGATTCAATGCGCTACTACCAACTTTTTGCCGAAAGGTTTCCTACCCGCATTTTCAACCTTAAACACACAGTAGAAAGCGCCCAGCCTCTGACTTTTTATGCACAGTACAATAGGGAGTCAAATTCCCTCACATACCCAACATATAATTCAATAATAAATGTTGCGTTCAAAG
Source organism: Candidatus Micrarchaeia archaeon (assembly GCA_049966995.1). Lineage (GTDB taxonomy): Archaea > Micrarchaeota > Micrarchaeia > Micrarchaeales > Micrarchaeaceae > JAKAWW01. Next base: position 4,939 of record JBMFTN010000011.1, read on the forward strand.
GCACGGAGAAAGAGGGAGAGCTTATTGCGGTAAGCAGTACTCAGAACTTTAAGAATGAAATCCAGAGAAAATTCCGTCTTGATGACAAAATGACTAACATCTATAAGCATATAAGCACAGACAAGTACATGAAAGAAGCAATAAAAGAGTATTATGGCATGCGCCTCACTTACAATGATCCATGGGAAGCTACCCTATGCTTTGTTGTCTCCCAAAACAACAATGTGCCGCGTATACGCAATATTATCCTAAAGCTTATCGATACATTTGGCCATCCAATAAAAGATGAAAATGATGTAGCAATTGCAAAGAGCTTCCCTTCAAGCGGTGAGATCCTAGGGGCCAGCATAGAAACACTTAAGGCATGTGGTACTGGCTTTCGTGCCAGATATATCAAAGCAGCAGCAGATTTCTTCACTAACAACCTTAGCGCCAAAGAGCTTTCGAGCAAAAAATACCCCGAAATCAAAGAAATTCTTATGGAAATAGACGGCATCGGAGACAAGGTTGCAGATTGCATTGCTCTTATGGGTTGTGGTAAACTTGAAGCTTTTCCCATAGATACGTGGTCTAAAAAAACACTGGAGAGATTCTATTTTCATGGCAAGCCCCAAAAAATCGATAAGCTTCACGATTTCGCATATGACAAGTGGGGCAAATATGCCGGATATGCGCAGCAATACTTATTTTGGTATGGCAGGCAGTCAAAGCTATGAGTGATTTTAATGGATTTAGATGATGAAATAGAAGAAATAAGCAGATATCTTGTTGAAAAACAAGGATCTTTTGAAAGGATTATGTCTGTTTCAAGAAATATGATAATGGAAGCAGGCAGAATCATAACACAACTTCACAACAATGATATCAAAGAAGCGGAGAAAAAATTTGCAATCCTATCAAGCGAAGTCAGAAAGCTAAAGAAACTGGATCATGGTTTTGAATACTATACACTACAAGCTTACCAAGAATATGCAGAAGCAGCAATAATGTTTAACATCAAAAAATATGGAAGCATTCCTCCAATGAAAAAATTAAGCATAGAAAAGGAGCCATATCTATTTGGGCTCATGGACGCAGTGGGAGAGCTTAAAAGAGATGTGCTAGAATATCTGAGGCATGATGATATAAAGCGTGCAGAAGACTCGTTCAAGCTCATGAGTAAGATATATGATTCAACAAGGCGCCTTAGATTTGCAGAAGCAATCCTCCCTGGGTTTAGAAGAAAACAGGATACAGCACGAATTCAGCTTGAAAATGCAGGAAGCGAAATAATGATGTTTAAGAATGCACACCTGAAGCAAAAGTAATTCTCTTTATTGACTGCTCCAATATGTCAAGACCCCTGTCAATGTTCCTTATATTTACATTAAGTGGCGGAACAATCCTTATTGTTGATACGCCAGCGGGAAGCAAAAGCAACCCATTTTTGAAAGCATCAGTAATTACAAGTTCGCGTTCTTTAACTGCTGGTTCTTTGCTTTTCCTGTCTTTTACAAGCTCTATACCAATCATTAAGCCTATGCCTCTGACATCTCCTATCAGCTCGTACCTTTCCTTCATCTCATTTAGCCTTTTCAAAATATGCCTGCCTTTTGAAACTATTTGGCGTTCTAATATGTGTTTGTTCCTTTTAAGATACTTCAGCGAAGCATAAGCGGCAGCCACTGATACACTGTTGCCTCCAAATGTTGTAGCATGGGCTCCAGGCTCTATATTGCCAAGGCTGCTTCTTGTTATGGTAATCCCAAGGGGCATGCCCCCTCCAGCAGCTTTTGCCATTGTATATATGTCTGCAGTTACTCCAAAATTGTCGAGCGCGAAAAATTTACCTGTCCTCATATATCCAGCCTGAACCTCGTCATCTACAAGAAGTATGCCGTTGTCATCAAGAAGATTTCTCAGTTCTTTAAAATACCCTTTTGGCGGCACTATATATCCTCCTTCCCCTTGTATAGGCTCTATGAAAAAAGAGTTAACCTCTTTTGGGTTTACCTCTTTTGAAAGCGGATAATTCTTTATATAATCTATGCATGCAAAGCCGCAGCTTTGTGGCTCTAGCTTAAACGGGCACCTATAGCAATAAGGAAATGGCACGTGCACCGTGCCAACGAATGGCCCAAAGTGGTCTCTCTGGACAAGTTTTGATGCGGTCATAGCTAGACTTCCTTCTGTTCTACCATGAAACGCATTGAAGTATGCAATGGTATACGGTCTATTACTAAATAGCTTTGCAAACTTAAGTGCAGCCTCGTTTGCTTCTGTGCCTGAATTGGAAAGGAAAAGCCTGCCAAAATCTTTGGGCAGCATTTTTATAAGAAGCTCTCCAAAATTTACCTGCAGCTCAGAATAATAATCTGTAAAAGCAGTATGCGAGAGCATATCCGCTTGCTTCTTTATTGCATTCCTTATCTCATAGTTTCCATTTATGCCGAATGCATAGACCGCAATGAAGCTTGAGAAATCAATGAATTTGTTACCTTCAATATCATATGCAAAATCCCCTTCTCCTCTATGTGCCACAAACGGATAAGGCTCTCTTGTTGTATTTATGAACAGTTTTTTATCCCTTGCAATAATATCATTTATCCTTTTTGTAATCTTTATCATCTTGTCATCTTTTGGCATTACCTCTTCTGTCTTTCACATATCTCGAATATGCAAAAAGCGCAGCAAGAGCGCTTGCAGCATCTCCAGGTGATGAATAAACAGGTACTCCAGAGCTTTCAATCATTGCTCTGTGTGCCTGTGTGTAGCTGCCTCCCATGCTTACAACAACAAGTGGCTTTTTCATCATAGTTCCGTAATGTATAAGCGTAGCGGCAACCCTGGAATCAGCTCCGGGAGTCTGAAACAGTGCTATTGCCATTACGGCATCAATATTCGGATCATTTTCTATTATTGACAATGCAGCAGAAAATCTTTTATCGTCAGCATCCCCTGCCATGTCGAGTGGCATTTTTATATTTACTATAGGGGGCATAATCTTCCTTAATGCCTTCTTTGATTCGTCAGAAAGTTCTGGAAGAACAAGACCATTTTTGTAGAGCGCATCTGTAGCAAGCACTCCAGTGCCTCCTCCGTTTGTTATTATTGCCACCCTATTGCCAATTGCAAGAGGCTGTGTCTCAAAAATCTTTGCGTAATTTAGTAGGTCTTTTATATCATTCGCAATTGTAAAACCGAATTGGTTAAATACAGCTTCATAGGCTCCATAGCTTCCTGTTAGTGCAGCAGTATGCGAGTGCGCCGCGCTGGCTCCGGCTTCAGTTACGCCTCCTTTGATCACAACAATGGGCTTTTTCAGTGATGCGCGCTTTGCAACTTCTATGAATTCCTTGCCCCTTTTAACCCCTTCTATGTAAAATACAATTACCTTTGTGTATTTGTCATTTGAAAGGTAATTTAGTATATCAACCTCGTCAACAACGGCTGCATTTCCATAAGAGATAAATCGCGCCATGCCAAATCCTTCATTGTCAATCATGTCAAGTATAGAGCTACCTACAGCACCGCTTTGAGAAGCAAAGCTTACTCCACCTATGCTTGGCTTGTCTATCTTGAAGGTAGGTAGAAAAAGTGTGTCGACCCTAGATCTTGGATCCATTACTCCCAAGCAATTTGGCCCTATCACAGGCATAGAATACTTGTTTGCTATACTGACAATCTGGTCCTGCAGTGCATTCTCCCCAACTTCTGCGAAGCCCCCACTTACAACAATCGCACCTTTAACTGAGGCTTTGCCGCATTCTTCCAACACCATTGGCACAGTAGGCGCAGGCGTTGCTATCACTGCAAGGTCTATGGGCATCTTTACATCAAGAATGCTTTTGTAAGCTTTTAGGCCCATGATTTTGTCTTCGTTTTTTATGTTTATCGGGTATAATTTCCCATCATAGCCAGAATCAAAATAGTTTTGCATAATTACATGGCCTATCTTGTCTGGATTGTTTGATGCCCCTATTATAGCAACAGATCTCGGATGCATTATGTGCTCCAGATTCCAATACTTACCATCTATCTTACTATTGGTACTGCGCGGTGACATTATATTACCTTATAAACCTTAAATCAACAGCGTCATAAGTGCCATCATGAATAATGATTGGGTTTAAATCAATTTCAGTTATGTTGTTTTCGTAAAAAAGCCTTGACACATTCATAAGAAGACTTACAATTTGCTTCCTAGTTTTTTCATCTTTTGCGATAATGTCCTTTGATTTCAATTGATTTATCATAGATTCAGCATCATACTCTCTTATTGGACATACTCTTGAAGCAAAATCCTTAAATGTTTCAACATATATCCCACCAAGCCCTACGATTACCAGCTTGCCAAACTGTGGATCCGTGTTGCCTCCAATAATAATCTCTATACCATTATTGACCATCTTCTGAGCAAGTATCTTATACTGCTTGAAGTTCCTAGCCTTCTTTTTGAGTCTTTCAAAAGCCTCCTTTATTGCGCTTTCTGTAGAGAGATCAAGTTCTACGAGCCCATTTTTTGATTTATGCATCGCTTCTTGGGAAAGCACCTTAAGCACTATGCGTTTGCCTTTTGAAAAGCCAATTGCTTCTTCTGCAGTGTTAACATACATGCTTTCTACACTTTTTATATTGTACTTTTTAAGGAGTTTCTCAGCTTCTACATAATCAATAAGCGTTCCCATAGCATCACTATATTATCTTCATTGCAAGTAGTAATAGCATAACTATAAAAACCACAATAACTAGTGTTATGCCGATTATCATATAAATGCTGTTTCTCTTTGCCTTCAACATGTTTGCCTCGAGCATCTCCAAATCTGTCTTAGGCGCATGTTCAACAAGTTGTTCTATGCTGCTTTGTGTTCCTTGTTGTGCCTGTTGCGCTTCAGCACTCTGCGTTGCTATAGCTTGCTGCTCCTGCTGCGTGGTTACTTGGTTAACTTGAATGTTTTGAGCTTCTACTTGCTTTGGCTTAGGCATTCCACTTTTTACCTGTAGAAATCCCTTCTCAGTAAGTGATATGTCTATATTCCCATTCCTTATGCTATATGATACATACTGCTGCTCAGAAAGCTTGTAAAGGTGCATTGCAAGGTCCTTCTGTCTCACATTTACTGCTCCACCCAAATCAGCAAGCCCCCTTTTACCTCCAGAAAGTTGTGTTATTATTGCAAAGTCAAGCGCATCAAAATCCTCTTTTGCCTTTTCTTCGCTTTCCTGAAGCGTCTGTTTTCCAAGGTCTGTTATGGTAATGCTGCTCTGACCAGGAAATGCAGTAGTGAAGTCTATAAGTCCTTTCTGTTTAAGAGAGCCAAGAATATTAGAAGCATCAAAGAATGATGAATTTATAATCCCTCCAAATTTTTCTACTACTGTATCAGGTTTTATGCGTGACAAAGCAACAAGGTCAATAAAATTTAAATCCTCAACCATGTAATCATTATTATGTTTAAGGAAACATATTTATATGTATAATCAAATTATTCCCCTTATAGCCCAATCATTCATAATATAATTTGGTATATAAAACTTACTTACATGTCTGTGGTAATTAATGGAATTTAAATTTTACGGAGGCGCAAGCGAAGTCGGTAGGTCCGCAATTCTGCTAAAGTCTTCGAAAAACATAATGCTTGATTTTGGAATAAAGATAGATCATAAGACAGAATATCCAATATCTGTGCCTCATGTAGATGCAGTGGTGCTAAGTCATGCGCATCTGGATCATAGCGGAGATGTTCCTGCAATATATAATGACATGTTAGTGCCAACATTTGGTACAGCTCCAACATTTAAGCTGTCAGAACTTCTGCTCAAAGACTCTATTAAGCTTAATCGCATGCAGCATGCAAAGCAGACATTCCACAAAGCGCAGATGAGGAGTATGGCCAACCACTACATAAGCTTGGATTACAACAAGAGTGCAAGCATTGATGGTGTGTCTATAAAATTTTTTGATGCTGGTCATATCTGTGGCAGTGCGATTACTTCCATAGAAGAGAAAGGTAGGAAGATCGTGTATACTGGCGATTTCAAGCTTTCTGAGCAATCCCTGCATAGTGGAGCTGAAATTGTCAAGAGCGATGTGCTCATAATAGAATCTACATATGCAAAGAGGGAGCATCCTCCAAGAAAAGAGCTAGTAAACAAGTTCATAGAAAACATAAAGGCTGTTATTGAAAACGGAGGCACCGCTCTTGTGCCTGTTTTTGCAGTTGGCAGAAGTCAAGAAATAATTACCTTACTGTATGAGCATAATCTGGCAGACATTACTTATATGGATGGTATGGCTCGTGAAGCAACATCTATTGTGCTGAAGAATGAATCGTACATAAAAAATGGAGAGAGGCTGCGCCGCGCTGTTGAGACTGCAAATGTAATATCAGAACATAATGACCGTTTGATTGCACTTGAAAATCCTTCAATAATATTGACAACAGCAGGCATGCTCAATGGGGGGCCAGTGCTCAGCTACATAACCGAATTGAATAAAAATTCAGAGATACTGCTAACAGGCTATCAGGTAGAAGGCACAAATGGCCGCATGCTTTTGGAAAAACATGAAGTTGTAATAAATGGAAAGCGCAGGCAGATCGGAAATGAGGTCCGGTATTACGATTTTTCGGCTCATGCTGGCCGAAGCGACCTGTATCGCTTTGTAAAAGAAAGCAGCCCGGAAGTTGTAATCTGTGTGCACGGCGACCGCGAAAACGCTAGCGATTTTGCCGAAAGCCTTAAGCTTGAGGGCTATGAGGCATATGCCCCCGCTGTAGGTGACTCAATAAAGCTAAAGGAATAGCAATCAGAAACCTTCAAAGCCTTGTGTTTCAAATTGGTATGCTCCAGGCTGTTCCAGTATCTTATCCTCTTCATTGCTTTCATATGCGCTTCTTGAATAGAGAAGTGCTAGCATGCCTACAAAAGAAGCAATGCTTATGTAAATCTCATATACATCATTTGTGTTTAAGTATTCATAGCTGAAAAGTGAAAGACTCACAAAAGACACGAGTACCCCTATCAAGAAACTTCTTTCAGATTGTTTTAGTATAAGAATGGCAGACGCAATAACAAGTATTGAAACTATTACCTCAGCAAGCAGAAATCCGTATGGCCCATTGAGCATGCTGGCGAAAGCTGCAGCCCCCATTGTGTTTGAAAAATTGACCATCTTGACTATTTGGTTTCCGCTGAAGTAGTAAAATGCTATTGCCGCTACAAATAAAAATGCAGCTGAAACATAACTTAAGTGATTATAGTGGTATGATACTTCCGTAGGTGCCTGATTAGTTACTTTATCGATATCCTCAAGGCAGTAGTAGTTTCCATTTGATTCTACAATATCCTCAAAGCAGAAAGGCCTATGGCAGTATGCGCAAATTGCGTATGCGGGCCTCCAAGGATGCCAAACGCAGTAAAGACCTTTTGCAGCTTCCCTGCTTTGCTCTTCTGTTTTTGACTTTTTACTAGGCTTTTTGCTTTTCTTTTGGGTTGTACCAAGGTTGCCGGCAGTAATTGAAAGGCCCTCTTCAAGCATCTCATCGCTAGGTGCCTGTACAACAGGCATGCTGTATAAGTTTTCTTCTTCTTTTTGCGGTGCATAATAATTAGTTTTGTTTGGCTGTACAAATTCTCTTTGAGCCTTTTGGTATGTTTGCGTTGCCGTGCCATAGCCTGCGCTCTGCTGTCTTTGTGGAGTGGCCGGTTGTGCAGTTTGCTGCGGCCTAGCTGTAGTGTTTTGTGTCTTGTTCGCTTGAATACCAATAGCAGTCTCTGCTGCCTTGTTATGTCCTTTTTTACTGAGATCTTCCCTAACTTCAAATATCAAAAGGCTGTTAGGGTCAATTGCCATTTATATTACCTTACAGTTCTTTTTTAGAGCGCTCTATGGCTTGCCTTTTAAGCTTCTCAAATATCCCTCTGTGCTTTGCACAACTTATGCAGTAATACACTTTTCTCCTTTCGAAGAACCTCACATCGTTTGCAGTTTTTGTTTCAGTATTAAATGTTATTGCTTTCTCAAAAACGACTGCTTTGTTCCTCGGTATAGTCCTTCCGCAAGACTCGCATCTAACTAGTGGTTCTCTTCCTCTCAAGTTAACACCTTTAAACGGTTATTTTATGCAATAACCAATATTCCTTATTATATTTAAAGATTATTAATCTTTCCTGTATCTTAGCTTTTATACATGTTGCTCAAGCATGCAGCAAAGCCAGATAGGTATAAATAATTAGATAACTTTAATTATAGCATATGCAGCACAAGCGGCAATAGCGCAAAAAGGTTTGCAAGCTGTTGCAAAATGCTGTGATAGAATGAAAGTATTTATAGCAAGTGAAAATGTAAGGCATGGTATACTCCTATCTAATGTTCTAAATGCATTCGGGGTCAATACCCTGCAGAGCGATTCAGCATACTCAGATACCGAAGCGTTAATACGCGATCTTTTAAAGAATGCCCAATCCTCTGACGTGTGCTTTGCAATATCCAGCAAGCCTATTGACCTAAGCATCGATGCCAACAAAGCACAAGGCATAAGAGCAGCATACTGCAAGGATTCAAGCGACATAGCAAGTGCAAGAAAGGCTGGAGCCAATGTAATAGTGCTAGATGCAGCAAATGCGTCTAAGGAAAATATGCAAGCCATCATAAGCGGTTGGCTTTCAGGCGAGGTGCAGGGCAAGGGTATTGCAAAATCTCTTTATAAGCCTATAAGCCAGAAAGATCAAGAAGGTTTGCCAAGCAATGCGGAAGTGCAGAAGGCAGAAAAGAAAAAAGTTACTATAAATATACCTTCCAACGGAGCATCCGCGAAGGATAAAAAGAATGAAAACGAAGAAGATGACATGCCAAGAGGGAAGGGCATAATCAGAAAGATCAAATATTCGCTTGGCATAGAATAAAAAACAGTATGTATGTCAATGTATAATTTAAATACATCGAGCTTTCCCTTGCCATGGCAGAGCAGAAATTGAATGAAAGTAAAATTTTGAATAGAAAGAATTTAAATAGTTTCTAACGCCCTTTTTACCGTAATGGTGTTATAATGAGTGCACAAGATGTTTCAGAAGTAAAAGTAGAAGTAAAGGATACAGGAATAAACAGCATAAGGCCAGAAGTGAAAAATGCTGGTAATGATTCATTAAATCCTGTACTTGCGCCTTACCACAGGAGCATGGAGGACATAGAAAAGATGCCTGTACTAGATACGACAATGACCGTGTGCCCAGAGTGTAAGCTTATCATAAAAGGCACAATCTACAAGGATGGAGACAACGTTATGATAAGAAAGTACTGCCCGGAACATGGCTGGACAATAGAAAAATACTGGGAAGATTATGAAATGTACATGAAAATGAGAAACCTCAACTATTATGGAAGAGGCTTTGACAATCCTAATTATGTTACAGAAACAAAAGGTGCTAACTGCCCGTTTGACTGTGGTATGTGCGAAAGGCATAAATCGCACACTGCACTCGCAAATGTCGTGGTTACAAATAGGTGCCACCTAAGTTGCTGGTATTGTTTCTTCTATGCAAAGGAGGGAGAACCAATATATGAGCCCACAGTAGACGAAATAAGACATATGTTCAAGGGGCTTAGGCAACAGAAACCTATACCAGCAAATGCCATACAAATAACTGGCGGAGAGCCAACAATGCACCCTAATATAGTAGAGATAATACAAGCAGCAAAAGAAGAAGGCTTCGACCAAATACAACTCAATACGACAGGAATAAATCTAGGGCTTAACCCAGATCTTGCAGTAAAGCTGAGATACGCTGGTGTGAGTACCCTATACATGAGCTTCGATGGTGTAAGCAAAAGAGCCAATCCAAAAAATCATTGGGAAGTGCCTTTGACCTTGGAGGCAGCAAGAAAAGCAGGCATTGGTGTAGTGCTTGTGCCTACTGTGATAAGGACAATAAACGACATGGAACTTGGAGCGATGATAAACTTCGCGCTTAACAACATAGATATAGTAAGGGCGGTCAACTTTCAGCCAGTATCTCTGGTGGGAAGAATGCCAACAAGGCTTAGGGAGCAGCAGCGCATAACAATACCCGGAGCAATAAAGCTCATAGAGGAGCAAACAAATGGAGTAATAAGAAAGGAGCATTGGTTCTCTGTACCCTATGTTGGGGGCATAGCAAAATTCCTTGAAGCCTTAACAGGAGATTACACTTATGACCTGTCAATACATTTTGCATGCGGTGCAGGCACATATCTGTTCCTAGACAAGGACAACAAAGTAGTTCCAATAACCGAGTTTCTGGATGCTCCTGGTCTTCTCGAGCATCTTCAGAATGCAGTAAACGAAATGGAAGGCAAAAGCAAGCTCATGAGAAAAGCAATAGCCGCAAAGGCTGTGCTTGGAATCGGCAAGTTCATAGATAAGAAGAAAGAGCCAAAAGGGATGAACATACTCAGCATGCTAAGTTCTATATTCATGAAGCATGACTTTGATACTCTAGGCAAATTCCAGCTCAAGTCAGTATTCCTTGGAATGATGCACTTCCAGGACGAGTATACTTATGATATACATAGGGTTGAGAAGTGTGACATACACTATGCAATGCCAGATGGGGAAGTACTTCCGTTCTGTACATTCAATGTATTCCCAGAAGTATACAGGGACAAGATACAGAATCAGTATAGTATACCCGCAAAGGAATGGCAGAAAAATCATCCAGAATGGTCCTACTCAAAAGATAAGTACATGAGGAATGTAAAGCAGCTTGAGAACATGCCACAGTATAAGAATACATATGGAAAAATGATAGATTACTTCGCACTGCCCATAAATGGGGGCAAGGGCGTGAAGAACTTTGCAAATGAGCTGTTCAAAGAGGAGCAAGAAGCTGTTGAAGTGGCAAATAAGTGATAAGATGGACAGGAGAGATGAAATAAAACAGGAAAAAGATGAAGAAGGGGGAGAAGCGCATAGTTATTTTTACGTAAATGAAAATGGTAAGAACTATAGGATACCATACAACATAATAAAGCAGGCAACTATAACAAACGTTAGCAAAAGTGACATGATAGATATGCAGCATGCAGCACGACTTCAATACAGGCTAATGCTCAATGATGCCATAATAAAGGCAAGGGTAGACTTTACAAAATCAAAGATAACAATAATATACAATCCAAAAGGCTCTGACAATATAAAGCCAAAGATAAGCCTTGAAGAAATAATTGAGCTCCTAAGCAAAGAAGGCATAAGAGTAAATATGGACAGTGTAAAAGATGAGGACTACGACTATAAGGCTTTCTACAATTATGCGTTTGGCCCGAAGCAGATCAGAGAGAGGCCTCCATACACGTATACACATGAGGAGTGGGATAAAATGAAAGCAGCAGCACAGCGCAAGAAAGAAGAGGCACGAAATAGAAAATTAGAAAAATTCCACGAATGGCAGGAGAAATACGCGAAAGAGCACGAGGGACTAGTCTAAAGCATTGTGTTTTGCTCATCTTGTACATTTATTTCTTATTTTAAAGTATTTACCTTCCTGCTCTCACATACAAGTAAACAATAAATGCGATTATCAATAAGGCAATTATTGCGTATATAGAATCTCCGAAGAATCTATAAATCCCAGAGAAGAATGCCTCTACTTCGGTGTTAATACTTTCCTGAACCATAAATTTAAGTGTAAAAGCTGAAAGTGGTTCCCCGTATATCCAAGAGATTTTGGTAACATTCCTGTACCCAGTAGTAAATGCTGAAGCGGGCACATCCGGAATTGGATATATTGATATTATCTCAGCGTTCGGTGGAAGTACTATTGTAAATGTGGTATTAGAAGGCAATACCTCCCCACTTACTCCATGCTCAAAGTTTAATACCTTTGTATTGAAAGAATATACAAAAGACCTTGGCCCAGTCTGATTTATGCTCGTAACATTTGCCACATTATAACTCATCAAAAGGTATGCATAATTGCCAGACGCATTCTTAAATACCGCTCCAGGTAAGAATTTGAAGTTGTATACCCCATATACTGGATTTACTATGTGCTGCACAAGCATTGGCCCAACGAGCGTCTGCCATGTGCTCAAAGTAAGGTTAAGTGCAAGCCTATTTGTAAGGTACTGCTGCACCGAGCTGTTGCTTAAACTGATAGTAAGGACCTCATTTACGCTTGCACTACTGTTTTTATTCAGCTGAACTGTTACGTTCAGATGCGTTACAGTATAAGAGGAATATGCATTATGCACCATAATAACCGCAAAGAAGGCGGCCAACAGCAGTGCGTACCTCATGCATGACACCTAGAAGAATTAGGTAAATCGTTAATAAAAACCTTTTGTAAAAAAAAGAGTTATTACCAATATCAAAATATTATAAAATTTTGCCGTTGTCTTTGTAGTAGTTTATCCATTTATCATAATCTTCTGCCCAAACAATCTGGTATGTGTCATTGCTTAGTTTTATCACTTTCTGCTCCCTTTCTGTATCCTTAGCATTGTAATCCTTCATGTGCTTTGCGCCATACCTATGCAAAAGTACAATCTTATCTAGCATGTTCATTTGCTCACCTTTGCATATTGCATTGGGCTTATAAGTGTGCCAAACCTGCTGCCAAGTTTATCTTTTATGTAATGCTCTATATTGCTAGGTGAATTGTCACTAAAGAATTTGGCCTTGACCATAAAGCCTGCCAATCCTTCAGTAACATAAACTTCTGCCACTTCATTGAATGCTATAAGCTCCTTTGCTACTTCTTTCGCGTTTGCATTAGACCTAGGCTTAATGAGAAAGAATTTGTAGTAATCGCTTTTTTTACTTACGCAATGCACCTTGCCATGTACATTGTTATTTTTCCCATCCATTCCATCACTCAATAATCATAAAGTAATAGTACGTGTGCGCCAAGCCACGCATAAAGAAGCATGGGGAAGGTTTGTGGGGAAAATATAGCTTTAAGGGTGGGTTTCAAAGCACTAGAAAAAATTCCAGAGGTTTCATAATTTGGATATACCATTAGATCCCCACAAACCAAGTTAATTATTACCAAGTACTATATAAAAGGGTTTTCAGGCTGTTAAATACAAAATACCGTAAAAATTATTAAAAAATGATATAAAAATAACAAAATCAGCTAAAATAAATAATGCTATAACTATTTAAAAAATTTTTTATGACGAAAAGTTTA
>JBMFTN010000012.1:0-16596 GCA_049966995.1 Candidatus Micrarchaeia archaeon
CTCGACCTACGGCTTATAAGACCGCCGCTCTGACCAGGCTGAGCTACAAGCCCACGGAACTATATTGTGCTGCATTATTTTTAATATTTATCATTGAAAGATATTTCAAGGCATAGAGTAATTGTTGTGCACCCATGGGGGCTTCTGCGGGACATATGGGAGCTTTCCAGTGAAATTGTCAAGAGCAAATATGCGTATCGGATAAGTGCCATTTATGAAGTTTATACCTGTCGCATTCTCCGGATAAACCTGGGTAAATCCTGGCAAATTGCCCAATATAAATGCCCTGTAGAAGTTTGAAGTGTAAAACAGCGTTGGAGGGTTTACAACTGTACCATTAGGCCCTGGGAGATATATAACTAAGTATTCTAAGAAATCCTGATTGGAAAATGAAATTTCTCCAATAGGTTCGCCTACTTGAATTACACCATCTGTCTTTGTGCCGTTTGAATCGTATATTGGCATAACACCATTTTTGTTTTTGTTGAGGAGCACGCATGCGGACTGATTCACAACGGATGAACCCATAACTAAAATTGATTTGGCGAATATTGAAGTACGATTTGAGATTGAGCAGTAATCAGAAAGGTTTGTTTCGTTTGTAGGGAATAATGTTGGTTTGGGCACAAGAATAAATACCGGATCATGAACTAGCTCACACTGCGAAGTTCCGAGAACATACGGCACCGGTGGATTTTGAAGCGCACCCTGTGCTTTTGCAAAAGCTTCGCTTGTAGCGTTGATATTTATGCATGCAAGAAAGTCAAGTGCTTGCCATTTCTCTATTATGCCAGTGTCTACAAGAAGGTATTTCGTCTGGTTCGTATTCATGTAATTTGCAAGCGCAGCTGGGGTATAATTATATGATGGCCCAAGTACGAGATTTGCTGCTGTTGCATAATCCTCTTTGTAAACAGAATTGTCTCCACGTATTACTGCATTGCTGTTTCCAAACCAGTTTATCCAGTCGCCATAATCCCACCATGAAAGGATTCTTGGTGCATAAGGACCTACATTCTGGCGCATCCACGCTGTCGCGCTCAGCCAGTAGCTTGGCACCTGATTGCAGAACATATCATAGCCAACGGAATTGCGTGTACTATAAATTTGGGCGCATGCAAGCGATGGGCTTGTTGATGAATACGTATACGAAGCTGAAAAGGTTTGCAAAAGAGGTGCGCTCTCGCCTAGGACAAACTGAGGCGACAAGAAGGAAATTATTGTGAGCAATATAGATATTCCGATCATGTAGTTTAGGTATTTGCTGCGCTCTTTTTTGTATAAATAGAGATATGCTATAAAGTATAGAAGTAGCAAGTACATTGCTGCCCTGCCGAATAGGAAGAATATTCCGAGTATTAGCACGCTATGAAACATTATTTTGTGGTTTTTGTATGTGCTTTCGAGTATCTTTTCCGTTGATTTCTTTTCTTCGCTTATTTTGTAGTTGCTTTGCGCCAGGAGCATTAGCTCTCCTAGTATTATGCCAAACAGCATTATTTCAACAACACCCAGATGCGGCAGGTATTTGACTTCTGAAAAGCCTGCAAACATTATGGGCAAAGATGTTGCAAGGTAAAATATGCCAGTTTTGCTCCCGCGATATATGCTAATAAGTATAAAGACAATCGCTGCTGCGCTTATTAGCCATAAAGCTATTGGATATGAGGTTATTATGCCTGTATTAATATTAGACGTTGTGAATGTATAACCAAGTGCTCCGAAACCTGAAGCACCAAAATTGTAGAAAAGTCCCGAAGGCTCGAATTCCTGCACTGTCATGAACAAAGGAGATGATGGAGTTGTAAATCTTGCGCTCAAATTTATATATGAGCGCAAAGGCCTTCCGATCGGTGTAGCAAATATTATTGCTACTATTAGGATAATCAGAAGGATAAACCATGCAAGATAAAATGTGGAGTCGAGCTTTGCCTCTATGATTTTGTATTTTTTAAGTATTTTTGGCAGATATTCAAACAATACTACAAGTATAAAAGCAAAGAGCGGAAGGGATATTGTTATCGGTATATGCATTATGTTTGGTATTGTGGTTGTAAGGGTTGCGGAATATGGCATGTAGATTAAGTATGAAACTGCGATTATTGCAATTACAATTGCATTCATTTTGTAGAAACTTTTTGTATCGTCTCTCCTAAACACTGAGAGTATTCCTTGTATTATTATGTATGCTGCAAGTACTCCTGCATCGACAGTATAATAGTGTGCACCCAGGAATGTTGATGCAAACGCCAATCCAGCAAATATTGCATAGCGCACGTTGCTTGGATCTTTCACTGCAAGTAGGTATGCCGCAAAGAAAAAGAACAGAGAGAATATGCCCCATGGTTCAAGTAGCTGCTCGCCTGCGATAAATGTCGTAATAAGCACGGGCATCATTGCTGCAAGGCCTGCACCTATAAGTGCAATATGCTTGTCGTATTCGTGGTAAAGAAGCATGAACATTACAAAGACAAGCATCGCTGCCGTTATCGGCGGGTATATGCTGCCGACATAGCTCATAAGCTTCGTGCTGAATGTTGTATAATGGAACTTCAATGCATTTGCGAGATCATACCAATATGCTTCAAGATATGGTATTAGGGGCTGCATCCTATGGTTTGTTCCAGCAGCAACCACAGGCCATGCTGATGGATCAAGAAGTAATTGCTGACCAAATGTAAGAATATATTCAGAGGAGATCATGTCGAAATAAGGGTCAAATTCAAAATATGTGGGTGAAACTGCAATGTTTATTACTCTTGAATAAAAAGTTATTAGGATAAGTGCAGTCAAGATGATCCAGTACCAGTTGCTTATTACAAAGGCCTTCGTGTTGAAGTTATTATGCCTTGATTCTTCGCGCTCAGTCTCCATATTCTTCAGATAAAGGCGCTCCTCTTCGATGTGTATTTTTGCAAGCTCATCATATGCCTTGCGGTGCAGTGCTGTAATCTTATCTTTCTCCTCTTTAGTTAATGAGATGATTGAAAGCTCAGCCTGCTGCCTTGCAATGAGGTTTTGCTCCTCTTCGATGTGCTTCTTTATTATGCTCTGAACTTCCTGCACATCCTTGAGCTTCTCTCTTATAGATGAAAGCTCATTTGCAAAATCCTTCTTTTCCTCGCTTATAATATGCTCTTCCTCTTTTGTAAAGATGCTGCGCTTAACTGTGCTAAACTTGAAAACACCCTGCTGGACGCACAATGTAAAGCCTATTATGGCGAGCAAAACAGCATTTGCTTCAAACAAGCCTAATGAAAAACTGAACATGTGTATATAATTGATAAAGTAGCTCTCGAGCCACGTAAGGGTTGGGGTTGCAATGATGCCGAATATGAACCCGATCATGATTTTTTCAAACTTTCCAATAGAGGTTTTTTGAAAAAGCGCGAATGAGAAGAAAAGTCCAGGTATGAATAAAGTTAAAAATGCAATTATAACTGCACTTATAATTCCAAACATGAATTACCCTTGTATAATTTAATCAACTATTTAATATAGCTTTCGGCATTTCCACTTGCTTTGCTTCACGATCAGGGAATTTCGTGCCTGGCGGCACTATTCTTACTTTTACACCTATTGCCCCATATTTTGGGTATGCTGTGGCAACAGCCTCTCTTACAAGGAACACAACATCTCCAGACTTTGGCATATAACCTACGCTTTTCCTTATTGTTTTGGACCTTGCACCTTTTGCCGCAAGCTTTCCGCTTGCTATGATCTCAGCACCTAGCGCCCCGTTATCTATTATCTCCTTCAGAGTTGATTGTATAACCTTTCTTGCATTTATGCCTCTTTCAAATTTTTCAGCAATGTTTTTTGCTACAAGCAGAGGCTCAAGCATTCTGTTTTCCACTTCGACTACATTGAGCTGTGGGTTGTCGACCTTGAAATTCTTCTTAAGTGTATCAGTTATTGAATCTATTGTTCTGCCTGCCCTTCCAATCACTCTGCCAGGGCTCAATACATATATTGTAATTCTTGTGATGACAGGAGTTTTTTGTATTTCTACTCTTGAAAATCCAGCCTTTGAAAGCTCTTTGCTCAAGAAATTCGCAATGCTAAGCTTGATTTTTGCATCCTCTATAAATTTTCTTTCTATAGTCACTATATCTACCTATTGATTCTTTTCGTTTTTATTTTCTTCCTGCTTCTTTTCAGGCTTTGCTTCCGTTTTTGAAACTTCGGCTGTGGACTTTGCAGGCTCATTGCTTGAGTGCTCCCCCTGCGGAAGCTTCAGCACTTGCGTCTTTTTAGCGGGCTTTGTACTTGGTACACGCTTGCCTTTCAAATTTGCTTTTGATGCTTCTTTTGCATGCTTCTGCTCCTGAAGACGCACTGCGTTAAACACGCGGGCAAGCCTCTTGCTCTTTGCAGAGTAATCGTTTGAAAGAGCGATTTCAACCTTTGCAAATTCTAGGTCGCTTCTTCGCATCGTTGCATAGCCGTAACCGCCACGCATTACAGTCCTCACGCCTTTAGGAGGATATCTCCTGTTTATTTCCGTTTTGTTTGCTGCTGCGTGCACAACATACATATCTTCAGGCATGAAGCCTTTGTTTGCCGCATTTGCATACGCATTAAGCACTACCTTCTTGACTATTGAAGCAGCCTTTTTAGGGTATCTACCCTTCCTGCCGCCAAGCTCATGCCTTGAACCCATTCCTTTGTTAAACTTCCTGTACGGTATGGGCTTTCCTTCATTTATAATTGAATCGAGAAGTGCTATTGCATCTGTAGCTTTCTTGTAGCGTATTGAATCACAGACTGCAGTCAAATCCTTGAAGCTAGCATTGATGTCATTTGCTCCTGCAAATACAACGTCTTTTTTGTCAAGGTTATATGAATATTTCAATTACTTCACCGATAAGAATTTACTGCCGCGCGTTGCTTTTATTCCTGGAGCTGAATGGATAACGCGCTTTGTTGAATATACAAATTCTCCAAGCCTGTGGCCCAGCATGTTCGCACTTATCTGCAAAGGCACAAACTCCTTTCCATTGTAAACTGCGAATTTCATTCCGATCCATGAAGGCATGATCACTGCTTCGCGCACATGCGTCTTTATTGGCTTGTCACTTTTCTTCGCCTTCCTATCTGATACTTTCTCAAGAAGCTTCTTGTAAGCAATGCCGTTACGCTTTATGCTGCGCCTAAGCCTTGATTTAACCATTTTTATGTATTCCTGATCGCTAACACTTTCTAGCTCTGATGGGGTTTTTCCCTTAAATGCGACTCTTTCTACCATGCAATCAACTTAATTATTTTTTCTTCCTTCCAACACGCCTTGCGGCAATGTGACCGACTTTTCTTCCTGGAGGCGCGTTTCTTGATGTCATAGAGCTCTTTCCTTTGTGGTGCTGCTTGCCTCCAAATGGGTGATCTACTGGATTCATCTTTACACCACGATTTCTTGGCCATGTGCGGTTTATTGGATGCATCCTGTAGAAGTTCTTTCCTGCTTTCATAAGCGGCTGCTCTGTTATGCCACCAGCTGAAACGACACCTAGCTGGGCTCTGCAGTCAGAATTCAGTGAAATTTCTGCTTTTGAAGGCATCACAACCGTAGTGGTTTTTCCTATATGCGCTGAAACTATTGCCTGTGATCCCGCTGACCTCACATACTTGCCTCCATCTCCAGGCACAGATTCTATGTTGTATATTGGGGTGCCTTCGGGGATGTCTGACAGTTTCAGGACACTACCAAGAGAGAACATGTTTTTGTTAATGTATACCCTGTCTCCAATCTTTATACCTTCCGGAGCTATAAGGTATGAATATGAAAAATCATCATACTGCACTTTGATTAGGGGTGCGGTATGGCCAGTATGATTGAATATATCAATGACTTCGCCCGTAAGTGGGGCATTTCCATAGCTTACACTTATGTCAAAAGTGCCTGGCAGCTTTGCATATACATTAGAACCTCTTCCTCTTCTCTGCTGCCTCAGTTTCTTTCCCATTTTAATACACCTATACCAACTTCAACTTAACTGCAATGTCAGAAGCCTTAAAACCTTCTTTCAATGTTATGTATGCTTTCTTTTTGTTATCTGGCATGTTTGCAATTCTAACTTTTTCTACTTTTACTTCGAATGCCTTCTCAAAATCCTCCTTTACACTCTTTTTTGTTGCATTCAAAGCCACAATGTATGTGATGGTATTACTTTTTTCAATGCCACCTATTGCTTTTTCCGTTGCTAATGGATATATGAGCGTTGTCATAATATAACCTTACAGTTTATATTTATTAATTGCGCTTTCAATTGCACTTATTGCTGACTCGCTCCATATGCTAATCCTTCCCGGATTTCCTCCTGGAGCAAGCGCGCTTACTGTCAATGAATTAACATCGCAAACGTCAACGCCGGGTATGTTTCTTGCTGCTTTTTTTGCCTCTACATCTTTGCTGAACACAAACAAAAGAACTTTTTTGAAATGCCTTGCACGCGAATTCCTCCTTATGCCTTTGCGTATAGATGGATCGTGGCCTGATTCAATGTAGTTTTCTATGCCAAGCTTTTTAAGGACATCAACAAGCTGCTTTGTCTTTTTTATGCTTTCTATCTCATCGCCCACTATTATGGGTGAGGATTTTACAGTGCTTGATTGTACATCAAATTTCGTTGAGGCTATTGCTGAAGCTATTGCCTTCTGATATTCCTTGGCATTCATTCTTTCTATTAATATTTTTTCAACAACATGAGGATGTGCACGCTTGCCTTTTACTGCTGAAGGTATTCTCTTGACCTTACCCTGTGTGCCTCCTCCGAGTTTTTCCCTTGGCCTTATTGCTATACCCATATGCCTTCCTGTTCTGTATGAGCTCATTGCTCCAAAATATGCTGCGGTAGTGCGCATTCCCGCAAGAAGATCATGGCCTTGAGGCTGAAGCTTTCTTGTCATTTCTGCAATCGCTGCTCGCCTTATCAAAGGCATGCTGATTTGAGCATTGAATATTTGCGGAAGCTCTATTGCCTTCTTGACCTTCCCGTCAATTTGAAAAACATTATACATATGATCACTTTGCTATAAACGTAACCTTGGGCTCCTTTATGCCTTTTGCATTTCTTACCAGTATTGATTTTCTTACCTGTACAATGCGCTTTGCAGGGCCTGGCACCGAACCTCCAACAACTAGGTAATCGCTCTTTATTTTGCCATAATTTACAAATCCACCAGGAGGGTTTACCTGGCTTGTGTCATTCTTTGAGCCAACCTTAAATATGTATTTATTATGCTCTGTCCTATAGTTGAAACCTGTTTGACCAGCCTGTGGCACAGTAAATAGGACTTTTGGGGGCTTGAACGGCCCAAGGGTTCCTATGTGCCTTACTTTTTGAGTTGCTTTATGGGAAAGGCGCGCTGTGCCGAATCTTTTTATAGGGCCTTGCCAACCTTTACCTTTTGTTATTGAAGCCAGATCAACATATTCGCCATTCTTGAAAACCTGGCTGGCAAAAACTTCTTTTCCCAGAATCGATGCCGCTATTTCAAATTTCTCTGCAACTGTGCTCCCGCCAACTCCAGCTTCAAACCTTATTGCATGGCTTCCGAGGCCAACGCTTTTTGGATATGCGGCAATGAGCACCCGCACGTTTGAATAGCCTGAAAGATTCTGTTTTATTGAGGATATTTTTGATTCGTCATTTTTTATGTTTTTTATTTTAAGCTTGCTTGCTACTGCCTTGCTCAGTATCTCCGTTGCTGTAGTATCATAGAAATTGTCATCCTTCTTGTAAAGCCTTATACCGTAGACTTCCATTTGAGGTATTTCTAAAATTGTACATGCCTTTATAATTTCAGTCCCTTTTGAAGCGGATTCTGCCGTATTTATAAAGCCCAAGTGGGTCATTCCTGCTTTGAAAGCAATTATGTTTGTAATCAGTGATTCTTTGCCTAATTGTGGGATAGAGCGCAGCCTAGGCAGGCGCCTACTGGCGCGCCTTTTGTGCCAATACTGTAAAGAGCCTCTGTGCATTGTAAAACCATCAAATAAGAAACAGCATTCGATTTTGCTGTATATTTCGATCTGCTTAACTTATTTAATCTCTATATTTATCTTATATATCTTTATATACTTTACTTTTTTTGCCTTTTAACGGAATTGCTGACGCAGCAACTTGGAGATCGCGCAGCACTGAGTTTACTGCCGCACGCATCGCCGTCATATCCTCTGAATTTATCTGTATTACAAGCTTTCCTCTTTTTACTGAGGCACTCATTGTGCTTCTTTTATATTTTGAAAATTTTTTAAGCCCAAGCGCTTTTGCATATGCGCCGCTTGTTGTTATGGTTGTATTTATTACATAATCCATTTGATCATTTAGGATTGCTTCGGATCTTAGAGCGTTTGCTTGGCCTCATTGAAATTGTACCATAAGCTTTTCTTGCAATACCCCTGTGCTTGCGCCCAGATCTTGTAAGGCCGCGTTGGGCTCTGCCGTTCTGTGACATTATCGCACTGTAATATGGGCTTGACATTAGCACCTTTGACTGCTTGTTGAGCATTATCACTTCATAATACTCTGTTGAACCTGCTTTGCCGACAAAATATGAATTGAGGACTTCGTAGTTTGGATATGCTTTTGAAACGCGCTCTTCTGCAATAGACTGCAGGGATTTTGCTCTTGTAAAATATCTTCCGGATTTGGATGGCTTCCTTCCGCCACCATGTTCCTTGCGCTTGCGTGAGCCACCATGAACCCTTACTCTTACTATATCTATGCCTTCCTTTGCCTTATAGCCAAGCTCTCTTGCCCTTGGAATATTGGTAGGCCCTTCTAGCCTTTTTATAGGTGGGTCTTGTGACCACTCTGAAAGCCTGTTTTTATAAATGGCGCTGCGCTCCTTGTATTCATTTTGAAATGCAGATTTCATTTCTTTATATGTGCCCATAAATACCAACATTTTCATTCGATGAAGCATAATATATAGCATAAATATAGATAATAATGTAAGAGTATTTGTTGCGATAATTATTTATAGTTATGTTGTTTTGTATTCTGCCCGTGCTTTTGTGGCATTGCAGAAATTCAATACCTTGTATATAATATGGAAAAAAACATAATGTATAAATACACTGAAATGAATAATATATCTTGCAGCTGGTGTTTATTATGGCAACAAAAAGAGGCGCAATTCGCCACCCGAAAACTAATACTAAAAATAAAAAAATAAAAATTAAAAGGACTTCTGCTAAGAATAAGATCAAGCGCATGCCTGGTAGCTTACATGCTAAGGGTAGCGCAAAAATAATTAAAAATGCAGGAAAGCAGGAGCTTAAAAATAAAATGAAGCGCCAAAAGAAAATGTTAAATGTAACCATACCTGAGAATGCAAGCGACATTATCAATACAATTTTAACTAACGAGTATGCAGCAGATTATTTAAAAAAGAATGTAAGCAAAAGGGCTTTAGAGGTTATAGAGCTTCTTTCAACTCCAAAAACAGATGAGGATATTGCTGATGCGCTGAATATGAAGGTGAATGCTGTAAGGAGGATATTGAACATACTTCAGGGTTATGGGGTTACAAATTACCACATATCCAAGAACAATAATGGATGGCTTTCTTTTGGCTGGTACATAAACATGAACAAGCTGCCGACGTTTTTTGATTATATAAAAAGCCTTAATGCAAACAAGATTGTTATGAATGACAGCTGCAATGACTATTTTATCTGCAGAAAATGTTTTGACAATGAAAAATTTGTATATACTTTTGATGCTGCTTTTGAGTCTGAATTTCGCTGCAAGACTTGTAATGCCCAGCTTGAAAGGATAGACAAGAAAGATGTGGAAAATTTAGTTTCAGGTACGCTTGATGTAAATAAGAAAGAAGGCAATCAAGATACCCTTAAAGAAAAGACAGCAGCTACAAGCGAATAAATATTTTGCATCTTCTAGCTAATCTATTTATAATTGTTGGGCTTCATTATTCTTTGTATATAGCGAGGTAGGGTAGTCTGGAGTGCCCGCCGGGCTCATAACCCGGAGATCGGTGGTTCAAATCCACTCCTCGCTATTTTATCCCCCTCAATTCCGGTATTATTTTTTACGTTTTTTTAAATCTCTATATTTATTAATTTAATTGCTAATATTGCATGTATATATAATAAAGAGAGCCGCGAATAGCGGAATTGTGGGGTATGCTCAATGCCAGATTATTTCTCGTATAGTGAAATTTGGAAGATGGCTCAAGATGAAAAAAAGACAAACATATTGCTGCCTGTGCCGAAAGATTTTTATAAAAGTGTAATAAAGACAATAAACGAAGAGATAAAAAACGACCTTGAAAAAGCAAATGCAACCAAAACAATACTCGACATGTTTGAAAGAAGAAAGCAAAAAATACTAGTATACGTGGCGTATAACAAACCTCTTCCAAACAGCGTTGATGACACTGAATTAAGTTTTTACGAAACAATAAAAAAAGAGGCAAAAGCAGAAAAGCTTAATATAAGTAAAGATGATCATAATAAGGTTGTATTGAAAGTTTGCAAGGATATCCCAGAAATAATATTGCCTTCTGGCAATAAAATTGGGCCGCTAACAAAAGACAAAATAATAGAAGTAGAATCAATAGATGAAGATGCAATATTCCTTTTAAACAATTCAATATGTGAAAAAATATAGCAAGATGGTAAAAATGGAAATGCCAAGAGAGATAGTCACGTACTGCCCTAAATGTGGCAAGCATACCCCACACATAGTAAAAAGGCCTTCATCAAGCCCACAGAGAGCATTAGGAAAAGCAACAAGGAGGCACAACAGAGCAATAAAGGGTTATGTAGGAAGTGTAGAGCCGAAGGTGCATTCAAAAAAGACCGGAAAGCACCAGGTTGTCATACTTGAATGCAAGGTATGCCATTACAATGTGGAGCGTGTCATGGGCTCAAGAACAAAAAAGAAAATAGAAATTAAGGCGTGATCATGCCTGAAACCAAATATATAAACAGACCAAAGATCGGCGAGTTTGTAATTGCCCAGATATCAAAAGTGATGCCTTTCGGCGCTTACTGCACTTTACCAGAATACGGCAACATGGAGGTATTCCTACCAATAAAAGAAGTGTCATCTGGTTGGATAAAAAACATACACGAATTCATACACGAAGGGCAGACTGTAGTATGCAGCGTTGTGTTTTACGACAACGAAAGAAAAACAATTGATGTCTCGATAAAAAAAGTGCCGCAAGGCAAGGCCAAGGAGAAGATAAGGCTTTACAATCTTGAAAAAAGATTTACTGCAATGGTACATCAGCTTATAAAAGCCTCGCATTTGGAAGCTGAACAGGATTCAATAAACAACCATATAAAAGAGGAATTTGGAACTTATACAAATTTTGCAGAAAACGCTATAAGCCAAACTCCAGAATTTAAGGCTTCAAAAATAAACAAAAAGATAAAAGACGCATTTATAGAGCAGCTAGAAAAAATAAAAAAAGGAAAGCGCTATATCGTATCATATATAGCTACAATTTCTACAAACAATACTGAAAGTGGCGTGACTGAACTCAGGAATGCACTTGCAAAAGCCAGTAAGCTAAATGTGAAGATATCATACATAAGCGCGCCAAAATACCATATAACCGCAGAAGGCGAAGATTACGACCAAGCTGAAGGCAAGATAAAGAAGGTGGAAAGCCTGCTCAAGAACTCAATACCTGAAGGCATAGTTGAATTTGAAAAAGAAAAGCTTAAGAAGGAGAAGGAGAGTATATTCGACACTTAATGATAAAATGCTAAATACAATAATAAAAATGAAGAAAGGCGTAAAGCTGAATAAGCCCATACTGATTGTAGGGCTACCTGGTATCGGCAATGTCGGCAAACTGGTTGCAGAAAACCTGCGCAGGGAGTTTTCAGCCACAAAATTCGCTGTATTGTACTCTCCGCACTTTCCTCACCAGGTGGTAATGCGCAAGGATGGCGGCATACACCTTGTCAACAACCGCTTCTACTACATAAAATCAAAAAACGGCAGCAACGACATTGTTTTGCTTACGGGAGATGTCCAGGCAATTACACCAGAAGGCCAGTATGAAGTAAACAGCAGGATAATAAAATTCTTCAAAAACGTCTTGCACGGATCTTTTGTTTATACAATTGGTGGCTATTCGGAATCAGAATCTATAATAAACAAACCAAAAGTTTTTGCCAATGCAACATCCAAAAAAATCGCAGAAGAATTTTCAAAGCTTGGGGTTGAATTAGGCAAGACCAAAGGAGCAATATGGGGTTCTGCTGGGCTTCTCATCGCTTTTGCAAAGATGGAAAAGATTGATGGCATATGCCTAATGGGAGAAACCGGAGTTCTTGATGTAGATCCAGCAGCGGCAAAGGCAGTGCTGCTTGTTTTGGCTAATAAGCTTGGCCTTAAAGTAGACACAAGCAAGATAGACAAGATGATAGAAGAAACGGCAAAGCTTCTGAAAGAGCTTGAGCAGCAGAACAATATAATATCAGAGCCAAAGGAGTTTCAGAAGCCCACTTACATACGTTAAGCATGAAATACATGCTTCTTATTTCATTCTTATTCTGCTTTTTAAAAACCTAAAGGGCAATATATACCAGTATGGCGATCACGGCCCCACTAAGGCTACACACAAAATTCGTTGAGAACTTGTTCCCAATACCATGCTCTTCGTAATAGCCAAGAGCAGAGTCAATAATATTGCCAGCGAAGCCCCCTATGCTTATGCTTGCCACAGCGATTGCAGGGTAGAAAACAAGCGTTCCGTTTAGCATTGACATGTATTGCGAATAAGGTAGAACAAGGAGAGAGATCATAAATGCAGCAGCAAGGCTTGAAATCAATCCTAGGACGCTTACTCCTCCTGAAACCCCCCGTTTTACCTTTTTAAATGTAAGGAGCATGCGCGGCGGCGGTCCAAGTACGCCTATCTCACTTGCGAATTTATCAGATGTTATGGCGGCAACGCTGCCCATGAACCCTACAATTGAAAGTATCTCTATTCCCCGCATTGCATGGTTTGAAAGCACAAAGAATATCAGAGCCATTATAAATGGGCCAAGCCCGTTTGACAGCACATTCTTTATGCCCCTGCTTTTCTCATATACTTTTAGCTTCTTCTTCCTTCCTGTGCCAGTGTGTGTTACAATTGCAGATAGCACAAGGAATGTGATCATTGAAGCAAGGAAGAGGATTCCAAACTGCTTTCCCAAAAAAAGGAACAAAGCAGCGAGAACAAGCCCTCCCAATGTTCCCTTTT
Source organism: Candidatus Micrarchaeia archaeon (assembly GCA_049966995.1). Taxonomy (GTDB): domain Archaea; phylum Micrarchaeota; class Micrarchaeia; order Micrarchaeales; family Micrarchaeaceae; genus JAKAWW01. The sequence goes on from JBMFTN010000012.1 coordinate 13,237, forward strand.
TATCCAAAGTCAAAAAAGTCATATAGATTCCATTTTATTGAAATATTCCGCTATTAAGAAAGGTTTTTAAATCTATGTTACTCACTATTATTACGGGTTCTCTACTGTAGGAAGGTCGTGAAGAACTGGTCGCCTTGCCAGCGCGCAACTGCGCTGGCACTTATCCTTCTTTATTGTTTATAATAATAGCAAACATAATTATAAATATTTAGCTCAGTGCTACTTTTGAACCAATGCAACCTTTAACTACTCCAAACAAATGGCAAAAAATCCAATGGCACTTTGCATACAAGCGATTTTATATTTATCCATACATTATAACTATTGTAAGCATTAGGCGCATTTCTTGCTTGATAAATTTCAATGCAAAATGGCAAAAATGGTGTTTTAAACGGCCAAGGAAAAAAGCATCGAAGGTATAGAAGACTTGCCTGGAATAGGCGAAGCGACAGTAGAAAAGCTTAAAAATTCAGGAATAGACACTCTTGAAAAGGTTGCCACCCTTGCCCCACACGAGTTGAGTGAAATTACAGGCATGAGCGTAGAGGCAGCAAAGAAGGCAATAATGGCTGCACAGGAATCTACAACTGTAAAATTTGAAACTGCAGAAGAAGTATCAGAAAAAAGGAAGGAACTCGGCAAGATAAGCACAGGCTCAAAGGATCTTGACGAGCTTATTGGTGGCGGTGTCGAAACAAATGCAATAACAGAAGCATATGGCAGGTTTTCAAGCGGCAAAACGCAGCTTGCTTTCCAGTTGTCCGTAGACGCTCAGCTCCCCAAAGAAGAGGGAGGAATTGATGGCGCTGTGCTTTTTGTTGATACTGAAGGCACATTCAGGCCAGAGCGCATTGCAGAAATAGCCAAAGACAAAGGTATCGACCCGAAAGTCGCATTGGGCCGCATTTATGTTGTAAGGGCGGTATCTACAGAAGAGCAGATACTCACCATACAAAGGGCAGACAAGCTCATACAGGAGAAAGGCATAAAGCTTATTATTATAGATTCGCTGACATCCTTGTTTCGCTCTGAGTTCATAGGAAGAGGTGCACTTGGCGAAAGGCAGCAGAAGCTCAATCAGCATGTGCACAGGCTGCAGCAGCTTGCTGACAAGTTCAACATTGCAGTTTATGTTACTAATCAGGTAATGGACAATCCAGGCATACTTTTTGGAGATCCAACAACCCCAATAGGTGGAAACGTGCTGGCACACGCAGCAACAACACGCCTATACCTAAGAAAGAGCAAGGAGGATAAGAGGATAGTAAGGCTTGTGGATTCCCCAAACATGCCTGAAGGCGAGTGTGTGATAAAAGTAACTCCATCCGGCATTAAGGACTAACGGTGTATTTATTGCTCTTTTTAGTGGGTACGGGTATATCAAGCAAAGATCTGACGATAAGCGCAATCGAGATAATGAAAAAAAGTGAACTATACGCAGACACATACACATCAAACATTGATACCAATGCGCTTAATTTGATAGAAGCAGCAACTGGAAAAAACATAAGCATGCTTTCAAGGTCAGATATGGAAGAGAATGTTCATGTAATTGTAGGAAGGGCTAAGGACCATGATGTTTCTATAATAATTGGTGGAGATCCTCTCATAGCAACAACGCACAAAACCATAGCAATAGAAGCAAAGAAGCAGGGTGTGCCAATAGAGGTTATGCATTCATCTTCAATCATAACAGTTGCAATTGGCGAAAGCGGCCTTGACTTCTACAAATTTGGCAATGCATGCACAATACCGAGATGGCATGAGCACTACAAGCCCGTATCGTTCTACCAGACCCTGCTTTCAAACCGAAGAAGCAACCTGCATTCGCTTATGCTTCTTGACTACGACAGCAAAAGCAGTGCATCAATACCAATAAATGAAGCAATCGGCATACTGGAAGAGGCAGAAAAAGTTTACCATAACGGATTAATAAATGAAAGCACAAAGCTCCTTGCTCTGCTTAATCTCGGCAGGCCCAACATAAAGAAGGTTTATGGCGCTTTGGGCACTCTTAAGAATTCAAAGTTTGAAAGCGGCCCTGCAGTCATGATCCTGCCATCAGAACTGGCAGACATCGAAATTGAATCAATGCATGCCTTGAATATTGTTGAAATAGGTTGAGCATATGCTTAGCATAATGTTTGATGAGCGCACAAAGAAGCTTTTCGTTTTAGACCAATCAACAAAGAGCATACTGCAGGAGAGTTTCTACGGTGTAAAAGCTGGAGATGAGCTTGTGCTTTATCCAGAAGAGGCACTGTACCTTATCGATGTGAGAAATGCATCGTGCACAAGCACTAGTGGTGTGAGCATGACATTCAACAAGGTGGCAAGCGCGTTCAGCTCAAGGCGCAAGTTCATGGCGCGCTATTTCACATACAAAGATTGGAGGGATCGCGGCCTTGTTGCCATACCAAATCCCGCAAGCATGGGCTCGCTCAACGAAATGCAAGCAAAGACCTATCCTGTAGAAAAGCTCAGGCTCAAGAAGTACTCATTGAGCGGCATATTCTTCCCTGCAGATCTTACAACAATCCTTGACAAATCAGAAGATGCAAAGAGCATATATACGGACTACTGGTTTGGCCAGTACGGCACGTACAAGCTAAGCGACCACGGCTCGCTGAACAAGCTGGACATATACGAAACGCTTTTCCTAATGGAAAATGGTGTTCTGAAAGTTGAAAACTTCTCAAAATCGCAAATAGCGGGCATAGCTGAAACCAGAAGGCCGTATTTCACAAAGCTCTATGAAGTCTATAAAGACTGGAGAAAAGCAGGCTATGTGGTAAAGACAGGCTTCAAGTTTGGCACCCACTTCCGTATATATTTTCCAGGTGCGAGACCTGTAAAAGATGATTCAAACTGGATGCATTCAAGGCATGTGGTGCATGTATTCCCTCGCGATGCTAAATTATTGATATCTGAATGGGCCCGCGCCATAAGAGTGGCACACTCAGTGAGAAAGACTTTCATACTGGCAATACCTGGAGTAAGCAGAAAGAAAAACCTGGACATTGATTTTGTATTATACCACAGAAAGCAGGGCGGCATAGAATCCCCAGGCACTGACAAGCCCAGATATGGAATGCTTTCTTTAAGCGAAGACGAATATATAGGTGGCAGCGAGCTTTCTGCAATAATAAATGCAGCAAAGGAGCACAAGCTGGAGCTCATAATAGCAATATCAGACAGAGAGACAGCTGTAACCTACTACAAGGTAAGGCGCATATCCTTCCAAGGCAGCCTTTACGAATACTATGAAATAGATTGGATGCAGCCTTGAATTAATATAGAAAACTATTTTATATATACACTTCAAAAAAGAAAATCATGGTTTCCTTATTCAAAAGAGGT
>JBMFTN010000013.1:0-15475 GCA_049966995.1 Candidatus Micrarchaeia archaeon
ATGATAAGCGCCCTTGCCGGGATTTGAACCCGGATTACAGGCTCCGCAAGCCCGCGTTCTATCCAAGTTATACTACAAGGGCATATACATATTATTTAAATGTTAAGCATATATATTAAGATAACCTTTTGGTTTGGATGATACAACGTACCATACATACCTGACTATAATCATACCGACAATTGTTGCGTTTATAGTAACAGTAATCGCACTTCTATTTGTAAAAGGGTATATGCTTGAATCTGGGGTAGTCTCGATAGACCACAATAAGAAAAACAAACCAATAGTGCCTACTAGTGGGGGTGTTGCTGTAGCCTTCGGCTTCGCTACAGGATTATTAGTTTACATCTTTGGAGCAAGTTTCCCATCACCAACAAAACCTTTTTATGTGCCTGTAGCTTCACTTACGTATATTTATGCAACGATACTTGCAGTAATGCTTATATCTTTAGGGGGCCTGCTTGATGATATAAATGTAAAAAGCAAAGCTGAAAAGACAACAGGTATGAAAGATATAAGAAAAGGGCTAAAACAGTGGCAAAAACCATTGTTATCGCTTATTGGTGCACTGCCACTCATGGCTATAAATGCAGGAAATGCACTAGTTGATGTACCTTTCTTTGGAATGGTAAACTTCGGCATATTTTATCCATTGCTTATAATACCGTTAGCAGTGATATTTGCTGCTAATGCTTATAACCTGCTTGGAGGCTTTGATGGAATTGCAAGCGAGCCTGCTTTTGTAATGATGATTGGGTTTCTTATATATAGCATAATTATTGGCACTTATATAGGTACTCTTATAGCAGCAATAACTATAGCTACGCTTGCTGCATTTCTAATTTTTGCAATGTATCCAGCAAAAGTGCTGCCTGGAGACAGTTTCTCCTATACAATAGGTGCAATCATTGTTGTACTTATGATTGTTGGCAATATGGAAGCATTCGGGATAATTGTTTTTATACCTTGGTTTGTTGAATTCATATTGCACGCAATAAAAAAATTTAATGTTACTGACCTTGGAAAAATGCAGCCTGATGGTACGTTCAAAGCTCCATATAGTAAACGTATATACAGCTGGACCCATTTAATAATGAACTTAAAGAAATGCAAAGAATGGGAGGTATCCTTGTATATGGCACTTATTGAAGCAGGCTTTGTGGCACTTGCGTTCTTGCTGCACTTTGCGCACTTGCTTTTTTGATATATACAAGCCCTCGTTTCTTTGCATGATACCTATTATTTTTTTTAACCTTATTAAAAAATAGAACATTTTTTGGTTTGCATGATTTCATGAGTTCAACATCACTATATTTTATTATCTTCTGCCTGCCAGCATAATTTGCATAAACAGAAGCCCCATTTACAAGGTCATCTACAGCTTCTTCAAGTTCTTTTTCAAAGCTTACAAGCGCTTTTTCATTTACTTTAGTCGCTCCGGCATCCTTTAGATACTCTTCAATATCATAAAAACTAAATCCTCTCTTCTTATTAAAACCCACTTAAAACACCCCGTGCAAATTAATAGAAAAGTAACATTTTTAAATAGAGCCATATTTAATTGATTAGTGGCATTCATACTTACTGATTTCATGCACAGCATAAGATTTGGTTTTCATCTATCTACAAAAGGCAGTATATTAAATGCAGCCAGGGTCTCTAAAGAGCAGGGATATGGGGCTTATCAGCTTTTTATTTCAAACCCTAGATCTTGGAGATTCAAGACTTTGACAGGTATAGAAGCGGAAAGATTTGCTTTGCTAAATAAAGAATATGATACCATTGCATTTGCACATATGCCATATTTGTGCAATCTTGCTTCTCCTAACAACGAGGTGTTTGAGAAAAGTATTACCTTAGGTATAGAAAATATCAATGCATGTAATAGACTTGGGATAGATAATATTGTTTTTCATGTTGGATCGCATTTGGGTCACGGGTATAATGAAGGCTTGATACATATTGAAGAGGCCTTATCTAGAATAATTGAGAATACACAGAATTGCACAATCTTGCTTGAAAATTCTGCTGGGTATAAGAATAGTATAGGTTCTAGTATTGGCGAACTGGCACAGATTATAAATGACTTAAAATCAGAAAGGATTGGCGTGTGCATTGATACATGTCACCTTTTTGCCGCCGGATATGACTTACGCAACATGGATAAGGTCAAAAAATTAGAATCCGAATTTGACCAAAAAATTGGCTCTAAAAAGCTAAAGCTCATACACTTGAATGATTCAAAATTTCCACTGCAAAGTGGTTTGGATAGGCACTGGCATATTGGAGAGGGATACATTGGGAAAGAGGGTTTTATAAATTTTTTTAGCACTAAGCTTTTTCACAATGGGCCTTATATACTAGAAACACCTTACAAAAATGAATACTCTGAAAAAATAGATATAACAAACGCGATAAAATTTTACAAAGAAGCACAAGATACGTACATTAAGTAATAGAATATAACAAGTGCAACAGGCAACAAGATATTATCGTCTATTGAGTTACTCGCACTTTCTATTATAGTAAGTGTTATTGAAACTATCAAAACAGAGACTAAACTAAAGTTTATGAGATAGAGAGAGATAAAACTTACAATTAAAAAGGCAATAGAACCTGCAAGTGTTTTTTTATGGTTATATGGCAATTTAATTTGCTTTTTAAATTTTATACCTACAATTGTTGCAATTGAATCGGCAAAAAATAGCACCGCTATTGAAGCTTCTAAGAAGCCAATGTTGCTTATAAATCCTATTAATATGGCAGTACCAGATGCAATGTATGCTGCACCAAGTCCATAATATTCTTTCCTTCTTTCAAAGTGGCTAAGAAATCGGTAGAAATTCTTAAGAAAGCCAGATTTTGAATATAATCCATTGAATGCATATGCTATTAGTATAAATGAAAATATTAGCAAAGGCCCTTCCTTATATAATTCCAAGATAGTTAATAATATTAGTCCTAAAACAATTTGAAACACGTCGCGATTAATCTCTGTGCTTTTGGCTTTTTTTGTTTCTTCCCTTAACCTTTTTATAAGTCCGATCTGCTCTGTATAGAGAAGCCCAAAAAAAAGGCCAATTCCAAAAACTCCTGCAATTGTAAGGATTTTTGTAATAGAACTATATAGGAGTATACCTAGGACCAATAGGGCCATAGATGCAAAAAAAGTATATTTTTTTCTTATATATGAATAAGCCAATAGATTTGACAAGATTACAGTACTGAATAATATGATTATGACAAGATAAATTAACTTAATATCGTTAAACAGAAATAAAAATAAAACAGAGACCAAAAAGCCTGACAATATGTAAATTAATAGCCTAAATGCTTTTTTAAGATGGTCCTTTTTTATTACGTATATTAGCAAAAATAAGGCAAGCACAAGCTGTAAAAACGAAAAAATAACAATGATTAGGTTCTGCATCCAAATACACTATTTAAATTATTAATATGACTAAAGTAGCAACTATAAAAGCACTTACAATTACTATAGGGACCATTATTTTTGCAATTTCATATACAGATTCTAAAACTGCCTCGAGCCTTTCTCTTGAACTAGGACCCCACACCTTAAAATTTGGTATTGTGTAGCTTTGCCGCAGAACTGAAACATTCTCTATGTTTGATAATGCACGCTTTATTGCTATATCTACATATTTAATTATCTTTGAGTGGTTAGAATATCTACCTAAAACATTTGATGCATCAAGATCTAAGGTATTTACCGCGTGGGTATCAGTTGTGTAAACCTCTAAATCGATATTGTAAACCCTTTTTACATGGCGCACAATCTTGTTCCTTAATTCTGGTAATATATTGTTCGAATTAAATTGCAGAATTGCATTTTTAAAGCTATTAAATGCGAATATTGCGATATTTAAATTCCCATTTGTCAAGTCTTTTGGCCTGCCCATCGCATTAAAAAGTTCAATTGAAGCTACACCCATCTTTAATTGCCTGTTTGAATGCAATGGTTTTGATAATTTGTCTATAGCCTTGACATAATCTTCAAAAATTCGCGAACCTACGATTACTCCATCTAATTCCTCTTTAGGAGCTTCTTCATACCTTGAATTATGCGAATCAACAAGCATCACATAACCGAACTTGTTTTCCATTTTGTTTTTGAATATTTTTGCCACGTCAGGTGCTATATCTTCAGTGACATGTGGAGCCCTAGTAAATGATGCTAGAGCATTTTTACCCATCGATAATACATTAATTTTAGCAGATTTGTAGTTGCTTGAGTAATACTGTATCTCTGTGGTACCTTCTCTATTTAGGCATTTTTCAACGGATATTTTTAATGCATTACTCAATAATGGAAACTCATTTGATGCTATAGGATTTTTATCTAGATTTACAGCAGTATGCATTATGAATGCGGGAACTTTAAAGGTAGTTTGTGCGTATCTTTCTAGTAAGTATGGGAAATTACTGCCCCCTATAGAACCCAAAGGTCCATAGTGTATATCTGGAATAAAGAATATTGCCTTTAAGGATTTGCCACTTTTAAAAACAATTGTGTCTGTATTTATATTTGAATTTATCCCGATATTTGAAATTCCCAGTGGGGGATTAGTATCAATATTGAAGAGCCAATTTTGGATAAACTGTGACATTGCATCTATAGCCTGGAAACCTACGCTTTTTTTGAAGGGTTTGTTAAATATATAAAGTATCATATACCCCATCAGCAGGAATATAAAAATCGCTGCATACAGCTTAGCTAACAATACTCCGAGAGGTATTGAAAAAGTGAATATGAATTTGCTATAGGGCAAGTATATGAGCAGGTTTAAAGTTGGTTGTATAAAGGGTATTGCTATGGAACTTTTCTGCTTTCCAATAAGTATTTTCATAATGAAGAACCACCAGCCATATATGCTTGCATCTCCGACAATAATTATTGCTGCTGATATTCCATAATTATGAGTAATAGCAAATAATGCATTTCCTAAAAGCAAGAAAATCGAGTATGCACCGACTCCAATAATCGATATAAATAAAAGATATTTTGTAGTTATGTAGCTTTTTAGCAACTTCAGAAAGATTACTGTCAAAAGCGTAGGAACAATTAGCACCAAGGTACCAGTTATCATCCCTATTAGCACACCTTTTGCTATGCTATATTTGAAGATTGTACCCATTATAGAAACCGCACTAAGCCCTACCAAGATACCAATAAAAATTAAGATAACAAGCAGTGTGGAAACTCTGGGTATGCTCTTTAGGAAGATTTTATTATTACTTAATGGGTCTTCAGAGTTTTTAGGCATTAAAACACTATATATCTTACTTACCAAATCTTCTTTCCCTTTTAGAATAATTAGTTATGGCTTTTCTTAAATCATCCTTATTAAAATCTGGCCAATATTTTTTAGCAAAATAAAGTTCGGAGTAGCTTGCTTGCCAAGGCAAAAAACCGGATAGACGTTTTTCTCCTGATGTCCTTATAATTAAATCAACATCTGGAACCTTTGAGGTTATGAGGTAGCTCTTAAATGTTTCATCAGAAGCAGTTTGAGATTTTTTTGAGTGCCTTAAGGCGTAGATAAGATCTTCTCTTCCACCATAACCTATTAGGAGGTTTATGGTAAATTCACTATAGTTTTTTGTCTTTCGTTCTAATGAATGTAATGCTTTCCTTACTTCTGCGGGTAGCAGATTTAAATTACCTATAACATTTACCTTTGCATTATTCTCCCTAAGCATTTTTAGTATCTCAACACTTTTAGCCGCTTTTATATATATCTTAAACAAAATGTTGAGCTCGCTTTTGCTCCTGTTCTTAAGATTTTCAGTAGAAAGGGCCCACACAGTTAAAACTTTTACGCCAAGCGCTTTTGCCCATATACTGAATGAAACAAATTTTTTGACACCTAAGTTATATCCATTAAAAAATTTTATTTTGTGTGATCTAGCCCAGCGTCTATTTCCATCAGGTATTAACGCTATGTGATATGGAACTTTTACTTCAGGCTTCATTTTTGTAGCCATTTAAGAACACTTTTTGATGTAAATTAGTTATGTTTAAATATTATTAATAAAACATAATATTATTAAGATTGACTTATGCGGATTGAAATTATGGAAAAAGGCAACTTTTCAGTAAATGATTTTTATGGTGTTAATAGTTTAGAGGATATATTAGGTAATGATAAAGCAATAAAACGCCTAGAATATTTTGCAACGGAAGTAGAAAAAGGTAGAAAAGTTAAACCCTTGCTATTGTTTGGACCTCCAGGAAATGGAAAAACGGCATCTGCTGAGCTTTTGGCAAAAAAATACGGGTGGAATATAGTAGAGTTTAACGCTGGTAATTATAGGGATAAAGAATCTATGTTGTCCAAATTGATGCCTGCTGCTACTTCTTATTCATTGTTCCACAGACACAACCTTATTTTACTTGATGAAATTGATGAACTTGTAATGCGCTTTGATAAAGGGGCAAATGTTGCTATTACTGAATTAATTGATAAGTCAAAGCACCCTATTATATTTACTGCCAATAATAGATGGGATCAAAAAATTGCCTTCCTTAGGGATAAAGTAGAATCAGTAGAGTTTTATAAATTAGATGCAGCTGCAGTTCAAAAAGCGCTTGACAATGTTTGTAAAAGACTTTCTCTTAAAGTTAGTAATGAAAACATTGAATTGATTGCAAAAATGTCGAATGGGGATATAAGAAGTGCAATAAATGATCTGTTTGCTATTGAAAACATGGAGGGGGATATCTCAGAGTTACTTGGGGTAAGAGATAGAAAAATAGACATTTTCAACCTTCTTGATCATATATTCTTGTCCAACAGCTTTGCAGGGCCTCTTAGGGCTTTCTCTAATGTTGACATTCCAAACGACATGCTTCTAAACTGGGTAGAAGAAAATATACCTGTAAGATACTACAACATGAATGATGTATCTAGCGCCTTTAATATGCTTGCAATTGCCTCGATGTTTTACACTAATGCAACAAAGACCCAGTATTATACCTACTGGAGATATGCAAATGCATTTATGACTAGCGGGGTGGCATTGTCTAAAGTTGATGGAGTAGACAAATTACATAGGTATATTTTCCCTAGGGCAATAAAATACTTAAGCGGAACAAAAAAAGAGAGAGGGTATGTGGATATAATAGCAACAAAGATGCAAACCATTTTTCATGAAAGCAAAAAACGTATTATAAATAGTGAAATAAGGATATTAGCCAAGCAGATGAAGAGAGCATTGCAAAATGGGATTCCTGAGGAGGAACTCAGCGAATATATAGAATACAAGTATGATTTAAACAAAAAGGAACAAGAGTATTTGATAGAGAATTTTTGATTACTGTGCTTCTAATTTTAATAATTTATGCATTTCTATATATAGGTTTCGTCTATGCGGACACCAAAAAGAAAAAGAAGCCTTTTTAAGATTTTTCTGATGTTTTCTTCGCCTGCCTTTATGCTTACAGCCTCTTTGTGACCACCGCCAGTCACTAAACCATTTGTTTCAATCTTAAGATTGTTTATTTTACTTAATATATCTGCGCGTTCGCTTATACTTTTGCTGATTCTTACAGAGATGAAGTTTCCATAATAAACAATAGTGATTGATTTTTGATTGTCTAACTCTTCAAATTTTTGCTGCAATGCAGAGCTAAATCTACCTGGAAGAGGATAGTCATTGTTGTTTTTTATGTCTTCAAAATTTAAAACATGTATTGTTGCTAAGCTAGATTGATAAGTTTTAACAGATCTTAAACCTGCGTCTATACTATCTGCCATTAGATTCTTTGCGTGCAGATAGGTATTTTGGAGAAGATCATCGTTGCTTATTATGCTATCAATATATGGAGGTGCAATTTGTTTACCACTGCCTTTTCTTGCAGAGGTAAGATAATCTAGTACAACTGCGATTTTTTCATGCTTTGATCCAGCTTCAAAGCTTGCAAAACTACTAAAATCACTTATAAAAGAAGCTTTTTCAAATATGTTTAGATCAAGATTTGAGACCAATTCTGCTAATATTGCTGCAAGAGCTCCTGCAGTAAAATTTGAGTTGCTTCCAAAATTCCATGGATTAATATACAACTCTGGCTTTATGCTATCGAATCCATCGTACAGGATATGGTGGTCTATTATTATAGTATTATATTTCTTAGCTGCAATCAATCCCTTTTCACTTTCTGGATTTGTACCAAAATCGATAATAAGGATTATGGGTTTCTCGATACTTTTGAATCCATTGAAAAAAACTTCATCCCCATTAAAATCGTCCATTAAATAAGCAATACCCCTACTCATACGCCATGATACGCTTGCCGGTATACCAACCTTAGGTTCTATACTTTTTATTGCCTTATATAATGCAAGCGCACCACTTGCGCCATCTCCATCGTTATGGAAGCGTACAACTATAGGAGTATTTGTTATTATTGCCCTTAGCAGGGTTTGCGCAATCTTGTCTAATAAAGGAAGCATTTTTATGACGGAGTTTAATTTACTGCTTTCGTAGTTAGTTTTTACATTTTTAATATTTGCATCGTTATAGATTTCTTTAATCCTTTCTTGAATTAATTCTTCATAAAATGGTTTTTGCATACTGTTCACTATCCTGATAGGCTTGCTTCCGAAATCCTCAGATTCTACAATGTCACCTAAATTTAAGGTATAACTATTTTTAATTGCAAAAAAAGTTTTCTTTGAAAGTATTGTGTATTTATCCTCTGACGGATTTACAGAATACTTTATCGATGTAACTATGCCTTTATTATAAGACAACATAAAACCAGATTATTTTACAAATTGATAACATGCAGCCATCGCTGTTTTGTTTGCCATGTATTTACAGTATGAAGAATCATTGTATCTAGAAGCTAAATTGTATATACAGTCTTCTGCAAAGGTTTGATTGCTTATAGAAAGGCATTCGGAAACATTATTCTGTGATAAGGCTAAACCGGTAGTATATGAATATTCACAAATTGTTTTTAAAGACGAATTAAGAGAACCGCAAACCATAGTTTCATTCAATGTTTCATTTTTTAAAGTAGGTTTAGTATAGTTAAGTATACCATTGCACATATAATATGCTATCCCATGAGTAAAATTGCACAAGGATATGTTTCTTGTTTCGTTTGCAAGCTTTAGGTAACAATATTCTTGAGGAGTTATATTATATTCAGATATCTCTAGGCCCACTTCAATTAATGAAGAATTTGACAAATTTTTATTAATCAAGCTTAACATTTCAGACGTATTTGTATAATTAGGTAAAAATTTACAATATTTATAGGATTTGAAGCGTAAAGCTGTGTTGTAGTAATAAGAAGTTTTGCATTTTTGAAATAGTGTTGTATTTTGTATTAAATTACATAGTGAGACGTTAGTAAAATTTCCTTGCTTTGCTAAGCTGTAAAGGCATTCTGATTTGTATGGGCTAGAAAGGGACATACACATTGTGGAATTAGATTTATTTACGGCTATATTGTAAATACATTTGTCATGTATGGGCAAAGTGCTATTTATATAATTACACAATAGCGCATTTTGAGTGGCATATGCGATATTAAGATCACAGCTATTGCTTAGATTCCTGCTGCTAATCATGGCACACATAGTAATATTTTTTGTTGAGTTAGCCAGATTTGCAAAACAACTATTGCGATATCCCTGAACCACTATACTTTCACAAGACTGGAATTGGGTTTTTCGTATACTCATCTGCATCAACAGTACAAGGGCTACAACCAAGAGCAGCATCGTTATCGCAATGGAAAGTACCTTTTTATCCCTTAGAGTTAATTTTATCTTATAGCTACTTCTAGTTTCTACACCTTTCATACTGTCTTTTCCTGCCTTAATAGGGTTAAACATATTCTCTCACTTATTCTCCACTAAGTACTTTAAAACCAGTATCTGTTATTTCGTATGGAGAAAGCATCCAACTATGTTTACTTCCTCTCATTTTTAAAATTTCAAGTATTGGGACCCTCTTATCTGATCCAGTATCTGCATACAGATTAATAATTCCATCAAATAAAAAGAAATCTTGACTAGATTTCATATCAGCCCTCTGTAATGAGGTTATTTCTGATACTATTATACTTGTAACTTCTAACCTTCTAAGGCTAGAAATCATCGAAAGCATTGCTTTTCTATAAGTAAATGGATCTCCAAGCATTAGTTTTAATACAGTTATAGAGTCAATTGCGATAACTTTGGCATTGTTTTCCTTTACTATTGCTTCTATATCTGATAAGATATTTCCAAATGAGTACATTTGAGAATCTGTAGACATAGATATTTTAAGGGCAGGATCTTCACCATCAACGATAAATATGCGCTTGTCTATGAGTGCATCTATATCCGTGAATTTACTAAAGGCGAGTTTGGCGTTTTTTATTACCGTTTTTGGCTGTTCTTCTAAAGCAATGAATGCTACAGGTATTCCGTTTTTTGCATTGTGATATAATATCTCAAAACTCATTAAGGTTTTGCCAGTGCCAGGCCCGCCTGCTATCACAACCTGATTTGTCTCAGGTATTCCCCCAAACAATAAATCGTCTAATCCAGCTATGTCTGTTTTAATCCGATTGGGTTGATTATCCATTATATTACCTTCTTTGGACATTTCTATATAAAAAAACATAATTAAAAACTTATCTAAAGCAAAAAAGAAGTATGTATTATATTTGAATATTAATTAAGTTGCAACTATTATTTGATGTTTCCTAATAATGTGCTGTAAATTGTTAATATTTATAATTATAGGTAAAATTATAATTAAAGGTATATTAGTGGTTGAATGAGGAAAAAAGTCGTTTATACTGGTCTGTTGATTTTAGTAGTTTCTCTCGCTATTATGTATTTGTCAAATATATCTGTTCAACATTTTATTCTGAGACGTACTGTAATTGAAAACTATACAGTAGGGAATAATAGTTATATTGAAATACCTATCGCAAATGCAAGCGACAACTCATCTTTAGTATACGTATCGGTATTTTCAAGCAACTCTATGAATTATTACACGTTTAATTTAAGTATATTAAATAAATGGAAGGCTGCAATGCAGACCAACAATTCGGCGAATGGCTTATATTATGCAGAAAAGTTTGGTGAAAAAAATACTTCGCTTATTTTTGAGAATAGAACTTTTATAAATGAGATATTAGAACCCAATAAGAATATAAGTACGTATATAGTATTAGATAATACTGCGGACAGCCCTTCAAATTCCATCAACGTTTCAGCAAAATTAGAAAGCTCTTTAATACCAATTGGCAAGTTATTTCCTATTGCAATAATAGATATGTTATCAGTATTGTTTATTATAGCGAGCATAGTGATAATTATATATGGATTGATACGTAAAGCGAAAGTTGACACCAAAGTTTTATCTTATAAAACAGGTACCGGAAGTAGCAATGCTGGAGATGATTATATAGAAAGTTTATATAAAAGTATAGAAAAGAATAAAACAAAAAGCAAAAAGAGGAAAAGTGTTGGTAAAAATGGATGAACTGAAAGAGAAAATCGCCGGAGAGATTGCTTTATCAGAAAGCCCTGGAAGTGCTATGAAAAAATGGAGAGAACTTTTTGGGATAACACAAACAGAGCTATCAAAGCAAATCAAAATTTCTGCTTCAACAATAAGTGATTATGAAAGTAATAGAAGGTTAAGTCCTGGGGTTGGTGTGATAAAGCGCTTTGTTGATGCATTATTTACCATAGATGAAAAGAAGGGTGGCAGTATAATTAGCAGTTTTAATAAGCAGAGCGTTAGTGATGTGCCACCGTTTTATCAGATTCATGATTTTACCGCGCCTTTGAATGGTGTTGATTTTAATAGGATTATAGAAGGTAAAATAGTAGCAAATCCTTCATATCTAGACAATATTAGGATATTTGGGTACACTAAACTAGATAGCTTGAGGGTCATTCTAGAGATGTCACCTGCGGAGTACCCTAAACTTTTTGGGTCTACAACAGAAAGAGCTTTCATTTTTGAGAGGGTATCAACAGGAAGATCACCTATGGTGGTGATAAGAGTAGCCCCGATAAAACCAAAAATTGTCGTAATACACAATGTAACTAATGTTGACAAACTTGCAATTAAGATTGCGCAAGTTGAGCATATACCATTACTTAGCACAAAATTGCCTATAGAAGAGGTATATAACAGGCTAAATAGGATATAACTTCACTTATGGGGAAACTTCGGTTTTAATTAACCCCATACATCTGCTTTTATTTTGTCATTGCTGATGTTGAGCGACTCTGCTATATCTTTCATAGCTTTAACGAATCCCAAAGGGCCACAAATATATACTTGACGCTCGTTCAAGTCTGCAACATACCTCTTGATCATCTCTGCGTTAATGTGCCCTTTTTCACCATTCCATCCATCATTATCTTGAGGCCTAGTAACAGTTATTATATTTTTTAATTTTAAGGCTTTCTCTAACTCGGATAACTCATTCTTTTTTATTATCTCCGTTGGATATTTTACACTATATATAAGTACAACATCGATTTCGAGATGCTTATCTTTTATATACCTAAGCATTGACATGAATGGGGCTAGACCAGTTCCACCTGCAAGAAATAGAACTTTTTTATCAGTATCAGGAGAAAACCTGAATTGACCATGAGGTCCAGAAATATAGTAAGTGTCTCCAATTTTTGCAGTGTCTAAATGAGAAGTAAATCTACCATGGACCATGCTAATAAAAAATTCCAATGAAGGGTCTTCAGGTGATGAAGCTATTGAAAAAGCCCTACTTATTTTCTCTCCGGTGCTTTGGTTTAGATACTCAATCATTACAAACATGCCAGGATCAAAATGAATTTTTGTATTATCGTTAGAATTAAAACGGAATATACTAACTTCTGGTGTTTCTTTTACTATAGATGTTATTATGTATGGTTTCTCTTTTATTTGCAACGGAATGTTATCCACTATACCACCTTTATCCTTTTTACAGTTTTATAATATAGTAAACAAACATATAATAAATAATACAAACAATATTTGTATGGTGTTAAAATGGGGTACATTGAGAGTAATACAGATGAGAAGACGACAGATTTATCAAGAGCAAGGCAATCACTTATTGAGGAGTTGCAAGCCCAGATGTGGTATGATGAAAGGATAAGCGCAACAAAAGACAAGACGCTGAAAGGGGTTCTCGCACATAACCGCGATGACGAAAAGGAACATGCAATACTTTTGCTAGAGTGGCTTAGAAGGCACGACGCACCGCTAGATAAAGAGTTAAATGAGATACTTTTCAAAAATAAAGAACTGAAAGATTTGTGGGATTAATCTATTAGTTCCCCCTATCAGCTCTAAAGATTTTATAATTTTGTGGCTTTAGTTTTTGTATTACATAATCCAATGCTGCCTCAGGGTTGCTTGCTTCGCCACATGTATATATATCTATAGTAGCGTAGTTGCTTTCTGGCCAAGTGTGTAGAGCAATATGACTTTCCTCTATTATTGCAATTACCGAAACGCCGCCCTCATGGCTGTGAGTTCCAATAAACTTTTTAGCACTTATTTCAATTATGTGAAAATTACCTATTTTTGATGATGAATTTATAATTTTTATAAGCATATCCATATTGGACAAATATTTTTCATCTATCTGTTCCATGTTTGCATAAACATGCTTTCCTATTACTTTGCCTATTTGTCTTTCAACCATTGAAGGCTTCATATTCATTTTGTTTCACCTTTTAGTTTTTGCCTATAAATTGATGTTTTATTATTCAAACGAAATGCTTTTAAGCATTACATTTTTCCTTTTTACATTCTTTTGGAGTATACTTTTGGGCTATAAGTAAAAGCTATACCAATACTTGAGATTATATTGGTAAATAATATTATCATAAATATCACATCAATAAAATAAGGTATGTTTATTCCCATTGTCAGCGGCAGGGTGGCAACAATTGCTGGTGACAGGCCTCTTGCCATATCAAAACTTATCAGTTTTTGCTCTATTTTTCTCCTATTCTTAAGTATTGACATAAACTTACCTAAGAATGGAAGATATATTATTCTGGCTGGGATAATTAGCAAAGACAAGACAATTGCAACGCTTATGCTAAATAAGTTAGCTTGAGGTATATTAAATAGCAGACCGATATATACAAAAAAGAATGTGCTAACAAAGAATACTATTTCCCTTTGATATTTTATTACATGACTTACATCACCATCTATAGCAAAGTATTTTGCAACGATGTTTTTACTTTTCGTTGAAACTTTTTTATTCGATCCAATATTGTAGAACAACAAACCAAATACAAATACAGTTATGGCACCGTTTAATGCAAATTGCTCTGCTACCCCATATGTTGCTATTATCATTGTTAGGGTAAGTATCCAGCTATAATCCTTACTGTATTGATTGAATTTGTTAAGTATAAAAAGCCAGAAAAGTGCAGAGATAACACCAAGCAATATCGAACCAAATATTACAGTAAATATAAATGAGCCTATATAAGAGGCACTCAATATATTTGAATTTACCATAAAGCCAAGAAGCAGAATTGGCACAATAAGTTCAGCAATATCAGTTATAACACTTTCATAAACTAGAGAAATTTTTAGTTTATGTGGCACCTTTACTAAATTTGTTATTATAGGGACGATTATTGTGCTTGGACCCGAAACTGCAAAACCAAATATGAAAGCTTCAATAATGCTCCACTTAAACACAAAACATGCAGCCACTGCGAGCAGTATACCTACAGAGATTTGAGTAAGGAAGGTAAAAAGGCTCGCTTTCCATATTACTGATTTAAGTTCTTTCAATTTTATACTTATACCAATGTTAAATAATACAAAAGATATTGCTATTGCAGTAACATATGGAGTGAGTTCTGACACTATGCTGTAAGGACCCACATTCACAAACTTAAATATTGGACCGATCAATAGGCCTATTATCATCAAGGGCAGAACATCTGTAAACTTCAATTTTTCGAAAAGCGCATTTATTATGAACCCTAAAAAGGCTATTGCCGCAATAGCAATAAATAATATACCAACACCAATCATATAACCACTAATAGTTAAATAAAAAAAATTAAATACTGATTGCATAATAAGGCTAAGTTTTGCTTACCAATTATTTTGTGGTATAACGCCTTCGCTTTTATAAACTTTTCTTGAATAAATCATCTTCAATAAATCATCTTCAGTAGCAAAGCAAATGATACCAATACTACCTACACTTTTTGTAGGTAGCAATATTTCTTAAGCTTCTTATATTATTAATTCTGAATTTTGGCTGCTTATTTGTTGCAGATTGCTTGCAAATGTAAATAAACATAGAATCTGCAGTATCTATTCACATGTTTATTCTTGATAAAACTTCTTTCAAAGAAGTTTTATGGACTCGGCGGGAGTCGCACCCGCGGCCTTCCGCTTGCGAAGCGGACGCTCTACTGCTGAGCCACGAGCCCAA
>JBMFTN010000014.1:0-15130 GCA_049966995.1 Candidatus Micrarchaeia archaeon
GTAAACGCTTTTCATTCCCTTATCTTATTTGGCGACGATACCTTTTAAGCAATAAGAACATGTTTTGGAAAAGCTGCGCCTTGTACATACAGCATAATGAATAAAAGCCTTTCCTGCAAATTATTACTGATAGCATGGCCAGACCTCAAAACAAGAATAGCAATAAGTTTTTATGGTATTTCCTGATTATAATAATCATTGCGATAATCGCAATTGCACTTTATGCAAACTCTTTAAGTACACATATTACCACTATAACCAGCCATTATAACGCATCCATAACATACACACCTTTTGTATTCACGCTAGAGGGCAGTGAGTATGTTACATACCTTGCAGCTGCACCAAGCGGTAACCATGCGTACATATATATTGCACGCGTTCCTGAGATGATAGATCCTTTGCTTGAGGTCAATTTGTCATTGTACAATTCAACAAAAATAAATGAAAACAGTAGTTTTACAACAATGGAGATTAGACTAGATTCAGTATCTAATAATTCAATAAGTGTTACAATAACACCAATAGACAACAACCTTGAAATTGTGCCTGATTCTAATAAGATAACTTCTTTTACTGTGCTGCCGCCATACGGTTTTGCGCCTGCGGCAACTGTAAGTATAATAAAAGCCATTAAGAATAAAACTTCTTCTACAACAAGCACTACTATTTCTTCAAGCACGACCTCTACTACTTCCACCACTCCGAGCAGTACTAATTCAGGCCAAATAGCAAGTAGCCTGCTTGCTGAAGACAAATATTATCCAGTTATTTTAAATTTGACTGAGCTTTATTTAAACACCAGCAAATGCACGCCTGAAAGCTACAATAGCAGTTATCTTAACATTTATGGCACAGAACCAGCACCGATATATTCTTATCAGAATGAGAGCGCCCTTACTCCATACAACATTATAATGAAAAATACCACAGAAAAAGATATTTACATTGCAGACTTCTATGCACTTACAAGAAATGCATCTTTCAACAACACATTAAGCCTGCAGATAACAATAAATACGAGCTCACGCACTTTGACAGGAGATACCCTTGAAGGGGTATACCAAGGTATGTCATATGCCCAGTTAAAGGGTATATATACACGAGCAAAAGTGTATGGGGGTGCATGCGGGATATACCTTGTACACTAAAATTTGAATTTATGATATAGATTTTGCGGCCTTCTGCCTTGAAACCTTAGGCTTTATCCTTACTGTGAACCAAAATCTGCTGCCGTTGCCAAGCTTAGATTCTACACCTATGTTGCCACCATGCAGCTTAACTATGTCCCTTGCTATTGAAAGGCCAAGGCCCGTGCCAGCCCCATCAGGCTTTACAAGGCCTCTTTTTGGCACTTCGTAGAATTTTCTGAAAAGCTTGTGCTTATCTTCATCGCTTATCCCTATCCCTGTATCAATTACATCGCATTGTATGTACTTTGAACCTTTGCGGTTAATTTTTACCGAAATACCTCCCTTCTCGGTAAATTTTATAGAATTGCCTATCAGGTTTACAAACACCTGTATGAGCCTATTTGGATCTGCATATACTTTAGGTACATCAAAAGCCACGTCCCATGAAAAAGCAAGGCCCTTACTTATGGCACTTTCCTGAAGGGCCTTTATGCTTGGATTTTCATATAGATCACGCATATCCACTTCCTTCAGCTCTAGCTTTACTTTGTTTGATTCAAGCTTAGCCGCATCCAATACCTGCTGTATTATTAGCATAAGCCTGTTTGCTTCATCTATTATCGTTGAGATATATTCTTTTTGCTCGTCGTTGACATTTCCAAATTCACCGTTATAAAGAAGCTTTGAGAAACCCTTTATATTTGTAAGGGGTGTTTTCAATTCGTGGGATATGTTGTAAATGAACTGTGATTTCAAGTCGCTTGTGGAGTGCAAACGTTTCAACTGTGTTTGCAACTCTCGTATCATCATTTCCTGATCCCTAAGCTTGTGCTTTGTTTCAAGCTCTTTTATTACTATAGTATAATTGCTGTCGTTATCCACATCAACAAATGCGCGTATTGAATGGGTTGCAGGTATCTTTTCTCCGCTTTTTGATATCAAGTCTATATATGAATTATCGACTTTTCCACCATTTCTTATATATGCAATATCCCTATCCAAGATTGCAGATTCTGCATATATCATTTTAATATCCTTTCCAATGAGCTCATCTCTCTTATAACCTAGCACTTCTTCTATAGGCATGTTGGCGCTTTTGATGTATCCAAAATTGTCAATATTTATTACGATATCAGATGCGCTGTTCATAAAATCGAAAAATGCCTCTTTAATGCCAGACAAGTATTTTTCCGAGTTGGCATTGTGCAGCATGAGCATGAAACCTCCAGCCCAATTTGATGCTGCATAACGCAAATGTGTGGGTATTGAAGTTACATTTACCATATCGGCATTTCCAGACACAGTACCTTTCTGCTTAAGTTCGGAAAGCATGCTTTTGAATAAGCTACGATCTTTTTCTATAACTAGATCAATTATGTTTTTGCCTGCGATATAACCTGAAGGATATCCGGTAAGCTTTTCTATGCTTTCCGATGCTTCTATTATGTTGAATTCTTCGTCAAGGTATAGTATCGATGTAAGAGGGTCTTTGTTTATTATTTTAATTAGAGAAGCGAATTTCTCTATGTCTGTGCTGTCGCTCATTGCAACATGCACAAGCTTATCGCTTATTTGGCTTGCTGAAAGATAATATATTCTTCTGGTATTCCCCATGAGAATTGAAACTTTTGCTATCTTGCCATGCTGCATTTTTAACAGATCGTCAAAACTTACCCCGATTATTTCGTTTATGCGCTTTTGCAGCATTGAATGCAGCTCTATAAATGCACTCTTGTTTGTTTTGACAATTTGATTATCTGAGGAAACAAGCATCTGGATAGGGATATTGTTGAAAGAGCTGTTAAAATATGTTGCAAGCTTTATATTTTTGGCCCTTTCATTGCGATAGGATAGCTCTATACCAATAGAAGTTGCAGCAACCGTTATGTTATGTATAATATTGTCGCTAAACTTGTTTTCCTCCTTTGATAACAATTCAATTATCACCGAAGTTTTGCCGTGCACGGCTATGGGGATTATTGCATAGCTTGCAAAACCTTTGTTTTTGTAGCTTATAAGCTCTTGGAAAGATGAATACTCGCTGAGTTGATTGTCTATATAGTACTTCCCGGTGTTTACTACATACTCGTAAACTGTGTTTGCGTTTGGTGTACGCTGTACCGCACTGGCATCCTGAATGCTTATCACATTTACCGAATCAATATTGAATGCGTTGCCTATTACAGACTTAAAATTCTTCAGCAATTCTTCGTCACTTACTATTGAAGAATAGATAGGATAAAGATCATTTATTAGTGATTCCACCACACCATCCATTTTACACCACGTATTAAAAACTTATTTTATTTACATAATATAAAAACAGCTTTATTAATTGTTCTGCTTAAGGTATTACTATGGATGCTAATGTCAAGGAGATTTTTCAAGGTGTGTATGAAATAGATGGAAAGCTCGCTACTTTGAACCTTGCTAAGGGTCGCAAGGTTTACAATGAAGATCTTGTAAACATAAATAGCAATGAATACAGGCTTTGGAATCCATACAGAAGCAAACTTGCTGCAGCAATAATTAAAGGACTTAAATACATGGAAATAAAAGATGGTTGCAATGTACTATATCTTGGTGCCGCTACAGGGACAACTTCAAGCCATGTAAGTGATATTGTGGGCAAAAATGGCATCGTATATGCTGTTGAGCTATCAGAAAGGAACATGAGGCAGCTTATTGAAGTGTGTGAAGAAAGACCCAATATGGTACCTATATTGGCAGATGCAAGGTATAGCTCAAAATATGAGCAATATGTGGATGAATGCGATGTTATATACCAAGATGTTTCAACCAAAGAGCAGGCCAAGATGCTAATAGAGAACAGCAGGTTTTTGAAAAAAGGAGGCATTGCGTATTTCATTATAAAGTCGCAGAGTATAGATATAAAACATAACCCAGATATCATATATGAAAAAGAGTTAAAAATTTTAGATGGGAGATTCAAACTGCTTCAGAAGTTTTCTTTAGAACCTTACGACAGTCTCCACTTGTTTGCCGTATTGCAGAAGGTGTAGGCCAATGTTTAACTTTGTAGGATATTCGGAAAAACTACCAAAGTATTCCACAACTAGGTATTGCGTATATTGCGGTACAAAAAATGTTGTTGCTAGCACAGCGATGATTTGCACCAATTGTGAAGCAATGTCAAAATCAATGCATAAGACGCTTGCCGACGCAAATTATGAGAATTTACTTATGTCAATTTCAAAAAGCAACAGCAACCTGGATTATGAAAAAAGCTTACAATACTACGAGCAGCTTATACAAAAGACCAAGGATCCAATGCTATTATATGCGGAAGCACTTACATATATCGCATATTCAAACTATGAAATGTCAAAAGTAAGTTATGACAGGCCTGGCTTTATGGAAGAAAACAGTGTACACACAAATAACGCATTGCAACTTATGTCAAAAGCAAAATTGTTGCTTGCAAAAGCATCAAGCGACCTTGAAAAAGAATTTGACATGAACAAGACGGACATTAATGCATACAACTTGTTTATTGTAAGGATGAAGTTAGGGGATGTTGCTGCTGCAAATGCGGCGCTTGATCTTTTAAAAGAAATGAAAAATGAAATGCTATACAATTATGCAATAATGAAATTTTACAATGAAAGAATGAAGTATGACAAGGTATTGGAACTTGCTGAAAAACTTATAAAGGGAAAATGGAACCCGCATCTCGTACTTTATTATGTGGCATATGCACTGCTAAAGAAGGGAAAGAAAAAAGATGCAAGAAAAATACTTTTGAATATTAAAGGATTTGTGAAAACCGAAAACTTAGACTATCTTGAAATGGCTGCTAAAGGATAAAGGTTATTTTGAAATGAAGATAAATTTCATCTTTTGCGCATCGTCTACAATACAGTAACCAAATCTTTCTAGTTGCAATATTTCCCCGTTTTTTAGATTTGACGCCGCTCCCTCTATAAAACCACCGCTTATTTTGAGGCTTTCTTCGTTGAATTTTCCATCGTCATTTAAGGGATTTTCAGGTATTAGTATTTCGCACCTTTCCATATTGTCTTCAGCCACCCATTGTATCTTTTTGGCTTGATCATCTGGATTATCAACTTTTACTGCCTGCGCCAAATTGCTCGATGCGTTTTTTATACGTATGTCATACAGATCCTTGAGGCGGACAACTTTGCCTATATTTTCTATCATATCTTTTTTGCTTATGTAGAAAGTGTTCTTTATTTCGTATTTTCTCGTACCAAGGTTTGCTTGAGGATGCATTCTTAGTTCAACACTTGTTGGCTCAGCATCCTCTACAATAATTTTTACAGGGTTGTCAACATAAAACATCCTTTTAGCTATAGGGTCTATTATGCTCTTGTTTTCATCTAATAGCATACTTATATCCACAACACTATCAACTTTGCTCATCCCAAACCTCAGGACAAATTTTCTTATTGCCTCTGGTTGCACTCCGCGCCTGCGCAACGCAGCTATTGTGACTAAGCGCGGATCGTTATATCCCTGAATCTTGCCTTCATTTATCAGCTCGCGCAGGACTCTTTTGTGGGTTATGTTGTTCTTTATTACAAGCCTTGCCTCCAGGTGCACTCTTGGTTTTCTCAGACCAAGGGAATCTAGGATTTTGTAATACAACTCATTTCTCAATTCATATTCCTTGCTCCTTATTGCATCTGTAATCCCATGCAACGAGTCCATAATTGGGGTATTAAAATCGTAAGTGGGCCATACAATATATTTATTGCCCTGCTTGTAATGTTCATGCTTCTTTACCCGCATTATGGTGGGATCACGCATTACAGTATTTGCAGAATGCATATCTCCTTTAAAGCGCAATACTGCTTCACCTTCATTAAACCCACCAGCAAGCATTTTTTCAAAAAGAGCTAGGTTTTCTTCGACACTTTGGCTCCTGTGCTCACATTCCTTCATTTCAAACCTGTTCTTTTTCATTAGTTCTGCTGTGCATGTGCATACATACGCATTGTTGTCTTTTATTGCTTGCTTGGCATATTTGTATACTTCCTCTATACTGTCACTTGCATAGTATGAACCAGCAAAATTTATTCCAAGCCAATTGGTGTCGCTCTTCATTGCCTCGACAAATTCGCTTTTTTCCTTTTCCGGATTCGTATCGTCAAAATAAAGGAATATCTTACCCTTGTATATTTTTGAAAACTCTTCGGCAAGTATGGCCGCTTTTGCATTTCCTATGTGCATAAAACCATTTGGCTCTGGAGCATACCTTGTCGCGAATGCGCCAACTACTGCACCAGGAAGCGTCATATTGGGCTTTGAAGTTGCTTCTATTTTGTCGATATTTTCCTTTGTAAACTCTTTTTCAAATTTTGAGTACTCGATTGCAACTTTTTCGCTTGGTAACTTGTTGACCGTATCCACTATGGCTTCCACTTCTGCCTTTAGCTCTTGTACGCTCGATTTATCGCTTGCCTTCAATTTTGACAACACTTTGCCGAGTACACTGGAAGAAGATGCTTTGCCATAATCAACAGCATTTTTAATGGCATATTTGAATATTATGTCTTTGATATCTTGATTTATCACTTACATTCTACCCCTTTGTACGTGCATGTGATGTTGTCACCATAAACTGCACCGTTGCCTAGGACAAGCGCCGTTAGATGAACAGGTATTTTTGAGCCTAGTGGCATTATTTTGTTCAGACTTACGTAAAAAGTATTATGGTTAGTAGTGCAATTAATTGACTGGTTATAGTAGAACATTGTGACTTTGCTTGGTATACGGATCATTGCTGTAGCACTCACATTCGCAGATATATTTTCTGAAAGCAAGTAATTCTGAATCCTGATGGCTGAAGAATTTGAAAGCATGAGCTCATATGTTGAGCCGTATAGGACATAATCACTTATAAGTCCATTTGTTGTGAGGGCGTTCATCAGATCAGATATTGTATGGTTACTGGTATTTCTGGAAAAGGTCAATGAAATCCCGGAGTAGTTGTATATTGTTGCATTTACGTAATTGTTTGTCACATAGTAGGTTTTAACGTTGCTGCTCTTTTGTGGTATGGTAGTAGTACTTTGCATGCTATTATTGTTACCAAATGCTCCATATGAGCTGATAAACATTAGTGCTACAAGTATTGAACCCATTAGGAATATAATTTTATTCCTCTTCTCCTTGTCCATTATATCTTACCAATTTTATATGTACCATTTAAAACATTTGATATAAGACAGCTAAGCGTTACCTGTGTTAATATTTTACACAATGCTTTATAAATATTTGCGGAAAACATATATACTGCTATTTTGTATTTAGCAGATACAAAAATCAAGGTAGTTATTATGGCTTTAAAAGATGGAGATTTTGTAGAAATAGAGTACAATGCGTGGAATGCTGTTGATAACAGCTTAATACTTTCAACAGATAAGGAAAAGGCAAAAGAAGCAGGAATATATGATGAAAAATCAAGATATGGACCTGTCCTGTTTGTTCTTGGATCCAAAGGCAATATCAAGGGACTTGACAGGGAATTGCACAACATAAATGTAGGAGAAACAAAAAAGTTCACACTTAAGCCAGAGGATGCTTTTGGAGAACGTGATGAAAGTCTAATGAGGGTAATGCCACTTTCTGAGTTCAGAAAAAGAGACATCAACCCGTATCCAGGCATGAATATAGATATAGACAACATACCTGCCATAGTCAAAAGCGTAAACTCTGGCCGTGTTGTTGTGGATGCAAACCACCCATTTGCAGGAAGAGAGATAATATATGAAGTAAAGGTGGTAAAGCTCCTAGCGTCTGATGATGAAAAGGTGAAAGCACTCGCTGAAACGTACAATCTTAATGTCTCAAAGATAGAATATTCAGATGACAAAGTAAAATTGAGTTTTGGAAATGATGTTGGTAAGGATGCAAATTACTTTGTTAATAAAGCAACTCTTGTAGCTTCCATATTCAATTACTTTGACAAAGTCAATAAGGTATATGTAGAAGAGGAATATGCAAGGGATAAAAAGAAGGAACAAAACGAAGAAAGCAAAGAGAAATAGCTTTTTAATTTTTCAGGTTTGCTATTCTTTAATTATTCCTTAATAATTAGAGCGTAAGTTCCATCCATCTTTACATTCAGCTTCTTTGCTATCTCTGATTTTTCAACATTCATTACAATCAGGTATCCACTCCATTTTGTAGTGAGATCCGTAGATCCGCATATAGGGCATACGGAACCGTGACTTATTACCAATCTGCAATGCTTACAAACTTTCTCTTCCATCTATATTACCTTGTTATGCTTTTTGCTTTTTTGCCTTCCCTTTCTGCTGCACCGAAGGACCGTGCGAAAACCACTCAGCCTTCCCAAGGCCTTCTGGCTTCATTGTTAAAGCAATTTTTGAATCCTTTATAGAACTCTTCATACTTACAGTAGAAATTTTGGCGTAAACTATATCTCCTTTCTTTAGGGTCCTTCCTGATTTTTTTGATATAAATGACTGAGTTTTCCTATCATATGAAAGGAAATCATTTAGTATTTGCGACACATGCACAAGGCCGTCCATAGGGCCTATCCTTACAAAGGCACCGAATTCAGCAATCTCTGTAACCTCTCCAACAACCACCTCATCCACATATGGCATATATGTTAGAACATCAAATTCGACATCATGGTGTGTCGACGGGTCTCCAGGCAATATGTAGCCATCACTTATATTGCGGATATTTTGTAGTGAAACTATTATACCCATGTCTTTGTCAATAATTCCTTCATACCTCTTTTGCAGCACTGCAGCTGCAGCTTCGTTGATGTCCTTGTTAAAATATTCTGGAAGTAGTCTAAAATTGTCTTTTATTGAGTATATATAGTACAATAAATCAACCCCATTAATATCAATATGCAAAATATTTATTACCTTTCATTTGGTGCTTAGCTAATGGTCACATTAGAGGACGGGTATTATATGTTTAAGATATAATAAACTATAAAAGCTTTTTCAATTGCGCCTAGAACGTGCTTAAAGCTTTCTTAGCATGCCATTCCTCGAAAGCTTGTATACAGAAATGCCATGACTTAACAGCTTTTTTGAAAGTGCAGTATCGTTAGTAACAACACTTATGTGGTTTTTTATAGCGCTCATGTATATCCATGAGTCAACATTTGAACGGCTTTGCTTTACTGTGATATTCGCATTGCTCATTGCTTTGAGCGCTATCTTGGCGTATGCACCCTTGTTTCCATTGCTGAGAGCTTTTTTCTCCAGCTCTTTGATGATGCCAGATGAAACAATTGAATTGGCATTCAACTTGTATTTAACAATGTCAAATAGATTTTTTTTGTTCTGAAAACCGAATAATATGGAACTTGTGTCAATGATAACATGATTCAATAAACGCACCACGCCTTATGCCTTGTAACCCTTTGACTTGAGAAATTCGAGAAGCACAACTGCTTGGTTATGCTCTTTGTCCTTTGCACTAAACATCAAAGTTACAGTGCTGTTTTTGCTTATTAGATCGTAGAGTTTTTCGATTGCTTTGTTATTTTCTAGCTCTTTTAAGTATCTTGAGCGGAAGGTTTCCCATTTGTCTGGATCATGTGCAAACCATTTCCTTAATTCATCGCTTGGTGCGACATCCTTAAGCCACAAGTCAATATTCCTAGAATCACGCCTTATGCCTCGTGGCCAAAGCCTATCCACAAGTATACGCAATCCATCGGTTATGTCAAACTCATCGTACACGCGCTTTATTTTAATCATTAATACGATATTTAAGGCAACTTATTTAACCTTTCTGCTTGCATTTAAATATTGACATATGTGCTATGCCGCAAACATATAAAATATAGAAAGTATTTTAAAGCTAATACTCTTATATAATTAAATAAGGCGACAATAAAGGTGTATAAAATGAGCATTTATGAAAAATTGGGTAAGGCATTTGGAGTATCAAACAAGGAGTTAGATGTTGAAGAGTACATGAATGCAGCGGAGATGGAAGATGTAGACGTTATGCATGAGCCTGCTGACCACTATATAAAGCCAGTTGCACTGCATACTGAAGGGGATGCAGACTTGATTAAAAAGGAGCTTAGCAACAACAACATTGTGCTTATGAATATATCTGAAATGGAAAAGAGGCCAAACACTCTGAAAAGTATTGTGGATGACCTTAAAGCATTTACAGACAAGATTGACGGCGATATTGCAAGAATAGACAACGAAAAAATACTCATAACGCCAAAAAAGATAAAGATAATTAAATCAAAGAAGACAGCGCAGAAGTAATGAAGCTTGCACTGACTATTCTGAAAATGCAATAGCTAGTGCTTTAAGCTCTTTTTCTTTTGGTTCTGACCTATTTATGATATGTTCAAATGTTGCTATAACTGCTTTTTTATTGCGTATTTTTGGATTTGAATTCACAATTTTCCTGAACAGCATGAATAATGAACGCCTTGTGCTTTGCGATGCTGCAAGCGCCTCGAATTTGTATGGCTTGCTTGTATCTTCTTTCTTTATCACATATAGGATTATTGCAAGGGCATGTGATATGTTTAGCACAGGATATTCCTTGCTTGCTGGAACAAATATTGTAGAATCGCATTCCGCCAGCTCTTCTTTTGTCAGACCGGTATCATCCCTGCCCAGTATTAAAAGCATGCTTTTTTGATTCCTGCTTTTTTTAATAAAGTCTTCAGGGGTGAATACATTGTAGAAGGAAGCTTCCGTTTTATGCCATATGCCAGTGGTCCCAACTACGATGCTTGCTTTGCTCAATACCCTTGCTTCCTCAATGCTGCTAACGACTTTTGCCTCTTCTAGTATTTCGTGCGCATGCTTGGAGTACATTATGGCTTTGCTTCCCTTATACTTGCAGCGTGGCTTCATTACGTAAAGATTTTTTACGCCAAAATTTTTCATCGTCCTTGCTATATATCCTATATTGATAGGATACAGGGGCTCAACAAGCATGACACTTATCTTCATTGCTATACACCGCTTAATGCAAGGATTGCTATTATTGTGAGCAAGTTTACTAGCATATGCCCAATAATTGTTGCATAGAGAGAACCTGTTTTTTTAAATACATAACCGGCAAGGAGCCCAAATACAAAAGCAGCAAAAGTCTCCGATATTGACAAATATGAGAAATGAAGCAGTGCAAATACAAGGGCGCTCAAAACAATACCGATGCGGGGCACTAGAAAACCCCTGAAAAGGATCTCTTCATCTATTGGGGCAATGATAAATGAGAAAATGAGCAGATATAGAGGCATTCCGCCAAGAAGTGACTGCACGTTTGTAGGCAGCGGTATATTTGACAATGCTGAGAATATGCTCATTGCAAAACTTAGCAGCAATATCGAAGCAAAAAGAAGCACACCTATGCCGATATTATTAAAGGTAAGCTTGCTTGCCGATAGACCAAGGCCTTCAATTATTGCTTTTAGACTTTTCTTCCTTGCCAGAAGGTATGAAAAAACAATTGAAGGGAAAAGAAGAGACAGATATATTGTGCTGTTTGCTACAGAAAGCCTGCAGTATACGGGCATTTGAGCCATGCTCAGGGTGTCGTAAGCGGCGCAACCCATATGCATAAAGTTGAATTGCGAATATATGAATAGGAAAACAAGCAGCAATGTTATGGAATAAGAAATTATTGGATAGAAGCGTGCTGTGCTGTTCTTCTCTTTATGTTTCTTTTTACTTGATACGTTGTCAGCTAGCTTACTGCTGCTAGCCTTTATGCCATTACTTCTTGCTTTTGAATTCAGTGTAACCACACTTTCCGCAAGTATACCTATCTGCATGCTCCGCCATTCTTGAATTGCATTTTGGGCAGAGCTTCAAAGGCTTATATGCCTTAAACTCTTTTTTATCTTTCTTGTCTGCCATTTAAACACCAGTTATTTCTCTTTGCTACTTTCACCTTCTGCCTTTTTCTCTCCCTCTTGTTTCTTGCCACTACGTGCAATAATGTGCTTTGGCTCGTATTTTGCAATGTCTTCCTTGCTTTGATAAGCATGAAGAATTCCGCTGCTTTTGCCGATGCCAAAATCCTGCATTTCCTTTGTTATTATTGCAAAATCAGGGTTGATATTAAGCTTTTTGCATAGCTCCTTAAGCAATTCGCTTTTGGAAGCAGTAGGGCCTTCAGAAACCACAGAAAATTGCACTTCCCTTCTTTTAAGATAAACATTTTCTTTGTCTGACAAAATTTGTATGTCCATAGAATCACACTCTACTCATTTAGAACTCTTGAAAGCATCCTCCTACCCATGGCTTCTAGGACTTCGACCTCTGCACCGCTGTTTATCTTTCCTGCAAGATCAGCTGGTATGGGCAACTCAAATACCTCATATGTTTCTGAATCCATCAATTGGGCACTGTCTCCCTTTACTGAAACAACCTGAACCTTTACCTTCTTTATCACTGGCACCTCTACATCTGCATCACTAGGCTTCAGAAGAGTTTTCTTCTGGCCGTCAAATATACCTATTGCTGTTACGCGCATCTTCGCAGAGCCATGCTTTCCAGGTGAGCTTGTTTCTATATCAACAACCTTGCATGGAATGTCGTCAATAAGCACAAAGCGCCCTACTTTTATGTCTTTCATTGACATATAGGTTTTTTCTTCTTCAACCATAAGTACCACTTGTTAGAATAGATAAAACTATTAGCCCACTAAGGTATATATAGATTTCTAAAAAGTTATGTGAAAAATAAAAAAAAGACCAGCAATTGCTGGTATGGCTTATATGCTTTCTATGCTTCTTATGAATGACGTATCGGTTGCAGTCGAGTCAAGTCTTGGAGTTCCTCCGAATTTTGGTTTGACTCCAGTTACAATTGACATCACTCTGACTTGGTCATTCAGTTCAGGCAGCAGCCTTGCCCCGAATATTACATTCGCTTTTGGATCGAGATCTGCAGTAACGCCTTCTCCGATCTTTGTAGCTTCTTCTATGGTAAGTGCCTCACTACCTGTAACATGTACCAATGCACTCTTTGCACCAGTCATGTCTACATCCATAAGTGGATGCTGAAGCGTTGACTTTATCGCCTTCTCCACCTTATCATTGCCATTTCCATATCCAAGGTTTATCACTGCTGTACCGGTTTCTCTCATAATATTCCTCAGATCAGCAAAATCTAGGTTTATTAGGCTTGGCAGGGTTATTGTGTCTGCAATTCCCTTTACGGCATTGCTTGCAATATTGTCCACTAGCTCAAACGCCTTGTCCATCTGCAGATTTGGCGCATAGCTCAGAAGCCTGTCGTTCTCTATTACTATTGTTGAATCTGCATTTTTGCTAAGCTGTTCAAGGCTCCAGTCTGCCTTGAGCTTCCTGCTTCTTTCTAGTGAGAATGGGTATGTTACAAAAGAGACTACTAAAGCACCGAGCTCCCTCCCCATCTGGGCTATTACTGGAGCTGCACCACCGCCTGTGCCACCTCCCATTCCTGCTGCTACGAATATTATGTTATAGCCCTCTATGGCTTTTGCGATTTCTTCCCTGCTTACATCTGCAGCTTTTGCACCTATCTCTGGAAAGCCTCCAGCCCCAAGACCTCTTGTAAGCTCTTTGCCTATAAGCAGCTTCTTATTTGCTCTAACTATATTAAGGTGATTAGCATCTGTGTTGATCGCAATTGTTACTGCGCTCTTTATTCCGTTTAGGTATAGCCTGTTTACGAGGTTGCAACCCTGGCCACCCACACCAACTACGGCAATCTTTGGTGTAAAATCTTCATTGGTTTCGTTTCCATACATTTTGCTCACCTTTAGCCTACCACTTCAAGGTCTGAGTATGGCTGCGTTGTCTTTTCTTCAAGCTTTCCTACAATGCTCGCACCTTTTACTCCTGTAACTATCGCAACTATCTCTATCTGGTCGTCATATCCAGGTATGATACGCGCACCCCATTTTATGTTTGCTTTTGGATCCATGCGCTCTGTTATGATTTGCCCTGCCTTTATTGCGTCTCCAATTGTCATTTCGGCTCCGCCAGATATGTGGATCAACGCTCCTGATGCACCCTCAAAGTCAACATCAAGCAATCTGTTCTTAAGTACAGACTCTGCTGCTGCACTGACTTTCTCTGTTCCCTTGCCATTTCCTACTGCAATGAAGCCTACTCCACCATTACCCATTATTGCACGTACATCTGCAAAGTCTATGCTGATAAGGCTAGGCTGTGTTATTGTCCAAACCAAGCCACCAATAGCTTTTGCAAGAACTTCATCTGCAAGTGCGAATGCCTGATTCATTGGAAGATTTGGCACCAGCTTTACCAAACGGTTGTTGTCCAGTATTATGACGCTGTCGCTGAATTTCCTGAGCTTTTGTATCCCTTCTTCAGCCTTGACTTTTCTTACTCTTTCAAGATCAAATGGGTATGTCACTACTGACATTACTATGGCTCCCTGCTCTTTTGCTATTTGAGCTGCAACAGATATTGAGCCCGTTCCTGTTCCGCCGCCCATTCCGGCGCATAGAAACACAAGTTGTGCACCGCTGAACATATCCTCAAGCATTTGCCTGTCAACCTCTGCGGCTTTTGCACCTATAGAAGGATCGCCACCTGCGCCAAGACCACGGGTTATTGATTTACCAATAAGCAGCTTTTTTATTCGGTCATCTATTATTTTAAAGTGTTGAGCATCAGTATTTACAGCATAGAAATCGGTTCCTTTTACACCTGCCTTAAGAAGCCTATTTACGATGTTGCATCCTGCACCACCAAAACCAGCAGTTACTATTTTTATCTGAGATGAGCTAAACAGCTCGTTTGATTCCTTCGGTTCTCCCAATATTTCATTTATACCATCTGCCATAACGATCGCCTTGTTAAAATTAATCTGATAAGATTTAAAAGCTTTCTGGTTTTAAAATGAGTTGATGAATTCCATATATTAAGAGGTACTTTTATTTACTTACATAAATAATTTTTATTTAGGTGACCTCCTCCCCTACCTAAAGATAGGGGCTTCCCCCTGCAAGTGCATGGTATG
>JBMFTN010000015.1:0-15000 GCA_049966995.1 Candidatus Micrarchaeia archaeon
ACCCGCGGCCTTCCGCTTGCGAAGCGGACGCTCTACTGCTGAGCCACGAGCCCAATATAAGTAATTCTACCATAATAAATATTTTTGAACGTTTTTCAGCTGATATTTATTATGTAATTTTTGTAAACATATAGATTACCTAAACACAGATTAATAAATTTATAGTTCTATTAGTATCTGTGGTTTTGTGCCTAATATTAGCACACTAGAAGACAAATTTGCACTGTTAACTCAAAGAGTACTTAAGGAGGTTAAACCTTCAAAAGAAGAGATAGAATATTTTAATTTTATAACAAACCAGGTAATGAGAAGACTAGAGAAGGTTGCTCCAAAAAATGTAGAAATAATGCTTACTGGGTCTGTGGCAAGAGGCACTCAGATTCGTGGCAACTCTGATATAGATATATTTCTTTTGTTCCCTAACGGCCTGGAAGAAAGAAAGATGGAATTTAAGGGAATTGCGATTGCTAAGAAAATAATAGATAGGAAAAAAGGCGAAAGCTATATAATAAAGTATGCTGAGCACCCATACATACAACTTGTACTTAAAAATCTTGGAGTAAATATAGATATTGTACCTGCTTATAAGATAAGTAATGCAAAAGAAATGAATAGCGCGGTGGATAGAACTCCACTACATAATGGTTTTGTAAATAACAACTTGTCAGAGAAACAAAAGGATGAAGTAAGAGTGTTGAAAAGCTTTTTAAAGGAACATAACATATATGGGGCAGAGGCCATGATAGAGGGCTTCTCTGGATATCTATGCGAACTGCTTATATACCATTATGGATCATTCTTTAACTTAATAGAAGAAATGTCAAATTTTTCTCTCCCAAAAGTGATCATTCCTAAAAATAGAGAAGAACCAGATAAAGAGCAAGTTAATAATTATTTAAAAAAATTCAATTCTAATTACATCGTTATAGATCCTACAGATCCAGATAGGAATGTCGCAGCTAATGTTTCAATCGAATCACTAGCAAGATTTGCGTTTTTTGCAAGGAAGTTAAGAGCACACCCTACCTTAGATAATTTCTTTGAAAAGGGTCACTCCGAATTGCATACATTCGAAAGGCTTTCGAAACTTAGAAAACAACTCGGTGTTGACATATATTTGGTGACAACAACCGTAAAAGATGTCGCAGAGGACATTGCGTGGCAGCAGACTAAAAAATTAATGTATAGGATCAATAAAGTCCTTTCAGAAAGCCAATTTACCCCGATTATTATGCTCCAAGGTATAACAGAAAAAGAAGTGCTAATTGCTTTTTTTATCAACAATTATGAGATAGGTACTGTGTTACGCGAAGGACCAAGTGTATTTAATAAAAATGCGGCAGAACGTTTCTATAAAGCACATAAAGGTAGTCCAATATTTATACATGCAGATAGGTTATATGCCCTATTGAGGCCGCCTTATAGCAATCCTTTAAATTTGCTGAAGGGATTTATCAATGACAAAAGAGAAAAGTTTCCGAAATACCTTTCAAAAAGAAATGCCAAAGTATATATGAACAAATTTAATGAGGATTATGCAAAGCTCATATATGAAGAGTATGTAGAAAAATTCTCTTTGTAATTATGGCATTAATTACTTAGTAGATATTAATCCATTGCAAGATGGATTTTATCAGAAATGTCCTCTTATTCATTTCTTCTGGGATCTTTATATAAATTGCTGCGGATCTTCACAAACCACCTGTATAATCCTTAAGGCTTTAAGCGGTTTTTATATATAGTTGCTTTTCGCACTTTAGATATTTCACAGAGCATTTATTCTTATACACCTGTAGAGTTTATCATTATGCGTTTGACAAACTATATTTATTTCTAATACAAAAACAGCAAATGCACTTTAAGAATATAGAATCAAAATTAATTTTAGGTCCTATTAGGTATTAAAACCCGTACTTCCCTCCTTTTGCGAGTTTATAAAGCTGTGGCATGTAGTTTATTGTTTTTAGATTCGGGGGATCTGCCTTAATATTGCAAAGGCGCATTTTTATATAATTAATAAGTTCTTTTCTTTGGTTAGGATCGCTAGACTCTATCTCGTATATTTCTTTTGCAATCTTTTTATTTTTTGCTTTTTCACCGCAATAATCCAATGCTTCCGCTACGATATTTTCCTTCAACTTATTATTAGTATATCCCCTTTTTTGAAACCTTAAAAGAAGGCCATTCAAATCTAGTCTCAACACTATAAGTATGTCAAACTTTATTTTTAACTCTGGAACAAGATGCCCAACTAATGCAATGCTTTTCTTGCTTCTATTTATTTCTCTTTTTGTATAAGTATTTAACATATCCAACTTCACAACCATTGACTTGTCCTTATCAAAGCCATAAAAGAGCTTGTGCTTTCTTACTATATTGTTCAATTCAACAACATTTATGCTTGTGTGTTTTTTAAGCTCATTGCTAAAATAGCTCTTACCAACACCCGGGGTTCCGGTTATACCAATTACAAGCTTCACAATAATATCAGCCACTTATAAATTCTGCAGCTGCATCTAGAAGAGTATTTAGCTCATCTCTGCTTGAATCAAGCAGCATAACATTGCTTGTCGGTGTGTAAACTGTTAGAGAATAATTCTTTTGTCCGTTAAAATGCCAGTCCCCAATTTTAAGATTATTGTATTCAGTAGTAAAATCAGCTACAATAACCGATGAGCTAACAAGCTTTTCAACCATTGCAAGTACATTGTCATCGCTTGAATCTATGTAAATATGGTCCTCATTGTCCGTATTTCTATTCACAGCTATAGGTTTTATTATTGGAATATTGTTCTGCTTTGCAACTACAGAGATCTTCTGCGCAATCTTATTAGTAATTGAATCTGCTCTTTCTAGTATATCGTTGAATGTTTTTTCCCTCCTTAAGGCATCTTGTTTCTGGGAGTCTATAAACGAGTTAACATCACTTTTTATGTTTGATATCTTTACACTTATATTTTCTTGACCGGCAAGGGCCTTTGGATTACTTAGAAGGTCTGACAAGGAGAATCCATATTTCTTTTTTATACTAGAATCTAGATTCCCGATTATTGCACCAGTATAATCACTCCACATTTCAGCCATAAAACCACTATTAATATAAAGAAAGTTAATTATAAATAGTAATATTTAGACTAGATAATTTCGTTAATGTTTTGAAAAAGCGGATTTGTATGGAAGAAGAGATAGTTAAG
Source organism: Candidatus Micrarchaeia archaeon (assembly GCA_049966995.1). Classification (GTDB taxonomy): domain Archaea; phylum Micrarchaeota; class Micrarchaeia; order Micrarchaeales; family Micrarchaeaceae; genus JAKAWW01. The sequence goes on from JBMFTN010000015.1 coordinate 3,195, forward strand.
AAGCGCATATTAAAGGACATTGCTCTTTTTTACGATAGCCTTAGAACTGTCAAAAATATCGACAAGGATAAAAAATTAGAATATATAATAAAACTATCTGAGATGTACGCAAAAGATTCACAAAGCTACCTTGAAAAGGGGGATATGTGTACAGCTTTTTCTTGCATAAGTTATGCACATGGCTTACTAGATGCAACAAAAGAATTTGTTGGTGTTGATATTGGAACTTTATAGGGAAGGAAAAGCTGAGATAATCAATAATGGAAAGGCTTTTCTTAATAAAGAAGCAAAATTTTCTCGCGACATAAGCATTGCCTTTGCAAAAAGTTTTAAAAAACCGCTCACTTCTGTGCTCGACCCTACAGCAGCGACAGGCATAAGAGGCATAAGATACATGCTGGAAGCAGGTATAGAGGATGCGATATTTTTAGATATTAACAAGAGTGCTTATGAAGCCCTAATCGAAAACATAAAAAATAACCGTTTACAAGCGACAGCAACAAACATAAGCATTCAGGAATTTGCGAATACAACAAGCAAGAAATTTGAGCTTATTGATCTAGATCCTTTTGGATCTCCAGCACCATATATTTATGACCTCCTAAAGGTAGTCAAGGATAATACTTATATGATGATTACTGCGACTGATACAGCAGTTCTGTGCGGAGCCCATCCAAATGCATGTCTGCGCATATACGATTCAAAACCAATACATAGCAATATGTGCCATGAAGTAGGTTTACGTATATTAGCAGGGTATGTTGCAAGGGTTGCTGCGCAGTTTAATTATGGTACTAGCATATTGCTGGCTTTTTCACACAAACATTATATGCGAATTTTTACTAGATTCAACCACGGAGCAGCAAATGCAAGCAAAACTTTATCTATGCTAGGGTATATGTTTCAATGCAGCAAATGCGGATATGTAAGCCATTCAAACAAGGCATTTCCAGAGCTTTTCAAGTGTCCTATATGCGGAAATAAATTAGATATAGGTGGCAAACTTTGGATTGGGAATCTATATAATGTAGATACTGTAAAGGGTATCATAAAAAATTTGGAAAGCAACAGTGAAGCTGCTAGGCTTATTGAAAGCATAATCGAAGAGGTTGATATTCCAGGATTTTTTTATATACCAAAGATAACTGGATTGATGAAAATTGGTGCCATTAGCCATTTTAAGCTAATAGACTGTCTTAGAAAAAAAGGTTTTAAAGCTTCGCAAACGCACCTGAAAGAGTCGTCTATTAAGACGGATGCTGGGATATTAGATATTAGGGACTGCGTTAGCACCATAAATCTTGAAAAAAGCTAAAAAGAGCGGAAAGATATGAAAATCTGCGGTTAGATGTGCAGCAGATATGTATCTAGAGTTTTGTTGGCTTTGTCCGGATTGACAGGCATTTCTGTAATCGTTTCATATATTAATTTCCTTACTTCATTTTTTGTTAAGTTAATTGCGTGAGCTATTCTGCTCGCTGATTCTAATGATTCTTTGGTATTTTTTTCTATCAGAGTTTTAATTGCTTCCTTTGCTGCGAGTACAAATTTTTCTGGTGGAACGCCATGATCTTGTGCAGCAGTTATAGCCTGAGTAGCACTGCCACCATTAATCAAAAGCTTTTTTATTCCAGTGATTGCTGCATTAATATACTCTTCTTCCTCCTTCGAATTGGGCCTGAAATTTATAAGATCCTTGAGTTTTCTAGCTCCGTTTATGTTACCATAAGATATCTCCTCTGAGATCTTAGATACTACCTCCCCCTCTTTTCTTTGAAGTTTTAGCATCTGTAACATATTACGCATGTCTTTAAATGCCTCATCTGGGTTTTTATAAAATTCAGCTTCTTTTTGATTAAATCTATCCACTTGAGCACCCCACAATACACAGCACTTATTATTTACACAATATTAGATATATAAATATTCTCTTGCCTAAAGTGCCCAATATTTAGGTATGAAAAAGTATAGGAGCATGCTATCTCTAAGTATTAAACAAAGGTATTGAACAAATGATTATAACACCTAAATCAAAACAAATAAATACTTAAGCATTGGAATTTTGTGCTTTTTGAAGACTAAAAATTGGCAGTTCCGCTTTTTTTGTTCGCTATATGGCACATAAGGTAAAAGGTATAAATATAAGAAAGGATATAATGATAATCAGTGGTTTTAAAGCCTGGGTGGGTTTACAATGGGGGATATAGAACAAGACGCAGAATTTTGCCAAAAATGTGGCCGTAGGGTCTACTCATTCTCAAAACGGAGAGCGGCGTCAGATGGCAGGGAATATTGTATAAAGTGTGCAGAAGAAGTGGATAGACAGTACCTTGAAGACTATACTTGTTCAGTGTGCAAGCGCCTGATAGGTAAGTCTGAAATCAAGTTTGTCTTACCTTCATCTGCGTACAATTCAACAGATATGCCAATGCACAAGAGGCTCCTTTGCGTGTCATGCTACCAGAGATATGGCAGAAAAGTGCATACAAGCCATAGTTTGCTTGGAATAATGAAACCTGCTTCATTAATTTCAAAGATAAGCAGGCAAACGCAGCACGTTAAGCCGGTTCTAACAAAAAGCAAGTAGCGCCGGATTGGCAAGACTCCAGTAAGATATTTAAGTATGCCAGCCTATTGCTTAATGTGAATTTTGTGCGAAGGTATAAATTTATTGATCATACTGCGGATATCGAATTTGTGGCATTCGGCACTACGCCCAGGCTGCTTTTTAAAAATGCACTGCTTGCCTTATTTGACACTACTGCTTATATAGATAGGCTAAGTAGGAAAAGAGGCAAGGTATACAAGATAAAAGTAATAGCGAAAGAGAAGGATATGGAGTCATTGCTGTGGGATATACTTCAAAGCACATTCTCGAAATGCGACGCCAAAGGCCTTTTTGGATATAACGCTGAGAGTCTTTCAATAAAAAAACATGATAATTGGTATGAGGCAGTGGCTTTGTTGAATGCAAAAAAGAAATGCCCTGAATGTGCAAGGCTAGATGTAAAAGGCATATCAAAATACGAGATGCGCTTAGAGACTTCAAAAAGAGGTGGCAAGAATATAATTAGCGCGTATGTTGTAGTTGATGTATGAAGCCAGGAGAGGGATTTTCGTGGTAACATATCGAACCCCCATACGCCGCTCTGCAGGCGGCTGCATCGCCACTCTGCCATCCTGGCTTGCATTTAAATTATGGTTACACTTATTTATATATTTTGTAGGCAATTATATATGATTGTGGTTACAATGGATGAAAACCTAAGGGTACCTGAAAAGCTTGTTTCCAATTCAACTACTTTTGATTATAATACACCGATTACTGAAGTGATACCTGCACTAAACAGAAATGAAGCTGTAATAATCCAAAGGGATGGCAAGTATTATGGGATTGTAGATTCGCGCGCCATTTACAGGAAAAAAGAAGGCTTGAAGCTTCCAGGAAAAGAGAAAGTAGGCAAATTTGCCGTAAAGGCGCCAAGGATAAGTGACGGCACATCCATAGATGATGTTATATATTATTTTTATAAGATGGGAGTAAAGGCTTTGCCTTATGTAATAAATGGGCGCATAAAAGGCGTTTTTACTAGGTCTACACTGCTTAAAGTTCTGCTTTCAATGAATATACTGAAGGACATGAAAGTAGATGAAGTGATGAACACACCTGTGCTGGCGATATCTGATAGGGCTAACCTTGCACAGGCAGAATCGGCAATGAGGGAAAACAAAGTGAATAGACTTGTAGTCATAGATAATAAAAATATGCTCGAGGGGATAATAACACACTATGATATCATGAAGAACTTTATGAAAGTTAGTGAAAGGCTACCAGAAATGAAGACAGAGGTATATTCTCCAGCGAATATTTCTATAGATAGTGTAATTGAAAGAAGCCCAAAGACAGTAAATCTTGGAGGTAGCGTCTCTGATGTGATAAGAAGGTTTGTAGAAGAGAATTTTTCATCTGCAATTGTAGTAAACAAAGGGATGCCCATAGGGATGGTAACAATAAGTGATGTACTTGAGCACATAATAGCGACAAGGCGTATTGAGGCAAAACGTATTTTTATATCTGGAATGGATCCTTCAATGTATGAATCTGAAGATGAAATACGCGAAGAACTGAATTCGTTCATAAGCAAAGTAGAGAAGATGAGAGGTATAAAGGTAGATTATATAACTCTCAGGATAAAAGGGAAAAAGGGCAAGCAATACGAGTTACAAGCAAGAATTTCGTTAGGCAAAAAAGGCATCATTAGTACAAACATAACAGGATATATATTTGAGAAAGTGTTAAATGAATTGCTTTATAGGCTTGAGGACAACATAAGGAAAATAAAAGATAAGGGCTTAACATTGAGAAAGATAAACTTGCTGCGTGAGACGTCATGAATGGACTTGGATTGAAAAGAATAAAAGCACAGTCAAGCATGGAACTACTTATAACATTATCATTTGGGCTCATAATCTTGCTACCAATAGTTGTGCTTGCATTTATGCAGATATCTGCGTCATCATCCACGCTTTCTTCAACACAAGCGCAGGCCGCTGCCTCAAAACTTGCAAGCGTAGCGACTTTTGTGGGTTCTCAGGGGTTTCCAGCAAAGCAGCTAGTTCTAGTTCAAATACCACCAAACGTGAACAATATATATGTTGGTACTCAAAGCAATGGGGTAGGCCATGAGGTAATATTCGTAGTAAATACAGGATCTGGACCGGATTATGTTACAGCATATACCCCAGTAAATGTGAGTGGGTATATTGAAGAAATATCACAGGTAGGCACATATCTTGTAAACGTCAGCGCTATGAATGCATGCCCATCTGATCCTTCCGTGCCATGCGTATATATTAAAGCCTCGGCATAATTGATAGAACCCATTACACTGCTCTAATCCACTGCAAGGGCATATATATTGCGATAAACTTTTTTACCACTTTTGAGACCATACAATTCATATGATTTAATAGGCTTTAAGTGGTAATAAGAAAAGAATTCGCTTGTTATGGACTTGCTGCTTGTATATATATCATAGCCATTCCTTACTTTCTCCGTTTTTGTCACAAAGGCGCCACGTTTTTCCACATACCATAAAAGCTTGCCCATGATCCGCTGAACTTTTTCATCGCTTCCCCTAAGCTGTACTACTGCTTCGTAATAACCAGAATGTTTCTTATAGCATGTCGGGCATGTCTGGTGTTGTATCTTGAGCCTTATTTCTTTTGTGAATACAAGCTGACCGCCATAGCATATAAACTCGATAAGAATATTTCTTCTTTCAAAATCATAACTCTTTACATTAAAGGTGCAATCAGCAACCTTAAGCTCATGTTGCATCGCTTCTGCAAGGGCTTTTCCACTTATCTCATTGTACTCTGAGCCGGTCTTAAGCCTTGAGCAGAACCTGCACGTGTAGATAGTTACAACTTCTGGCACTCTTTTTTTTAGGGCATCGCTTGTGCAGTACTCACAGATCTCACCGATGAACCGCGCTTCGTTGCTAGAGCGGTTGCATATTGGGCAGTATTTTACCATGTTACTCATTTTTGATATTGAAGGATTTTATTTATTATAGTGCTTGCTCAAAATTGCGCCATATGCGGGCCTTGTTATCAAAACACCAAGCAAAGCACCAATTATTGTAGACTCTGAAAAGCCTATTACATCTACCATTGAGGTAGAGAAAAACAATGGCAACATGGCTGTGATAAGTAATAATGCATCAATCCATACAATGTAAAATGCATTGCCAAGCACTTTCTTGGTTGAAAAGTCACCCTTTCTAAGCAATATCTCGTCGGTGATTATTATTTGAGCGTCTACACCAGTTCCGACTACTGCAATCATCCCTGCAACTGCTGATAAGTCTATAGTGCCAGCAAGACCAATTATAGAGAATATTATGAACAGTTCCATGAATGTTGTAAGTATTATAGGTGCAACAAGAAATGCTTTTTTATAGCGTAGCGTTATGAACAAAGAAACGAAAATTACTGCTGCCAAACCTGCTATCCCGCTCACCATAAGCACATGCGCACCAAGTGTTGGAGGTACACCCTGAGGGCGTGTTGAGATTATTATTGGCACGGGAAGAGCACCGCCGCTCAATATGCTTGCTATATCTTTTGTCTGCTGAGTTGCATAAGCAAGCTTTTGTGCATTGTTGAGGTTGGAAGGAGCAACGCCTGAGATCTCATAGCTGGAGGATTGGGTACCATTAGTTATTGATGGATTGAGTATTGGCGCAGATAGAAGACCTACGAGAGGCCAAGCCTGGACTATTGTCAGATTTTCGTTCAGCTTTGTATACTGTGGGGTCATATTGGCTTTGCTCTCTAGCTTAACTGAATAATTGAGTGCTCTTGCAGTTGATATAAGCGAACTTGCAACATTACTACTTATAAGTAAATTGTGGTATTTGCTTGCGCCTGATTTTAGATAAGAAGCCGCGGCACTAATGCTTGAATTTGAGTTTGAAACGCCTATTACGGGAATGGTGTTATTGCCCCATAAAAGTGCACTTTGCATTATAGATATGGCTTCAGTTGGACTTAGTCCAAGCGTGGTGTTGCCCGCATCACTTTCATTTATTATTATTATTGTGCGTGATGGCCTATCTAAGAACATATAAAGGGGCTTGTTGCCCTGACCATAAACCACTTTTGTGAAATGCTCTGACGCTGACTGTGTCAGGAAGAAAGTTACAGTCCAGACTACAGTATTGTTTGAGACCTGTGGGTTAAGTTCGCCTATGCTGCCATGTAATATGCCACTGCCGTTTACTGCTTCTTTTCCGTTTACTATGCCGTCAAATTTCCCTTGGCTTTCAATAATATTTAACGTTGCATTTATCTCGTTTCCAGAAATTGCGGGAACTGTAATATATATCTCTGAATTGCCTATACCTTCAACAGTAACTTCTTTCATGCCGAATGTAGAGACCCTCTGCTGTAATGCAGATATTATTGTTGTCATGGTGGTAGTGTTGACTGGATGCTCTAATGAGACAAAAATTCTAGTTCCGCCAACGAATTCTATACCAAAATGCACGCCATAATGCAAGTCTAGCACAGCTAAAGCCAATACTATAATCAAAAGAGTCAGTATGCGCCTATCTTTTATATACTCTATTATATTGCTCATTGCTGCACCTTTCTCTTTTTATACCACAGAATTATTGGTAAGTTGCCAAGCCATGTTGTTGCAAGATCAGCCAAAAGGCCGAATAGCACCACACCAGATATTTCGAAATATGTTTGTATAAAGGCGAAATATGATATTATCAGTAGAATTCCAAATGAGATTATTGCAGCTGAAGTCATTGTAATGCCGGTCTTCATGGTGCCTAAAGCCCTCTCTGTTGGCGTGCCTTCGCTGCGCTTCAAAATTCTTATGGAAGTAAGCATATCAGTATCTATAGAATAGCCTATAAGCATAAGGAGACCACCGATAGAGGCAACGCCTAAAGGTATTCCAAACGCACCCATGGCACCGAGCGCAACTATTATGTCATTGCCAGCGCCAAATATCACCGCCAATGAGGGTATCGGGGTTCTAAAGATAAAGAATACGACAATAGCGACAAGGACAAAAGCAGCGATTATTATCATCTTGAGCTGTGAAAGGAAGAATGCACCTAGTGTAGGAGTTTCTTCTTCGTAAGAATATTGAGTAAATGGAATTATTCCTTTTAGAGTATTAACTACAAAATTCTGATATCGCGCTGAGGCATTTGAATATGTATTTTTTGCTGCTTCAAGCATGGATTCTGCTGAGCTTGCATTATATTTGGGGGGATTAACAAACACTTTTAATATTGAAAGCTCTTCAGAAACATTTGAATTCAAAAATGCAAGATTTTTAGACTCTTGGCTTATCGCACTGCTCAACTGAGAGCTTAATGTAGAATTTCCAGGTTGATTTCTTAGCTCATCCTGCAATATCGTTGCATTCACGTTTGCAGCTGTATAGTTTGAATATATACTATATATGGAAAGTAGCTTTTCTTCCGCATTTGCCAAGCTCTGGTTGCTTGCTATGGTTATTAACACGCCACCAGGGGATGCTTCAATACTCGCCTGTGCTCCAGGTATTTTTGAATCTAGCTGTGAGGTAACTGCTTGCAGATTTATTGTTGCATTGGTCTGCAGTTGAACTTGTACGCCGCCCCTTAAAGAAGTGTCAAGCTGTATTTTTGGTATGAAAAAAAGGCTAATGAAAAGCAGTATTACAGGTATAAGTATTAAGCGGGTGTAATGCTTACTTTCATAGATATTTTTGGTCATTTAAATCATAAGACAAGTAAATCCAAATAGGTAATAAATAAGAAGCAAAAACTATAAATTACATTGCTTTAGAACAAAAAATAAAAATAAAGCTTATGCGTATCTTTTCATCAACCTGAGATGGAGCGCCGAGCTAAAGCCGTATATTATGAATGAGAATGCAAATGACACCAGCACATATCCGATAAAGAACACCAAGTTTATTGACTGGCTATACATAAGGATCATGCCCAGCTGCAATATGTATATGCCCCAGAATAACGCTTTGAATATCTCCCAACCGGAATGCTTCTCCTTATAGTGCAGCATCCTTGAATACTGCATGCTTGGATCTATAACAACAACATCCCTTTTTTCTGCCATGTATACCACTTATTAAAGTATAAAAGGTAAAATCTAAAAAGCCAATGCTTCAGTTAAAGTTAATCCTATTATTACACATCTACACGTCAAAAACATGTATTTTGATGGGCTAGCACTTAATGCAGCTTTTTATCCTTTTCATACTTAATATATGCTGTGTTTAAATGGCAAGAAGAGTAGGAAAGAGAAAGCAGCCATTAAAGGAGGAATTTCAATTAAAAGAACTCGAAAAGGTAGAGGGGGGAATCTTTGACAGAACTACAATGATATACCTGAGCAAATTCTTTAACGCCAAGATAATAAGCAAAATAGAGTTCAACATCGCAAGAGGCAAAGAAGCAGATATTTATCTTGCAGATTCAGGAAGCAACATCGGCACAAACACGAAATATGTGGCAATGAAGTTTTTTAGAGTTGAAACATCGACCTTCAACAATATGAAAGATTATATTGTAGGTGATGACCGCTTTTCCAGGATAAGAGCAAACAAGCGTTTTATAATAAATATGTGGTGCAAGAAAGAATATGGTAACCTTAAAATTGCTGAAGCTGCGGGAGTACCTGCACCAAAGCCATATATGTTTAACGGATCTATACTGGCAATGGAGTTTATAGGAGACAGTGACGGGGTATCATCTCCAACGCTAAAAGATGTTGAGCTACAGCATCCTGAAGGAACATTCAGTAAGATTACTGATTATATTAAAAAATTGTATGGGATAGGGCTTGTGCATGCAGATCTAAGTGAATACAATATATTAATGAGGGAAGACAAGCCCTATTTAATAGACTTTGGTCAGGCGGTTATGATAAAGCATCCTATGGCCTCGCAGTTCCTTGATAGGGATATCATGAATATTGTTAATTATTTTAATAAGAGATATTCACTTGGTGCAGATTTTGATGAGGTAAAGAATCTGGTAGTTAAATACTAACATTATAAATCTATGGGCTCAGTCTTTTTTAAAGTTTGCTCGAGAGCTTCACTTAATCTTGCTTGCTCATACATCTCTGCTATTTTTTCAGCTGCCACTTTTGTTTTTGGATTATGCGAATTTATTGAACATACGTCCCTATATTTTTTAATTGAAATTTCAAAAGTTCCGACCTTTTTCGCAATATTTATTATCTCCTCTTTATCGAGCGCTATTAGGGGCCGTATCACAAAAAGCTTGATACCGTTGGAGGATGCATACATATTATAGGTAGTCTGAGAGGATACTTGGCCGATACTTTCTCCAGTAACTACGGAATTTATGTTTTCTTTAGCTGCAATTTGCTCTGCAGCTTTAAATAGAAACCTCTTAAATAGCACAGTCTCATATTTGCCATAGTGCCTTCCGAGTTTCAATAAGTAGGATTGAAAAATGTGAGAGGGCATATAGTAAATCCTTTTGCTTTTAGAATATCTTCCTAGTATATCAATTAAAGAAGGAATTTTTGAAGACATTGCTTCCTTGTTGCTTGGAAGTGCGTGCACGTGGAGGTACACTGGTTCAAGACCGCGCTTCATTGCCATATACGCAGCGACGGGGGAGTCTATGCCTCCTGAAATTAATACTATTGCCCTGCCTGATGACCCTACAGGCAGGCCACCTATGCCTTTTATCTTGTTGACATGGATTAGTGTGCCATAACCCGTTACAGATATGTAAAGTACGTCTCTTGCTTCTTTGTTTGGTATAAAAAGGAGCTTTTGCAGTCTTGCCTTCTCTAGAAACATACCTACAATGTTTTTTGAATCAAACCTTGTATTTTTTGTGCTCCTATGTGCAATGATGCGCAGCTCATTTAAATTGCTTTGAACTGCAATGCCTTCAGCCTTCCTTTTTATATCTGCCAAGGTATTCTTAGCTATCACAGATGGCGCATACCAGCTTATACCAAATACATAACCCAAGCAGGATAGCATTGAATCAATGTTCGAATCTTCGTTAAGCAGGATAAGTATGCGGTCTCTCATGTTTGCTATCTTTGAATAGTGCTCATCACGCAGAGCGTATTCTATGTTGCTTATCAGCATGCCGATAAATTTTGATCTATTTTTGCCCCTAAGCCATATCTCTCCGAAATGGACTTCTATATAATCGTACATTAAAACCAGTCAAAATGCAATAGCATATATATTTATAAATCTGTGTCACAAAGTTTTATAAAGACTTATAAAACGTGCTGATAAGATGCAATTCAAGCTGAATTTTCACAAGTTTATAGAAAACTCAAAGCATGTAATGAGCGTAAGCTATAAGCCAAATTCTGAAGAGTTCAACAAAAGCGCGAAGCTTATTATAATAGGCATACTTTTGCTCGGATTTTTAGGCTTTGTTATAGCTATAATAATTTCTCTGATTGTAACTGGAACCTTTGAGCTTGTATAGGCAAGGATCATGGAGGTAAAAATAGATTTCACGCTTTCGGCGCAGCAGAACGCAGATTTGTATTATAAGAAAGCAAAAAAACTGTTGATTAAGAAGAATGGCGCGAAAGACGCGATAGAAGAGCTAAACAAGAGACTAAACGAAATAAAAAAGCATAGCGTTGAAGAAACACACAAGGTAAAAGTAACAACCAATAAAGAGTGGTTTGAAAAGTTTCACTGGTTTTTCACGAGTGATGGCCTGTTAGTTATAAGTGGAAGCGATGCCCACCAGAATGAATTAATAAACTCCAGATATTTTGAAGATCAGGACTTATTCTTTCACGCAGATATTTTTGGAGCATCTGCCACTTTGCTTAAGAACGGGGCAAATGCAACGCTTAGCTCAAAAGAGGAAGCTGCACAGTTTGCGGGCTGCTTTTCGAGCGCCTGGGGCAGAATGCTTAGCACAATAGATGTGTATGCACTAAGAAGGGACCAGGTAAGCAAATCTACAAACAAAGGGTCTCTTGGCACAGGCAGCTTTCTCCTCAAAGGGGAGAGAGAATGGTTTAAAGGAGTAAGTTTAGAGCTTTCTATGTTTTTGGAAAAGGGCAAGCTCATTGTCATGCCGCAGCTTGCGTTTAGCCGCATAGGGTATAAAGGCATATTCGTAAATATAAAAGAGGGCAATATGAAAAAATCAGATGCCGCGAAAACGATCGCCAAAATCCTCGGATATGATGATATAGACGAAATAATGAGAGCCCTGCCTGCAGGAGGCTTTTATGTAAATGT
>JBMFTN010000016.1:0-14043 GCA_049966995.1 Candidatus Micrarchaeia archaeon
TTATCTACAAATACTTAAATGCAGCCGCGCAATTCATCCACGACTTAAAAGTCGTAGTATTCTCGCCCTACGAATAAAAAAATAGTTTTTGCAAAAATTTGCTTCTGATGTGCTATTTTGGAACGCTAAAATTATACAGTATTGTGCCTGTGGTATTCATCAGCACATATATAATAGTGTTTGCGTTATTTGCGTTGTAAGACACGAGCCATGAATTGTAGAATGTGCGGTTTATGTTGGTAAAGTTTTTTGGACCTATTACAGCCATAAGCTTTGCGCTTACTAAAGTGTTTGCATAGCCGTACTTTTTGACGTATGAAATTATTTGAGGATATTTAGAAATATAAGATTGCATCTTTGCAACATATGGGGAATTTATTATGTACAAAGGGGCGCTACCCAAACCACTCATTGTGCAGTTTGTATTTGTGTAGTTGTTTATTGTTATCGGCAAAAGCCCCCTTGCAGGATAGCTAAAGCTCTCTGTTGAAACACCAGGGCATGCAAGCGTTGCATTCTCTATTATGCTTACGGTAATGTCCCAATTTGGTACAATCTTGGAATTTGAGTAGTATGAAGAATTTGATACATTTATTATTTGTATAACTGCATTTGGATATGTTAAATTAAGTTTTTTCATTACAAGCGTCACTGCCTGACTTTCTGTGAGCTGAGAGGCAGTACCATGCTGCAAAAATGATGCTAACACTATAAACAATGCAAGCACTATTACGATTATTCCTACTTTTGTAATCAAATCCATATCTTTCTTTTCTCTGACAAGGAATATAAATTTATTTGTATAAATGCAATGCATCGCATGCATAACATTTTATTATTTGAGGCTTAAACTAATATTTAGGTGCATCGATGCTACATACCAAAACAGTTGCTATGCTTTTAGTTTTGCTTGGACTAGTGCTGATTATAGCTCTCGCGTATTACAGCGCTATTGGCGTGGCATACAGGGCTGTGCTTGCAATAATACTCATGATTGCCATTGGAATGGCAATAAAGAAAATGCTAAAGCTTCATGGAAGCTATGGCTTTTACATGATTGGCAGCAAAAGCGGTATATCCACAATAGACAAAATCTCAAAAAAGTACCCGAAATTTTGGGAAGGCATGGCTACGTGGGGCCTTACAGTAGGCTTCGGCGTGCTTTCATATTTTATTCTTAAAGGTAAGATAGACAAAAGGGTTTACGCCCTAGGCATTGCCTCTACAGCAATAATATATTTGTTTGTGCTGCCCTATGCGATGGTTGGGCTCAGCTTTATAAACGTGCCAATTCTGCAGAATCAAATAAGTGCGCATAGCTCACAACCTGTCAACATGCTTTATATCTACATCATAATTGCAGCAATTGCCATTTCAGGCTTTGCTGGCTATGTTATGCTTGCGCTCTCCTATAGGGCATTGCAGATAATCTATCAAGTTGGTGTGATTTTGTACAATATGATTTCTGGAGTGGCATTAACAAGCTCTGTGCATGGGTTGGGCAACCTTATATCTGGTGTGTTCCTTATACCTGGAATAGACATGCCACTTATCGCAGGCCTTGCATCGCTTGCAATACTGCTTATTGTGCACGAATTCAGCCATGGTATACTTGCACGCATATTCAAGGTTAAGCTTAAGTCAATAGGTATGCTTGTTTTTGGTGTTGTACCATTAGGTGCATTTGTGGAACCAGACGATAAAATGATAAAGAAATTGAGCCCAGAAAAGCAGACAAAAATATTTTCGGCTGGCATATCCTCAAACTTGGTTGCAATGCTTCTGTTCTTTGTTCTTTTCTCAGGGACAAGCGGCATAATGCAGAGTGCCATAAAATATGCTGTTGTGATATTAGGCACTAGCGCAGGATATCCTGCCAACGGTATAATTGCACCAGGCACGATAATCTACAAATGGGACGGCCATACTGTCAACAGCGCAGCCACGCTTGAAAGCGCTGCGATTAATGACAAACCTGGTAAGGTTGTGACACTGGTGACAAACAAAGGCACGTATAATGTAACGGCCATAGCAGATCCAACTAACTCTTCAAGAGGACTCATAGGTGTTGACATTGGTGTAAAACCGGAGATAAACACGCCTTTATCCAAGACGCTATACTTTCTTTACATGCTTTTCGCGCTTTCGCTTATGCTTAATTTTCTTGTTGCTGTTGTGAATCTGCTTCCGATACCAGGATTTGATGGATGGCAGGTCCTCAATGCAAACATAAAACGAAAAAGTATATTGAAGGCTTTTACTATCGTAGTTACAATAATATTCATAATAAACTTTATACCGCTTGCTGCACTGCTATAATCTAAACAGAGGATTAATGCACTGCCTTCAACTTGCTTAGGCTACCGAAGTCTATTGTAGAACCATACCCTATTGCAATCGCATGCATCTTATCAATGTTGATATGCCTGAACACCGGAGAAAGCAGATGCTCTGTTGGTTCCAGAAGCAAATCAGTCCCTGATGCATAAAAGCTTATTGCCGGCAAAACAAGTAGCTTCTTAGAGTCATAGCTTCCATACAAGAAGCATTTTAGTTTCTCCCTTCTTCCCAAATTGTCGTTTATGCCTATTGATGGGTGCTCATGACCCATAACGAGCATTTCAATCTTGTCATTGTTCTCGTATTTCGGAAGCTCTTCTCCATGAAAGAATAAGTACTTGCCGATTTTTGCCTGCTGTCTGTATACGTTAAGCTTGAATTGATCCTTGTAGCGTTCAACAAAGTTGTCGTGATTACCTTTTATCAGATGCAATGACACATTCTTCTTCTTTAAAAAGCTTATGAGCTCGTAAAGCTCATTGAACTCTTCTGGTTCAACCCTTGAGAATTCATTTTTAATGTCACCATCTATTATCACATTTTTTGCCTTTGTCTTTTCAAGTGCGCTGCCAATAATCTCAAGTATTTTTTTAAGGTTTATTGCTGGAGCAAATAAACCATTCTTTGCTAGCATTGCTTCGTAACCAAGATGCAGGTCCGCAATCACTATTGCATTGATGCTCCTAATAAATGCAACTGGCATCCCTTCAATTAGCTCTACATCTTTTGTAAGGATCATTCAAGCTCGCCAATCTTCTCCATTACCATTTTGTGAAGCCTTTGAAGATATTTACGCCTTTCTTTCATTAATATAACATCAGCGCTTCCAAATGTGAGCAATACATGTGAAAATGGGGATGGCACTGGGGTGTGTACTAACTTTACTTTCATCTTGCCGCCCACGATTTCGGAAACAACCCCTTCTGCTTTCTTGATATCCATTAAATCTTCTAGTATTTCTCGATATGCTTCCTTTAGAATCGGAAAATCTTGACCCATCTCTTCTACAGCTTTAAGCAGTATTTGGGAATTAAATTGCTGCTTGCCCACGCTTATTTTCCACCCTTTATAGTTTCTCAGTATCATAAAGCTGCGCGCAGCGACATGCCTGAACTTTCTGCGCATCAGTTCTGTGCGCCTTATGTTCTGTTTTAGTATTTTTGACATGCCAATGTGAGAGATATCGGAGATTATATCTTTTATGTTGCGTTCTGTGACTTTTATACCTTTTGGTATATTGAATACAAAGCCATTATCACTCACAACTATGCCAACATCTTCGTCAAGCATGTCAGAAAGCTCAACAGCTATGGCTCTTGAGAGTGCATCATTTACGCGCCTGCCGAACAGGGAGTGGAATATTATATAGTTGTTGCTTGTGTTTGGATCTGATGTCTGCTCAACCATAATATATTTGTCATTTGGCACTTCCCCGACAAAAAGAAGCTGCTCTACAAAGTAATGGACAATTGCGATCTTAGCATTCTTATCTATTGGCATTGAAGAGAGTAGTATGTCTACGTCTTTTGGCAATTTGTCTGAACTGAATTTGAAATCATTCCTTTCTATATGCTTCTTTATTGCCATAACGAGCTTTGCGCGGAACTTGCCAATTTCAAGTGCAAGCTCATAGCTCAGAGGAAGCTGCTCTGAAAACCATGGGGGTATTGTCGGCGCTGAAGCTTTTGCTTCGCTAACATAGCAGCTCATACCTCTTGAACTCTCAAACTTGTAGAGCTTGCCTCCCAATGTGAAGATGTCTCCAGGTTTTAAGTGCAGCAAGAATTCTTCTTCTATGCTACCAATCCATTTCTTATCTGTCGAGTAGACATTGACTGCCACTTCATCAGGTATGGTCCCTGAATTAAGCATGTATATCACTTTTGTAAGCTTGCCGCGCCTGCCGAAGACATGCTCCTTTTCATCATACCATATTTTACCATAAACGTGCCTGCGCTCCAAACCCACATAATTTCCAGCAAGGTAGTCTATAAGCAAATCAAAATCTCTCCTTTGCAGTTCGCTGTATGGATATGCGGTTTTGACAAGCTCGTATGCTTCATCTACATCCCACTTCCTTGTAAGAGCCATGCCGACAATGTGCTGCGCAAGCACATCCAATGCGTTTTTTGGCACGGTGAAAGAATCAAGATGCTTCTTCAGCGCAGAATCTATCATTACAGAGCATTCCACAAGGTCATCCCTGTTAAGCACAAGCACCTCACCCCTTGCGATAGAATTAAAAGTGTGGCCAGCTCTGCCTATCCTCTGTATGGCTCTTGTTATGCTTTTGGGCGATCCAAGTTGTACAACGTTATCTATCGCACCTATATCTATTCCTAATTCCAGACTTGTTGATGATACTACACATTTAAGCGAACCTTTTTTAAGCAAATCTTCGACTTCCAATCTAGAATCCCTAGAAAGAGATCCGTGGTGTGCCGCGATGTCCTCGCCGTAATTGAAGCGCTTCTTCAGGTTAAATACAACGCGCTCTGTGCCACTTCTAGTATTTGTAAATATCAGGGTGGTTTTAGATTTCTTTATTATTTTGTCTAATGTGCGGTATATTGATTTTTCAACGATGTCGTCTTTTGTATAGATTAAATCCTTTACCGGGCTTATCACCTTTATGTCGAGCTTCTTGCTCCATGAAGCATCAATTATGCAGCAATCGCTGAACTGCCCATTCTTGGTTCCCACAAGGAATTTTGCTGCTTCATCCAAAGGATATAATGTAGCACCCATTCCAATCTTTACAAAATTATGTCCTATCTGTTCTTGCAATCTTGCAATAGAAAGAGAAAGATGCACACCGCGCTTATTGTTTGCAAGCTCATGCAGTTCGTCAATTATTACATACTCAAGCTTGTCCATATTTTTCATAAACTTTTCTGAATTTAGTATTATGGCTAAGCTTTCAGGCGTCGTTACTAATATGTTTGGCGGCTTAAGCAACTGTTTTCTTCTTTCATTTTGTGGCGTATCTCCAGTTCTTACTGCAATTGAAACTTCCTTTGTGCTTGCACCAGCCTTGCTTTGCTCTTTTTTTATAGCTTCGTATATTTCATTAAGAGGCACAGTAAGATTTTTGTGTATGTCATTATTCAGGGCGCGCAGAGGAGATACATATATGCAGTATATTTTATCTTCTAATGTGCCGTTTATGCTGTAATTGAAAAGATTGCTTATTATTGAAAGGAATGCTGAAAGAGTCTTACCGCTTCCAGTAGGCGCTGTGATCAGTATGTTCTTCTTCTCGCTTATAAGCTTGAAAGAAAATTTTTGTGGAGGAGTAAGAGTCTTAAATTTATTTTCAAACCAGCCTCTTGCATAAGCATTGAGAGACGAAAGGCTCTCTTCATCGGAGAAAGGTTTGCTTAAGTATTCAAACATAGACTATCACTAAGTAGCAGAATAGAAGTAGAATTGATAAAAATAAGAAAAAGAAGGGCTTTATTTGTATATGGAAGTATACTTTGTGCCGGCAGTATCGGTAATATGTATGCATTCCCCTTCGCATTCTATCAGGCAAGCCTGACATAGTATGCATGCACTGCCGTTTATTGCAACTGAAAGGCCACCGCTTTTGCCATCATTGGTATCTGCAAAGTGCCTGTGTCCATCCTGTACATTTGACCATTTGTTGTATACATCTGGATCAGTTTTGCCCTTCCATTGAGCCTCATCTGGCGCGGTATCCGCATTTGCATTATCTGCATTTGGATTGTCTGGCGTTCCCCTGCCCCTCATCTCAAATACACCTACAGGGCAAACATCTTTGCAATGCTGGCAGCCCGTGCATTTGGTCTTATCTACATATACATCCATTTCATCATTCATTTAACCACTACCATTTTGATTAATTAACATAGACGCGCAGATTATTAAATTAATTTGCTTTTTTTTATTTACGTGCGCTACTATATTTAACCAAACAGGCTTGCTAGTCCTCCTGCTGCTTCTTCCTCCTTCTTCTTTTCGTCTTCTTTGTTTTCTTTCTTTGCTGCAGGTGCATTGCCCTGTGGCTGTGCTTGCGCTGGAGCTTGCTGGACTTGTGCAACTTGTGCATTTTTTATGACTTCCTTGACATTCACTCCCTTAAGTGATGCAACTACTGCTTTTGCCTGTGCTTCGTCTGGTTCTATGCCAGCAGCTTTAACTACATCCATTAGGTTCTTTTCATTTATCTCCTTGCCTGCTGAATCAAGGAGCAATGCAGCATATATGTATTCCATTTATTTCACCTTATTAACATCAATTTTTTGGGATTTTGTCTAGGGCATTCGCTTGAGCAAGGGCCTTGCTTATCAATCCTTCAGTTATGCCTGGAGCATATATGTTTGCCCCGAGCCCCAAAGCCATGGCTTCGCTGTAAGCCCTGCTTATAAGCGAACTTATTGTATATTCATTCACTATGCCTAACTTGATACTTAGTGCAAATGCCTCGCTGAACGCTTTGATTATGCTTTCAATTGTAGATTCTTTGGATATGCTAAGCACATCCTTTTTGAATAGTATGCCATTGCTCATAAATGCAGAAGGCTCTATTACTGCTTCGAAAGGAGCTATATTTAAAAGATGCAAAGCCTTTGCTACCTGAAGGGAGACGGCTTCACCTTTCTTGACTATTACCTTGTCTTTGGAGATGACAACCTTTCCTTTTTGTATCTGCACATCTATGCCTGCACTTTTAAGATCTGTTACTGTTTGGCCTGGCTGTATACTAGTTTCACCGGCGCTCACACTTATGTCTTGCGGCGCAATTTGGCCTGGTTTTGCCTCAAGCTTTATTGCCTTCGCCTTAAATTTACCAAAAAGCTCGAAAGGATCTGATTTGCTTAATATTATTGCAGAAGTGCCTGTTACCATATCAGACAGTTTCTTTGCTTGCTCATTGCTTTCCAATATTCTCTTAAGCAGGCTCTTCCTACCCATTATGAATTTTACGCTGTCCCTAAGTTCGTTTTTCTCAGACTGCAGCAACCTGTCAGGAATATTGTTAAGTGATACTATACCTATTGTGGGATAGTTTGGCAATTCCTTCTTCGCTTTTTCAACAAATTGTATTTTTTGTTCTTTGCTAAGCATTATATCACTCACATAAATTTCAAAGGCTTGCTCATTGTGAGCTTAACGTATGCAGACTTTATGTGCTGCCTGCCCACGCGCTTTGCTACTTCAGATATGGCAGAATCGATGTTTGCAATTATTTTCTGCGTCTCCATTCTCTCTGTGCCCACTACGCAATGCACAGTAGGCAGATACTTGCCCTTGCTCTTTATTGTTACAGAGCTTAGCGCATCATTTATAACCTTTTTATAATCGCCAATTAATGGCTTTGGCATTTTATTCCTCGGCCCTAGAAAGTTTCCAAGAACTCTAGCAATCTGGGGCATCAGGCTTGGCTGCGCAAATAGAGTACTATTCAACAGTTCGCGTAATTTACCCTTCTCATTTTGGATTGATTGCAGCTCTGAGCTTGGTATGATCTTTGCATTTATTTCAGACAAATTCTTTATTATGTTATTATCATCAGTGAAAACCATTATGCTTGTATCTTTTCCCTTGCCGTATGGTAATTTTATATCTAGGTTGAGCCTGTTGTTTGGCTTGCTGAAATCCACATCTGAAAAGTTTATTGCGAGTTCCACGCTTTGATTAAACTTGCGTTTGCCCTTGTTTTCTTCAATAAATGAGCTGATTTTATTAGCAGTTTCATTATCCATTAAAATCCCTCCTGCAACATGCAGTGATACGGGAAAAACAGATTGGTTATAATCTGTCTTGTCTAATTGCTAAGATATGTACATAAAAGTATTTAAACATTTGCGCACTTGGCGCATTTGAGATTTTTCAGGTTCTGCGCTTGTTAAAAATTAAAATGCACAATTACGGACCTGGCGGGAATTTCATAAGCTTAAACCTGCTGCATAAGCATATTTTGAACCCGCAACCACTCGGTCCGAAGCCGAGCGCGCTGTCCAAGTTGCGCCACAGGTCCTTTATTAGATATGCCAAGAAAAGAATAAAGATGTACCCTTTACTTCGAATCTGGTGAAGGCATACCAAATTTATAAAGAGTTGTTTGTCGTATCCTGCTCAAAGTAAGCCAGTATCTGCGAATGTGGGGGTTTAATCTGCCTTCTTTATAATCAGACCTTATGGCTTCTATGGTTTTTTCATCGCTTGGATAACCTGATCCAATATCAATGCCAAGCTCTTTCTTTAATTTTTCTATCTCGGAATCCCTTGCCACTTTTGCTATAATACTTGCTGCAGAGACTACAGGATATCTTGAATCCGCTTTATGCTCAGCTATTATCCTTGTAGCCTTGACACCCTTTGGCACGCTTGCCTTTATGCCGGCAATTTTTGTATATTTTGAACTTGACATATTGAACCTGATGCCAAACTTCTCAGCGATTACATCTGGGGAGTCAAGATAAATTTCGCTTATGTCCCTTTGTACCATGTCAAAAAGCCTTGCAAAGTGGACCGCTTCTAGTTCATTCAAGGATATGTGATTCCTCATAGCGTCGTTTATTTCGTTCGGGCTTATCTTGTCAATCTTTATATCAAGAGCTATTTTGTTTATTTGGTTATAAAGGCTTTTTCTCTTCTTTTTAGACAGCAATTTTGAATCCCTTACGCCAATTTCTGATAATCTATGCTGGTGGTCTTTCTTGATTGCAACAAGCCCAAGGACAAGAGGACCTATAACAGCGCCCCTGCCCGCCTCGTCGCCGCCACATATAATTATAAAACCACCTTTGTGGTTTATGCTTCTGACATTCCTTTCCTGTCTACCATTATATAATCATTCACTGCGGTAATCGAGTTTGCCGGCACTTTTATCTGGCCCTCTTCTGTTTTCATCCTGCTTGCAAGTGAACTATCCAGATTTGGTTCTATAAGTATGTTAACCAATTTACCAGTAACTTCACTTATCTCTGCATCAACAAATCTGCCAAGGTCGTAGCCATCGCTTGTTATCACTTTTTTGCCAACCAGCTGTTTTGCAATAATATACTTCACCATATTTTCACCTAAAGTCGCTTATTATATTAATTATCAGAAAGCATTAATAAAATAATGCTTTTTTTCCTTTAATGGAATTTTTAGTTGAAATTGCTTAAGTATTAGCTTTTCACCGAATAAAAATGGGTTTATTTATTTATGAAAACTTTGTTTGTTATGCCGAAACGCCCTCTTCTTATAAAGTCACTATTCTCGAGTTTCTTTAATATTCTGTGCACTTTCACTTTTGAATAGCCAGTTTTTATGACTAGTTCCGATTGCAGTATGCCATTTGGAGCGCCTTTTACTATGCTCAATATTTTGCGCTCATCATTATTTAGGAATTTTTCTTCTATGCTTGCTTTCTTTTTTTCCTGCCTACTTTTTTGAGCATTCTTATAATTGCGATAGTCCACTGTCCTTGAAAAGGACTCTATTGTGCTGCCTGCAAGAACAAGCAGTATGCCTCCGATAAATGGCAGGATAAAATTAAAAGTGACTTTTATCACATTGACATCTATATCTTTTATAGAATGTATAGTTATGATATTGCTATAAAAAGCAATGAGCATTGTTATCCCAGTTATAATAGAGATAAATAGAAGAAGCATACCTACTCCAATAAGCAGCATGCCAAATTTTGCATAATGAACTGTGCTTAAAGCCATAAAAGATTATTGAATTTAATGTTTTTAGCATTTCCCTTTTGATTGCATACGCTGGCACTCAAAAAATAAAAAATAAATGCGGTCAGCTGCACTCGCTAAAACCGCATTTTGGACATGTGTAGCAGCCTTCACTTGCAATCATTGGGGTACCGCATTCTGGGCATTTTTTGAGCTGCTCTGTAGACAATATATAAGTAGAAGCACTGGCCTTTATCGTCTCTATGCTTGCTGGAGGCTCATCTGCTTTTTCGTGCTTGCTTCTTAGCGCTTCGAGATTCTTTTGGCCTGGCGGAGTGTATGCTTGCAAAACCTGCACACTCTTTGATGCATCCCTGTATACAGTTATGCCTTTGCAGTTAAGCTCATATGCCATTGTGTAGACTCTTTCTATGTCTTGCGGTGTTGCCCAGTTTGGAAGATTTATTGTTTTCGACACCGCATTGTCAACATACTTCTGGAATGCAGCCTGCATTTTTACATGCCATTCAGGAGCTATATCATGGGCAGTTACAAACAACCTTCTCACTTCTTCAGGAATTTCTGTTACATCCTGTATTGAGGTCTTGCCTGCTAGCTTGTGGAAAAGCTCATCTGAATAGAAGTTGTATTCTAGCGCATACTCTTCAAATTCGTTGTCTATCTCTATAAGATTTGTGCCAAGGCTTTCCTGCACGTTTCTCATGTATACAACTGAGAATATAGGCTCTATGCCCTGTGAAGCGCCTCCAGAGATTATGCTTATGGTGCCAGTAGGTGCTATCGTTGTTACTGTTGCATTCCTAAGTGGCTTGTAACCAAGGCGAGCCCATATGCTATTACTAAATTCAGGGAATGGGCCCCTCTCTTCTGCAAGCTCCATGCTCATTTTTCTTGCATTTTCAGTTATGAATGACATTACCTGCTCTGCAAGCAGTAAGGCTTCGTTGCTGTCATATCTTATACCAAGCCGTATAAGCATGTCTGCCCAGCCCATAACTCCAAGACCAAGCCTTCTTATGGCTTTTGTCACTTTCTCGATCTGTGGCAGAGGGAAAGAATTTACATCGATTATGTCGTCCATGAATCTTATAGCGGTTCTTGTGGTTTTTTTAAGCAAATCCCAATCCACCTCATAATGGCTGTTCTTCTTTTTCAGCATCTTGGCAAGGTTTATGGAACCAAGGTTGCAAGAATCATAAGGATACAAAGGCTGCTCTCCACACGGATTTGTTGATTCTATCGGTCCCAAAGATGGAACGGGATTTGAATAACTAGAATTCATTCTGTCTAGAAATATCACACCTGGATCTCCAGTCTTCCACGCCATCGTGACTATGAGATTCCATACTGCCTTTGCATTTAGCCTTGCGGCTATTTCGCCATTTCTTGGATTTATCAATGGGTAGTCGCTTCCAGACTTTAGCGCTCTCATGAAGTTGTCGGTTATTGCAACGGATATATTAAAATTCCTGAGCACACCTTCATTTTCCTTTGCAACAATGAAATCCAATATGTTTGGATGATCAACCCTAAGCACACCCATGTTTGCGCCACGTCTTTTGCCACCTTGTTTTATTTCTTCTGTTGCTGCATCAAACACTTTCATAAAAGATATTGGGCCAGAAGCAACACCATGAGTGGATCTGACAATGTCGTTTGCGGGCCTTATTCTTGAAAAAGCAAATCCAGTACCACCACCGCTTTGGTGTATTAGTGCTGCATATTTTATTGCATCAAATATCTCTGATATGGAGTCTCCTACAGGCAATACAAAGCATGCACTAAGTTGGCCTTTATTTGTGCCAGCGTTCATTAAAGTTGGCGAATTAGGCATGAAATAGAAGTGCGAGATTGCATCATAGAACTCGTTTGCTATGCGCCTTACTTCCTCATCACTTTTTCCATAATTCCTTTCGGCACTTGAGACCGCATTTACAACACGCTCAAAAAGTTGTTTTGGTGTTTCTATTATTGCTCCTGCATCGTTCTTAAGCAGGTAACGCGCTGCCAAAACAATAAGAGAGTTTATAGGGATCTTCATCTCATCTAAGGGTATTCCTAGAGAGGCCCTTATGGCGCGCATTTGAGAGTGTTTATTTCTATAAATAATATAGGCTTTAGCAACATTCGGATCATTTTTCATCAGTATCATTTCGATTATATCCTGTATCTCCTCCACCTTTAGCTCTTCCTTTTTAACATTGCCTAATTCTTCTAGCACTAGATGAAGAATGTTCTTCGCACTTTCCCTATTTTTTTCATCCTCATTGCCCGGATAGATATTGGCAAAAGCCCTGTATACTGCATCTTCTATGCGTGTTGCGTCAAACGGCACCTTGCTTCCAGTTCTCTTTATTACGAATTTTGGTATAAAATCAGCCATCACATGCACCCCTGCAATAGATTTCTTACTTGATTATGTTTAAATAACCATTTTCTTCTGTTGTGTAAATTAAGTATAAGGGATAATAGTAACATAAAAAAAATTTGCTTGTGTGCTATTTAAAATTATATGTTATGAACAGAGGGATTGAATAATTTGTTAGCTGATCGAATCGCACTCAACCGTCATATCCTTCTCTAGCTCAGACCATGCACGCTTGAGCGAATCGTGCATCTCTTTCTCTGCATTTATAAAAAACAACCATTCAAAAAAGAATTTGTCGCGTGCTGCCTTTGACATGGCGCCAAATGTACGCAACACTTCCTGCACATCTACGTTTCTTATCTGCTTCCATGCATTCCTTTTCGCATTTTCAAATTCCTCCTTGACTTCTTGGGTATTAGAAATCGACAAGCCATCTGTGATACATTTGTATGTATGCCATGAAAATGAAGAAGCAAAAGAAGCAATTAATATGCCAAGTGTCTTTATGCTTTTGTCATTATCGTTAAGCTCGTTTTCATTTTTTGCTTGTACTTTATGTATGCTATTTGCAGTAATATCATAGTTCATTAAATTATACTTTATTGGCATAGACATACACGCCTACAACAAATTGTAGATGCGTATTAACTTATTTACTATTTGTTTGATTACATATAATAATTTAACTTATATATACACGTATGCATTAATTCATTCATTACATATTATTGCAAAGAATATTTAAATAATTTTAGCTAAGATATGATTGATAGGGCTTTGGCGCGGTGGCAGAATGAAGATATTTAATATATTTGGCAAGAAAGATGTGGCATCAGATCTTACCACAATCACACCTTACAGGATATCTACAGAGATGGTACCATACAGAATATATGCCAATAGGAACAACTCTTCTACGATGATAGTGAAGTTGGCAAACAATACAAATGAAATACTGCTTACCTCTTTGGTGGCTGAATTGCCTTCACAGCTTGGATTTGATGCGATGGGGGTTTCAAAGCAAAAAGAAGTCAGGGTAGGAGAGATTGCGCCACATGAAGAGAGAGAGCTTAGGATCGAAATATACGGTGGGCTTAATTCCGACCCTGGAGAGTATACAATAGCGCTTACAGCAATTGCACATTACAGGGATTATGGACATGTATTGAATGCAGTCAAGAAGCGCACGACGATCAGTGTTGTTAAATAGGTGCTTCAGCATTTCATATGTCACTCTTTTTCTGCGCTACCTGTGGCTCTTTTATTAAAGCATAAGAGTTGCTAAGGAGTTCTGCAAGCTTCAAGCCCTTTTCGGTAAGCTTTACCCGCTTTATCTTGCCGTGCTTCTCGCTTACAGTTATGCCTCTCTTTTCGCATTCGTTTATGAAATTGCACGTATGCACATATGTGGCATTTGCGGCTTTTGCAAGAGTGGAGATGTACCAGTCTTGGGTACTGTCCTTGAGGGCAAGCAATACGAGAAGTTGCTTTCGCTTGAACAGCATTTCGCTATTTGCTTCACGATCTGCTTTTGCTTCGTTTGCAGGTTTTTCTCCCTCTGCCATACTATAACCTCAACGGCAAGATATAAAAAGGTTTTAATATGTATTATCTTCTGACATCCTCCCACGAATAAATTCGTGGGGTTCCTTTTGGCTTGGTGCCTAC
>JBMFTN010000017.1:0-13987 GCA_049966995.1 Candidatus Micrarchaeia archaeon
GTAATAAAAATAATGTGCACTATTTATTAGCCATACATTGAGTCTCTTGTTTCATTTGTCTTTGCATACTCTTTTGGATTCTCCGGATCATCTAATGATCTCAAAATACTGTTATATATCTTATTTGTGAATGTGGCGTTTGTGCTATCAATATTTTTTTCTTCAGCTGCAAGATATCCATAAGCATCAATAATATTCGGTATTTTAATTGCCTTGTCAATCATTATGATCGTCTTCCAAAATTTCTTTATTATCGCTTCGTGTTGTGTTTTATCCTCAAGTATGCTAAGCTGAAATTCATTAAGCAGTGCAGTAAGCTGTAATTTAAGTATCTCATAAAAATTTAGATAATTCGAAGCAAAATTAAAAGTAGATGAACTTGAACGTATAAAATCAAGGTATTTTAATATTACTAGCTCGCAAATCCTTCTTTCTAATTCCTCATAGTTCGGGACTTTCCTTAATATCTTTCTAATTTCTCTGTCTGTCTTAAAAGTCTTTACTGCGTCTCTAACAAAAAAATCAAAAGTCTTTTCATCAAGCGCGCTTTTTTTTAATTTTCCATCTTCCCATAAATTATACTCTAAGCCCAATGCACTTTTTTTCATTTCTCCCAAAGCTAGTTTTAAGTTATCATCTAAATTATTCCTTTTTGATTTAGATTGACTCAATCGACTCATCTTGGTGGTTAAACAATATCATATGCACAAATAAAAATAAAAATACCACTTATTTAAAAAGTTCTTCTCAGTATTCAGCTATGCATAGCAAATTTCAAAATATCTCTTCTTTGCTCTTATACTTTAATCCTTGCCTTCATCTCTCTGTTGCTTTTTTGTGCTTCCGCATAAAAGCGCTTTTTTACGCTTCTTATATTGTTATATAATACCTGGCACTGCTTGTCTATTGAACCTATCTCGATTAATGCGTTATAAAATTCATTGCTAATATCGATTCTACGCTTGGCTTTGATATGCATTCCAGTTTTATTTAATTTATGTACCTCTTTTTTAAATTTCATAAAATCTTTAAAAACGTTTTTGAAAGCAGAGTTAGCCCTTTTTTTATAATTAAGGAATTCATCCATCTCTTGTTCAAAAAACCATTTTTCTACTCTGCCATGAGAAAAGTCCTCTTTTAGCTTTTTTAAGTCCTTTTCGAGAAGTGCATTATACTCCCTTATTAAGAGATTTAGCATTGTGTTTTCTATTCTTTTGTCAGCCTTGTCTAACACATTTTTGCCCACCAGTGCATGATATGCTTCATTAGCCTTCTCCGTAATAATATGGGCATCATTTGTTTTGTTGATATCCGGATGGTATCTCTTTATTATATTGCGATATGCTTCTTTTATAGTATCCTTATTATCGGTAGGTTCAATTCCTAAAATTTTAAAATATTTATAATCCGTATCTATTGAAAATTTTTTTGCCAAATGATTAAACCTCTCTACAATAGATGAAACCCGATCTGCAAAATCTCTGTACCCGTTCCTATTAAATATGCCAAAGATATGCAAGTAAACCCCTTTTTCAGTAATGAGCCTCTTATTTTATTGCAAAGTGAAATTAAATAATGTTCACTAATGAAGACACTTCAATTAATCTGCAAGAAATAAAAATCTTGTAAGTATTATACCATTATGCATAGTTCAACAGTCCTTCCACTTCACGATGGAAAAGCACCAAAATGGTTATTTTCAAGAATGGTCAAGCTTGGCGGAAAAATCTCAGATGTTATAATAGAGGAGTTTGGAGCAGATGAACTAGTTATGAGGCTTGCCGATAGCAACTGGTTTCAGGCTCTCGCATGTGCCCTTGGCTATGACTGGCACAGCAGTGGCACAACAACCGTTACGATGGGCGCATTGAAAATTGCCCTCAAAGATAGCAAAGAGATAGTAATAGCAGGCGGTAAAGGCATGGCTGGAATTCATACTCCTGAAGATATAGCGCATGGTGCTGAAAAGTTATCAAGGCTAGATAGTGCAGCAAAACTTATCGAGTACAGCAAGCTTTCAGCAAAAGTAGACTCGTCAATGGTATACGATAATATGTCTATATACCATCATTCTTTTATTTTTTCAAAAAACTTGAAATGGGCTGTGGTGCAGCAGGGAATCAGAGACAAAAGCAGCATGGCAGTACGCTTCCAGTGGCTAAGTGAAAATATAGACAAGAAAGATTTTGCAAATGAGCCACATTCAAATATCACTGCAGATATGGGCAAAAGCGAGGAGACTATAGATCTCACTTATAGTGTTAACAAATGGGTGCGAGATAGCCTTATTGATTCACTTGATGAAATTGGGCCAAAGATAAAGCAGCAAACGCTTTATTTATACCCATCAAGGCACAGCATAATACCTGAATTGGATATCTCTCCAAAAGGCATTGAGATACTTAAAAAAGCGTATGAAATGTCTCCGAGCAATTACACTGAACTGCTCCTTACAAAAGGGATCGGAAGAAAAACAATAAGATCTTTGGCAATGATATCCTCCCTTATATTCGAAAAAGAAGTAGCAAAAAGAGATCCGATATTGTTTGCCTATAATCTTGGAGGTAAGGATGGCATACCTTTTAAGATTGACAAAAAGCATTACGATAGCATATTAAAGAGCTTTAGTGAAATAATTGATATGGCAAACATATCTAAAGAAGATAAATTTCTTGCATTAAAACGCTTGAGCAATGGCATAACCCAATGAAAAGGGATAAAATGGCAATAATGATAAAAAATGCGCTTATCGTAACTCAAGACGAGAAAAGAAACATACTCCATGGCAATATTCTTATAGAAAATGACAAGATCTCTTATATAGGTACTAAATATGTAGAAGCCGAAAACATTATAGATGCAAAAGGTATGGTTGCAATACCTGGTTTGATAAATACGCATACGCATGTAGCAATGTCTCGTTTTAAAGGCTTGCTCGATGACATTAATTTAGATACTTTTCTTGATAAAACTTTCAAATATGATTCTAATCGGACTAATAAAGACATATTTCAATCTGCATTAATAGGCATGCAAGAAATGATAGATTCCGGTACTACTTCTTTTGTCGATCTTTATTACTCAGAAGACGTAATTGCAAAAGCTGCAAAGACAATCGGAATGCGATCCTTCCTTTCGTGGGTAACCTTGGATGAAGAGTTTACAACGCAAAAAGGTAAGCCCGTAGAAAATGCAAGAAGATTTATTCAAAAATTTAAAAAAGACAAGCTTGTAACCCCCTCAATAGGTATACAGGGGGTATATGTTGCAGACAACGAAACTATGATGATAGCTAAGGAAATATCTGATGAGAACAATACGATACTGCACATGCATCTCGCAGAAACAAAGAAAGAAGTATCAGATTCGCTGAAGAAAAGGGGCAAAAGGCCCGTGGAGCTTCTTGCATCTATAGGTCTGTTAAGCAGAAGAATGCTTGCAGCTCATTGCATCTGGCTTTCAAAAAAAGAAATACAATTGCTCGGTGCAAACTCTGTAAACGTGTCATGGAACCAGATAAGCAATTCAAAACTTGCAAGCGGTAGTATCAAACTGAATGGATTGCAATTTTCTGGCGCCAATATCACTATTGGAACTGATAGTAGTGGAAGCAACAATTCTCTGAACATGCTGGAGTCAATCAAGTATTCTGCACTTTTTGCCAAATCATATAGCAACGATCCAAAAATTGCCCCTGCCCAGGAAGTCTTTGACATGGCAACAATAAATGCAGCAAAGGCTCTTGGAAGAAGCGATTTAGGTTCATTAAAAGCAGGCAATAAGGCAGATATCGTTTTGCTTAATATAAAAGCCCCAAACATGATCCCCACAACAAATGCCAACGTTGTCAATAATATTGTATATTCAGCAAACCCTTCAAACGTGGCACTTGTAATAATAAATGGAAAAATAATAAAAAATACAAAGTTTGATTTTGAATAGCTTAGTATCCAGAATATTGCTTAGCATATTGTGTTATGTACGGGATATCAACGTCAACTCCTTGCGAAGCCTTAAACCCTACATACCACGCATATATAAGTATCAACACGTTTAAAACTTCTCCAACTATCCAAAGGAACAAGACTGAAAATAATAAGCCTATAACTATCTGGATTATGCCAATGAAAAGCGCTTGTAGAGCATGAAACTTTAAGCGTTTATCTTTGTTGCTGTCAGCTATAAAATAAAACACAATTCCTGTAAGCCATGTCAAAAAATATGCAAAAAAGAAATTTATATCATAATTAGGGGATTTTTGATTGTTATTATCCATATATAATTCACCTTTATATAAATTTATCTATCACATATAAATATATTCTGTATTGTGCAAAGCACATCAAAGGGTTTACAAGCTTGCATTTGTTTTGGCTTCAAAATACTTTTCTATATATGCTATTCCTAGATATTAGATATTTGCTCCAGTCAATATTATTGCAGTTTCTTCATTTTTTATTGTCCTGCTTAGTTTTTTGCTGGCAGCAATGCCAGCAGCCGCAGCGAGCTCTATTTTAATGCCATATTCCATGTAAAATTGCTCTTGTGACGCAGCCATTTCCTTGTCGCTCACAGTAACAAACAAACCCTCCGTATTATTAACTGCTTCGATTGCTTGATCACCATACGTTGGCATGCCAACAGCAATTGCATCAGCAAGGGTACGTGGCTTTGTATACTTTATGCTCGAATTGCTCTTTATTGCGTTGTATATTGGAGAGCAGTTTTCTGCTTCCACTCCTATAAGCCGCGGCACTGTTTTTACAATGTGGGCTTTTTTGAGCATTGCATATGCTTTGTAAAGTGCACTGAACAGGGTGGCATTGCCAACGGGCACTATTATATTACTAAGTGATGGTCTTTGCATAAACATCTCATATGCAATCGTGGCTTGACCCTCCTTCCTATAACAGTAGTCTCCTCCAAGAAATGCATTGTTTTTCTTGGCATACAACTCTGCGTCACGCTGTGCTTTTGTGAAATCGCCATTAATTAAGTGAAGCTCTGCATCATGAGTGTCTTTGATATTTATCAACTTGTCTTTATTGGCACCCTTGCTTATAAAAACAGATGAATTAATCCCATAAAGTTTTGCGTAATAAGAGATAGAATACGCCATGTTTCCGGTAGAGGCGCATGCAATTGAATCATATCCATATTCTTTTGCTTTTGCCACCTCAATAATAGATCCTCTGTCTTTGAATGACTTGGTGGGATTTTCAAACTCCAACTTGAAGAATAAGTTCCTTTCTTTGCTAGGTATCAGCTTAGTCATTCCAAGCTCAAAGTGCTTATATATGCCTTTAGGCATTAATGGCTCAAAATCCCAAAAACTTTGGGCGTTTTCAAAGACCTTCCTGTTAATTTTGTAGTCATATATAACTTCAAGTATCCCGCCGCAAAGATCGCATGTCTGACTTTTATAAGAAGACGGGTAGGTTTTGCTGCATTTCGTGCATTTGAGTACGTATTCCATCAAATCCCTTAATTATCTGTTTTTCTCTATTATCTCCTTGTAGAATTCGAAAGTAAGATTTGCTGTTCTGCCCCAGTTGAAGCTTTTTGCATACTGTATTGCACTATCACTCAATTCAGGTTTTTCCTTTGCCAGCCATTCAATTGTTGAAGAGGCAGAGCTCATGGTACTTTTTATCGCGTA
This sequence comes from Candidatus Micrarchaeia archaeon, assembly GCA_049966995.1. Lineage (GTDB taxonomy): Archaea > Micrarchaeota > Micrarchaeia > Micrarchaeales > Micrarchaeaceae > JAKAWW01. The sequence goes on from JBMFTN010000017.1 coordinate 5,660, forward strand.
CCTTGTCACTGCCTTTGGTATAAATGCATCTTTTAGTACCACCACAGGAGTGCCTACAGCCATAGATTCTAGTATTGGGAGGCCAAAGCCTTCAAGCTTGCTAAAGTGGAGCAGTGCTATGCTTGTTTTTAGCTTTTCAATAAGCTCCTTTGTGCTTGCTTTTATGTGTATATGCACATTGTCAATGTGAAAATAATCCTCATTTATAAGCTCTCTGCTTGTTGGTGTGAATATGTGTAAGTCATTATTGCCTTTTGATGCTCTGCGGAATGCTGAAATAAGAAATGGTATGTTCTTGTGCGCATATTGTAAAGATCCTACATACATAAAGTCTTCCCTACCTACGTTGTGCTTAACTTTTTCCTTCACAAATATGTCATCTATGCCATGTAGTATTACTTTGTTTACCTTTTCCTCGCATTTGCCTATATATGGAATAAGGCTCTTTCGTGTTTCTTCACTGTTATATGTCAGTCCATTTGCACGCTTGGTGTTTTTTAGTGCAGGCAGAATAACGCCAAGCCAATGATAGAAATCTTTGCTAAACGAATTATGCGTCTTGTACCTTGAAAAAATTGCTGCATCATGCCAAGTAAGTGCCTGGGGTGCACTGGATATGGCATGCGTTGTATTTGGATACATTAGGTGTACTATATCTACATCCTCTTCTATCCTAGTTCCGATAAAATGGCGCTTTAGGCCCTCAAACATGTCTCCGGTAAAAGTGCCCTGCTTCTTGGATTCGTATGTATATACTGTGTTGTGCTCTTTGAGGCGTTTGTATAACTCATAGGAATATCTACTTATTCCATCTTTTGATGAGAAATCAAAATCATTACCAACAAGCGCAATCTTCATGATATCAAACACGGGCACTAGCTTCTATTGCACAAACAAGCAATTAAACAGATATTTTATATTTATTATAGATAGATTTTTATATCTTTTATAATGAATAATATTAACATCTGGTAGCTATTCTGGGGGATTTGCTTCCTTTATAGGTTGGCATATACTGAGGAATAGTGAAAGGATTTACTATCTATGGTGAATCAAATGGTAGAAAAACCGCACATGAATTTGATCTTTATAGGACACGTTGACCACGGTAAGTCAACTACAGTAGGCAGATTGCTTTTTGAGAGTGGCGCAATAACACAGAGAGATATAGAGAAGTACAAGGAGTTGACGCAGCAGTTCAACAAGCCGACATTCGAATTTGCATTCGTAATGGACAGCCTTAAAGAGGAAAGGGAAAGAGGCATTACTATTGATATTGCACACAGAGAATTTCAAACTCAAAAATACTACTTTACAATAATAGACGCGCCAGGCCACAGGGATTTTGTCAAAAACATGATTACAGGTGCTAGCCAGGCTGATGCAGCAGTACTTGTTGTGGCTGCAGACGAAGGCGTAAGGCCCCAAACAAGGGAACACGCCATATTGGCAAGCGTTCTTGGAATAACTCAAATAATTGTTGGTATTAATAAGGTGGACAAGATCAATTTTGATCAGCAGAAGTTTGATGCGGTAAAGAAAGAAGTCTCGGATCTTCTTAAGCTTCTCGGCTTTAAGGTAGATTCAATACCGTTTATACCCTATTCTGCTTTGGAAGGAAGCAATGTAAAGGTTAAATCTGACAAGATGCCATGGTACAACGGCCCTACCCTTTTGGAAGTGCTCGATACCCTTAAAGTGCCTGAAAAGCCAACAAACCTTCCGCTAAGGCTTCCTATACAGGATGTTTTTAGTATCCCTGGATTTGGTACTGTGCCTGTAGGCAGGGTTGAAACTGGCGTGCTTAAGGTAGGGGATATGGTATCAATAATGCCAAGTGGTGTTAAAACAGAAGTAAAAAGTATAGAAATGCATCATCAGCCAATGCAAAAAGCGGAGCCAGGTGACAATGTAGGTTTCAACATAAAAGGTGTAGATAAAAAGGACATAAAACGTGGAGATGTAGTGGGTCCTTCAAGCAATCCACCGACAGTAGCTGATGAATTCACGGCACAGGTTGTTATTCTGCACCACCCAAATGTGATTACAAAAGGGTATACTCCAGTATTTCATATACACACAGCACAAGTTGCATGCACCATTGTTGAAATTCTCGAGAAAAAGGACCCAAAAACAGGTCAAGTTCTAGAGAAAAATCCGGAGACAATAAAAACAAATGATATAGCTATAGTGAGGGTAAAGCCTACAAAGCCCGTGGCCCTTGAGAAGTATGGAGATTTCAAGCAGCTAGGAAGGTTTGCAATAAGAGATATGGGCGAAACAATAGGCGCAGGAATAATACTGGATGTAAAACCAAGGCAGCAGTGATGCGTAATGGCTTCAGCAATAATAAAATTGGTAAGCACGAAATCTGAGGATATAGATGGCATAGCAGCACAGATAAGAGAAATAGCAAAGAACTATAACATAAAATCCAGAGGTCCAGTGCCACTGCCAACACACAAAATATCGCAAACAACTAGAAAGTCGCCCTGCGGTTCAGGAAGCCATACTTTCGAAAAGTGGGAGATGCGTATACACAAGAGGCTTATTATAATAGAAGGCGATGAGTCTGCCCTTAGGCAGGTCATGAGGCTAAAAGTTCCAGATACTGTGCAAATAGAAATAGGGCTAGCTGAGTAATCATCGCCCCTTCTTTTTATTTCTAATTTTCTATTTTTGAATACATAACTAGAACATTTCATGCCTGCCTTCTTGTATAGCATGTGTAATTGAATTTATATTGCTTAGTTCCTGCTCTGCCATACTGTTAATCTTACTCTTTATATTTTCAAAACTTGAATCCTTGTCTGCTATCACCTCTATGTACATGCTTTTTGGATCGCTTATTGGCCTTCCAATCTGTGATACCAATGAGACATAGCATTCTGTTATCTGTGGATACTCCTTTACAATTTTATTAGCTAGCTCCTTTGCCAGTATATTGTAAATTTTACCTACATGGTTTACTGGGTTTTTTCCTGCTGCAGCCTCAAGAGTCATATGCCTAAAAGGAGTTATGAGGCCGTTTACCCTATTGCCTCTGCCTACAGAGCCATCATCACCAGATTCACAACTCAAGCCTGATTTGGTTATATAGACGCTATTATCCTTATGTGAATCCCCATTATTTATGACTACACTTATGTTCCTCTTTGTAAATTTTTTAGCATTGTCTTTTATATCAGAGGCAATACGTTCTTTCATGGATATATACTCTTCAATGCTGCTGATGTATTTTGCGACAAATGCTATCGCAACAGTAATGGTTATATCGTCCCCATTCCTTACCCCCATTACTTTTATGTCCTCTCCAGTTGCCGGCATCTTCCTTTTATACTCTATGCTATTAAGATACCTTTCAGTTTCAAGTGTCACTTTTTCAGTTTCGCTAAGGGGTGCAAATCCGATACCTAAAGAAGTATCGTTGGCTAGGGGCACTTCACCACTTCTTGAAAAAATATGGTTGAGGTCTGCAGATCCTTTCTGAATTTTTGAGTATATCCTTACTTCATTGTCGAGGTCAAGGAACCTTGTGTGTTTTTTTAGATATTCCCTTGCAGCGCGTATTGCAATTCCGTCCACATCTATCTCTTTACCATCAAAATATTTTGTAGCCCTACCAGCGATAATTATCTCTATCGGTGTTGTTATAGTGCCTCTGCCAAAAGTGACGGTAGAGCTTCCCCCAATAATAAGCCCCTTATCAACATTATGGTGCAGTATTGTACCTGCAGTCTCTTTGTATGCGTTGACTAAGTCTAGACTTGTCTGTTCTACGATTCCGTCGATAAGGCTGTCCGGATGCCCTACCCCTTTCCTCTCTACATATTCTATTGATTGGTCCTCTATTGGTGTTGCGTTCCTCTTGCCAATGAAAATATTGCTCATGTTACCACTTTGTGTAATAACTACTTTTATCCCAGGTATAAAAACATTAATGTCAAAAAAATTCAAATATGAATAATAATAGGGCAAAGTATTAAAAATATTAATAACATAATCTCTGTATGGAATTCCCATCTTTGAATACTATCTCGAAAAGAAGGAAAAATCTTGGCATCACGCAAAAAAAGCTTGCCGCTGCCGCAGGAATAAGTCAATCATTGCTTACCAAAATAGAGCGAGGTCTTGTAATACCCCGCTACAATACTGCCATATCGATATTCAATGCGCTCGAATACAATGAGTATCCAAACGAAAAGAAAGCATATGAAGTAATGAGTGAAAAAGTGATAACCCTTAAGGCATCAAATACAGTGGAGAAAGCAGCAGAGGTAAGCAAAAGAACTGGGATATCCCAGTTTCCCGTAACAGATAAAAATGAAATTGTAGGTAGTATCAGCACAAGTGATATGATCTGGGCTCAACCAAACGAAAAAATTGGCAGCATAATGGGCGATCCTTTTCCCATTGTAAGCAAAAACTTTCCACTTAGCTTGGTAAAAAGCACACTCAAATCCTCTAAAGCAGTACTTGTGGCATACAAAGGCAGGATAGCAGGCATAATAACCGCAGAAGACCTTCTATAATCATGTCTGCACTAAATTAGCCTTTATGTCCATTATCTTTTTCATTAGTAGTATTTCGTCCTCATTTAACATGCTGGAGAATTCACCTTGAAGCAGGCTAACATCATGATCACTAATATCTGTGTAAAGCCTCTGCCCTTCTCTGATCTGCCTTCCATATGTTGGCTCATCCATGGATATTGCAATGCTATCCCCACTTTTTGCAATTTCAACTGGTGCACCTTCATTTTCCATGCCTTTTATCTTACCTACAACAGTGCCAGCCGAATTTATTAGCCTATATCCTACTTTTATCCTTCCATTGAGTACTTTTATTCCAAATATGGCAGGATGCGAAGCCCTAAAGCATGAATTTGGCAAAACTTCAATTTCAGCAGGCAGTGTCAGTTTTTCTTCAACTCTCTTCTCAAGTTGCCTCTTTCTTTCATTAACTAGCGACATATAGTCGTCAATTAGCTTGTATATAATATTGCTGCTAATTATGTTGACATTGCTTATCCGCGCGGCCTCACTTGCATCAGGATCTATACCCACATTGAAAGCCAGTACAAGTGCGTACAGCGGGTTTTTAGAATTCATTGCAAATGCGTCTGCAATGTCTCTTTTTGTTACATTTCCAATTCCTTTCTTGCTTATACTAATAGATTCCCTTGAAAGGAGTTTTGATATTGCTTCTATGCTCCCTATAGAATCCGCTTTAAGTATTATCCCTGTATTGTCAGTATTGAAGACATCACTTATTTCCGCATTAATCTCTTTTTTATAATCGTATCCCTGTGAAACCTGCACAATTGGAGAACCAGGCATAGCTTCTTCGAACCCATTACCACCTATTTTTACACCAGAAGCGGCACTTACGCTGTTTACATATTCGTATTGCTTCACTTCCCCTATCTGCTGCAATGGTTTTGGCTTAAGCAAGGCCTTTATTTTGGCTGTTGCCACTCCATTTATAGTTGCAAATGCTATAGTGTCATTAATACTTAATGTACCATCGTACACAATCACATCAATAGTCATTCCAAGGCCCTTTAGCTCACTCTTTTCCAGTATACTGCCTTTAGCAGGGCCATTTACTTCTATGTTGAGCTTCTCTTCCAAAAATTTCTGGGATAAGCCCGTGATAAGCATAAGTAACTCGGCAATTCCTTCGCCAGTCTTAGCACTTATTGGCACAATAGCAATCTCTTTTTGAAAGTTAGTTACATTTGTATAGAGCTCACTGTTAAATCCCAATTCACTTAGTGATCCAATAAGTTTATACATCAAATTCTGTAGTTCGTTTGTAACATAATCGCTTTGTTTTGTTAGTGCTTGCTGTATGCTATTAAGCTTTGTATTGTGCCAGCCAGTTATAAGGTCTATCTTATTTGCAGCTACGATAAATGGTGTCTTGTATTCTTTTAATATGTTTACCGCTTCAATTGTTTGAGGCTCGAAGCCCTTTGTTACATCAACAACAAGGACCGCTATGTCTGCAATACTACCTCCTCGTTTCCTCAAATTTGTAAAAACCTCATGGCCGGGTGTATCTATAAAAAGAAGGCCAGGTATCGTTATTTTTACGCCAAAACCTTTCAATAGAGGGCCGCAGATCCTCTCTACTATTTGTATAGGAACTTCACTTGCACCGATATGTTGTGTTATGCCTCCAGCTTCCTTTGAAGCTATTGTAGAATTTCTTATCCTATCAAGAAGTGTCGTTTTTCCATGGTCTACATGGCCCATTACAGAAATAATTGGCTGCCTTATCATAACATCATCTAACACATAATTAGTGAATTTCTATATATTATTGGTAAAGTCTATTTTATAATAACCTTACAATTTTGTTAATATTTAATACATGGGCCCGAGGAGAATCGGACTCCTAGTCTCCACCTTGTGAAGGTGGCGTCTTACCATTCGACTACAGGCCCACAAGTAATCCATTAATGCACTTAAATTATTATAATATTTTCTTTTTAATAGTAATTGATTTAATGAGCAAATTCTTTACTGGATTGGGAGACAAAGGCTATACAAACCTAATAAAGCGTGGCAGAGTAAGAAAGGATAGCAAGATTATATGCGCAATCGGAGACATAGATGAGTTAAATAGTGCTATTGGTGTTGCTATTTCTAACCTCACTGCAGACAGGATAGCAAGAACTCTTAAGGTAGTGCAGAATGCCTTGTTTATAATAGGTGCAGAACTTGCTTCATCGTCATCAAGCAACATTGTTAAAAACAGGATTTCAGCATTCGATGTAAAATTTCTTGAGGATAGTATATATGAAATCGGATCCTCATTAAGTATTGATAAGTTCGTGCTTCCTGGCGGTTCGATAAGTGCTTCTTACATACATTTGGCAAGAGCAATATGCAGACGCGCAGAGAGATCAATCATAACTCTTGGTTCTTTGAAAAATCCTTATATAATAAGCTATATTAACAGATTGTCATCTTATCTTTTTGTAGCTGCACTTTATGCAAACAGGCTTGAAGGTGTAGAAGAAAGCAGCCCAACTTATTGATCTTTATTGCTTTTTATGTCTGCAAGTTTTTTGCTGTCAAGATTAAAATATTCAGCAAATTTTTTTGTTGTGTTGAGTCTTTTCGACCTGCCGATTCTTACCGCATTTATAAATCCTTTTTCAAAAAGCTCTTTTGTATATTCATAAGTGGTGGTGCCAAAAACTTTTACAAGCTGGCTTTGCATGACAGGTTCATTTTTGCTTATAAAGGCCAGGAGCCTTAGAGCACCCTTGGAAATATCCGGCGCACCTGCAAGGTTGCTTACCTTGCTTAGGTATTGATCTTTTATACTCATTAAATAGCTACTTCCAATTGTGGAGATAACAAGGGCGCTGTCCCTATTTGCGTAATCCTGTATTAGCTCTTCCATAATCGATTTTATATACCCTATTGAACCTATACCGAGGATACTTGAAAGGTCTCCAACGCTTAAGCTTTTGCCTGAAACAAAAAGTGCTGCTTCAGCAATTTTTTTATGCGTTTGTTTGTCTTCAGGCATTGCCACCATCTTTTAACATAATAAATATTTCATTAAAAAATTCGTCTTGCCTTAAGGCGAGTTTGCCGCGGTGCATCAATAGCAATAGGGGTATAAACAAGTCAAGCAGTATCGATTCAATATTGTTGAAACCCCTGATTAGGGAAGCGAAAGTAGTAATCCGTTCTCCGTCTATGTTTTTCTTCACGAGGTCATAGACTCTATCTAACTTTGAGTCTATATCCTCTGTATTTATTGTTATATTTATTGGCGGCCTGGCTGTATGCTCTGTGCTTGTGCTAGAGCGCTGTATCTTTATTGCTTCGTCCATAGCCTCCATAAGCTCCTGAAGTGTTATACGTTTTCCAGGTTGCATTCGTATCTTTGAAACAAGAGGCTCTACATCTGGGATTACTCTCTGCATACTACCCTCTATCTCCTCTATTGGAGTAACCTCGCTATTTTCAACAAGTATGAATGCTTCGCTTTTCATCCTTAGTAATATGGAAACCGCCAAAATTAAGTTCGCAGGTATATGCAGATCAAGTACTTTCATTCTGTTTACTGCCTTTATATAATGGTCTGCAATCTCGCTTATATTGATATCCCAAGGATCCAGCTGATTTTTCTCTACTATATGTATGAGTAATTCACGCCAAGTGGCATTTTGTACAAAATCCTCTAAATCTAATAAATTGCCTTTATACACTTCTACTGAAGGTATCACCAAAACTACCCTGATCGCTATACTTAAATATTATGCAAAATATTTATAACTATTTATCCCTTCAGAATCCACTA
>JBMFTN010000018.1:0-11957 GCA_049966995.1 Candidatus Micrarchaeia archaeon
CCATGGCAGCGGCATTGATGCCCAATAACCATATACAAAGATAAAGTTCAAGCTTATCGAAGCCACGAGAATTACGACAAGTGACTTGGCCAGCAAATTTTTTCTGCTGTAAAGCCAGGCAAGCGGATAGCCCGCTACTACGCTTAACATTAAGAATATATATACAAAAATCTTGTTTGAGTCAGAAGAATAAGGCTGCACTGAATATACTGTTATAAATATCCAGAGTATCAAGAAAGGCACAAAAAATACCCTGACTTTTTTTGGGGCTAGCTTTAGGCCTACTATTGCTATTATGAGGGGTATTCCCACCATCTCAACCCAATATACTATGATGTTTAAAATCCCGTATAAGGCTGAGGTAAAAATATTTCCCGTATTTGGCATAAAGCTGCCATAGATAAAATTGTACCACCCAGAGGCAAGCTTCTGTTGCGTCATGTATATAATCTGTGGTACTGCCAGGCAGATTGCAGGTATTAGGATAAGCAGTAATCCTAATAATGTCTCTTTCCTCCTGCTCCTGTCGAACAGCAGATAAGCAAGCACAAAAACTCCTATAACAGCAACTACTTCCATAGTAACAGGATGGACCAGCGGAAGCGTGCCGAGCATTATCCCTATGAACAGGAAGTCTGTTTTGTTGATTTTAGCTTTTTCAATACCGAAAATGTAAATTGCATATATAAGCATTATCCCAATTGGCAGACCGAGCACAAAATCCCTCTGTGGCATGAGCATCTGGTACATTATGGATGTCCAGCCACTCACTATGAACTCTGCCGATTCCAGAATAGCATGAATTCCAAATGTATTGATTCCATACTCACCAAGGAGCATATTTAGTGGAGGTAAAACATTAGGTATAGTTATATTTGCGCTACCCAGTGAGTAGAATATAATACCCATCATGTAGTCGCTCCCAAACCAGAAGATGAACAGTGTTGTGGCCACAATAAGAGGGCTTTTTGTTATCCTATAGGTAAGCAAAGCTACCCCCACGACTGCAGAGAAAAAGAATAAAAGGTAAGGGAGCATAGCTGATAAATTGAGCCCCATGCCATAGTTCATCAGCACAGCAGTATAGAAATCGCTTATGAATGGGAATACATTTGTCGCGTTAATAGTAAAAAGATACTTTGGCGGGAAGGAGGTGAAGATAAGCGAATTGCCGATGCCTATATGGTACATAAGATCGGAGCAGATAGCAGGGCCTATGCAGTATAGGGTGCCATTTTCCATGTACATAGAGCTCAGCAGTACAAACGCAATTATTACATATACAATGAGCGACACTGCGATAACTTTTCTAAAGGAATTTTTGTCCTTGCCCTTATTTTTGCGCCCATACAATCCAAATCCTTTGAATTTGAAAGGGTATAGAAGTGCCACTGAGATTACCGCAAGCAGAGTAAGAGTAAGATAAAATATAACATTGTTAAAGTACCCATTCAGTGCATAAAGTGCAAGTAACAAGAAGCTTGATACGACTACCCCGGTAGGAAAGCCAAAGGCCAATTTCGCAAGAAGTGTATCTGCAAAAGAGATTCTAGACAGGATGCTTACTCCTACCAATAATGACAGAGTCATGAAAAGTATTGCAAGCAGCATTGATTCATCTAAAAATATTACGCCATAATAAAATAAGAATATATCATTCAACATATTCTAGAAGCGTAAATTGAAAACGTGCGATTTAAATTTCAGAAGAAAATGAACTGCAGGATACAGAGCTTTGTTGGTGCAAAAAGTATGGTTGCTGTAAAAACTGTATGCAAATCCGGTGTGCATCAACCAAAAAGTCGGGTGCAAGTATTCAAGGCATATCTCCAATCTAAGAGGTGCAAGCTTGGTTAAGAAGTTTTGTTTGATACTGCCAGTCTACAATGAAATTGATAACCTGCACGCGAACCTGGGCAAGGTGTATGCAGAGGTAAAACGGCTTGGTGGCGTGCTCTCAATTGCAGAAGACGGTTCTACAGATGGATCAAAGGAATTTATAAAAGCCTTCTCAAAGAAACACAGCATAATTTTTATTACAGCAAAGGAGAAACTTGGCAGGGGCAGAGCACTCAAGAGGGCGCTCACGCATATAAATGCAAAAGTTATTGGCTATACTGATGCAGATCTTTCAGTCAGCCTTAGGCATATAAAGGAGGCGGTAATTCTTGTGGAAAAAGGCAATAAAATTGTTATAGGATCGAGATACAGCAGCTTGAAGGCCAAGAGATCGTTCAAAAGGCTCGTTGCAAGTAAAGTATACAATTTCATAGTTAAGATAGCACTGAACTCAAAGCTAAACGATCACCAGTGCGGCTTCAAGTTCTGGGACTCCAGCCTCAATGGCTTCATCAAGTCCATAAAAGGGGACGGCTGGTTCTTTGATACAGAACTACTCATAAAGGCGCAGAGGCGTGGTATAAAAATATATGAGCTGCCTGTCGGATTCAGCGATTCTAAGCGCACAAAAGTGAAAATTACAGATATTATCTACTTCTTGCGTGAGATAATACGCCTAAGGCTTGAACTACACAGGCATGCCTGAAGCAAGCCTGTGTTTGTGTCCCAGCAGTTTTTCAATCTGCAATGCAAAATGCATATTATTAAAGAATGTGGGTTTCCTTGTTTAAGCAAAGTCGCAGCCGAGAGTCAGCAAAGCCCAAACCATAGAATAGTATACCTTCTAATAAAATATAAAAATCATTGCTTCTCATAATTTAGCATTTAAGGCCCGACAAGTATGAGCAAGAAAATAAGTAAACGCAAACGCAATATAATATATATAGCATTCTTGCTAACACTATTGGTCTCTACCATATACCTTGTCACGCATCCTATGGCGCCATCATTCTACGATGATGATACCTCTTATGAAATGCTTGCGCACGATATAACTATCGGCGTATTTTATCCCTCTTTAGGCTATTATTACGACGCCAGGATTATGCAGATATACCCTATGGCGCTGTTCTACAAATTTATGGGGATAAACTTCCTTTCAAGCGCCATGTGGGATATAGTATCTTGGTTCATCATGGTAATACTATCTTTTTATATAGGCAAGGAGCTGTACAATGAATATGTAGGTTACCTAGCTGCGCTGATAATGTGTGTTTTTCCATTAATGATTTACTTATCTGGCACAAGCAAGGAGACAATACCAATGACATTGTTCACTACCATAGCTTTTTATTCTGCAATGAAAGGCTATTTCAAGGATAGCTCCAAGTGGTACTTCGCATCAGGAGTATCTATAATCGCAGCTTTTCTTTGTGATCTTCTGGGTGTGATAATAGGTCCAGTTATTTTGTTATTCTTGCTGATTTTATTCATAAATAGTAGGTTAAAAACTAAGCACAATGGTCCTTCAATCAAAAGCCTCCATATCCTAAGCGGAGTTGCATTTGGAATAATGCTAGTCTTGCTTTATGGTTATATACTTGCAGGAAATCCCTACGTCATTTTCCAGATAGACATTACATATGCCACAGTACCAAGCTTCACGAATTTCTCAGTAATAACTCCCTATTATGCGATTTTGCTCCCGCCGTTTTTGGACAATTTGAGCGGAGTAAATATAGGCTATATTTTCTATTTATTCTTCATAGCGGTGCCCTACCTCCTTATAAAAAAAGTAAAGGAATCTTACATCCCAATTTTCTGGTCTGCATTCACACTCCTTTATCTCTGGATAGGCCCAATGTTTATAACCCTTAACCCTTTCAAGTATTCAATAATACCTAGAGGGTGGCAGTATCTGCCTATTGTGGCAGTGCCCGTAGCATTGACAATAGGAATATTTATAGTTAAACTTGGCGAAACTTTTAGAAAGCACAAGCCTGTAGCTTGGTTCCTTGTCGGGGCTATAGTAATCTTCATAGTATATTCATCTGTTAGCCTAGATATCGCTTCTTACTACGGATACAAAATGCAGATGTCACCCATCTACTACCTCTCCCAGTATCTGAATCTATTGCCAAACACCACCACAATCTACCTGCCGCTACAGTTACCGAATATAGAAGTATACATGAATTTTGACAATGTAAGTAGATTTATCTACTATAACCAGAATATTTCTAGTTGCAATGCGACAATGGGATACGATTATGTTGTTACTACAAGCTACACAGGCGCATTTCCAGTACCTTGCCCTTACTGGAAGGAAATAAATTTCTCTGAAGGGAGGTATTTGCCTGCAAACTATATCAAACTGTATAGTAATAGAAGATAACTCCTGCGCAGCTACATACGAGTTTTTCGAGGCCAGTAAAATATCCCCATACAAAGGGTTTCAATAAATATCTGCGTTTGCCTGAAGCCTATTACAAAATGCCTAGCAGAAAGCGCATAGTTCTAAATCATGGGGTGAATGTATTCTGCTTTTTTGCGAATCGGAATTGGCTTGCTTTTGGACTCTATGCAGTCTTCTATCTCTTGTAATATATATTCCCGCTATACTCTAAGTTTACTATGCTTGCATTTCTTACCTGTGTATAGTTGTAAATATCGGCATACAAAGTTAAATTGCATAACGAAGGATTAAATGCCCAAGACTCATTTATATACCAGGGATTTGGGACAGGCCAAGACGCATTATAATCTATTTCACTCAGTGCTATTTTAGAAGGTATTATTAAATAAGAGCCATTGGGTATGCTATCGCAATTTGGGAGAAACGAGCCTGAATAATTCCCATTGTTGTAGAACAGTATCCCACTGGTAGGTCTAAATCCCATATAATAACCTATAAAACTATTCAACAAAGTCGGAGCATAGACATATGAATTCGATATATTGGGTGCATTCTCAAGATCTGCGGCAATCAATTCGCTATAGAGCATCGTATTGTGGTTCAGTGCATACCAAAAGTAATCAATAGGCAAAGAACTTGCAAGCAATAATACTATAATAGCAGCTGCAGCTAGCTCCCAAAAAAGTTTTTTCTTTTTTTTGCTTGCAAATAAGATTATGCCTCTGGCAAGCAGTATCATTAGAGGTATGGACACAATGACAGCGAACCTTACAAGCCTATAAATTGGGTAGTAGTGAGTCAAGCTCATTGTTCCAAATTCCAGGTACAACAATGAGAGTGCAGAGAAGGCAAGTAGGAAATATGATTCCTTGTCCTTCTTCAAAATAATATAAACTGCAAAAACAACCAAGAAATACATGAATAAGCCTACGTCGTTTGCATTAAAATTATAGAAGGAGAACAGATTCTCTAAGCTTGATGCAAGGCCCCCAATATTACCTGCAATCAATTCACCTGTAAAATTATAAGGGAAAAAGCCGTTTACATAAAACATCAAGTCAGCATTCGTATAAAATATTGTGTTAGCTGTGCCTGTACTACTATAAAAGCTGTTTGTGACATTTAGCTCATAAAAAGGCTCACCATTTGGGGCAAGCGAAAGATTTACAAAGCCAAGCAGCAGGACTGCAGTTATTATGCCAAGTAGGTACATGAAAGGTGAATAATCTATTCTCAAGCTCCTCTTTTTATACACGTCAAAAGCACCGCCAAATATAATATAAATAAGAAATGCAAAAGCGCAAACATATGAGATAGGATCTACCAGGGCCCCGAAGAAAGTGAAAATTCCAGAAAAGACATATAACCATTTGCTACCCCCTTTCTTGGCATAGACAAAAAACAAGAGCGACATACCAAGATAAAATGCCGTAGGGCTTACAACATCTGCTGTGCTGCTGTACCTTAAAGACATAGGGTAAATAGAAAAAAGAAATGCGGCAAGCAGTCCGGTCTTGGGCCCATATATCTTTCTTCCTATAAAAAATGTTATTGCAATGCTTCCCAAATAGCACAAAACAGAATACATGCCTGCGCCGAGGTTATTATATCCAAACGCGAAGACGGAGACAGCCAGTGGCATTATCATAAGCAGCCTTATGGAGAATATATCAGCAAACTCCTTGAATGTTCCGGAGATTATCTGCGGCACTAAAGTGACATAAGATACATCATCTCCATAGATGCTGACGCCTTTCAGGAAGGCAAGTGCCATGAATGCGGAAAAAGCTATTAGTGCAAGCAATAAATACTTCTGATATCTGTCAAAAAAATCTTCACTCATTTTTGATTTTTTCATAAAAATGCTCCAAATAAGCAACTTATACTTATTTTATTATTTTACATACTATTAATAAAAATATTTAATATTAAAAGTATTTAAAAGCTAAATAATTATGGGTTTCTAAAACTATAAATGTAAATATATTAAACTAAGCATTTATAAATAAACTAAGAAACTAAGAAATGAACGTATGGTAGGTAAGATGTTAAGGATTCCAAGCTTAAAAAGTAATGCAACATACTTCATGGTATTTGCGCTTTTGCTAATTGGTGCTTCCAGTGCGCAATCCTACACTTCAAACATAACCACGTGCAATGCAACAATTGATGCAGCAAATTCAACTTACAGTATAAATCATATCGCCTGCACTTCAATTAACATAACATTTGCCCACGGGGTATCAAATTCCCAGCTGATCTGTAATGATACGCTGTTGGGCCCTAGCTCAAAGGTAATATTCGGCGGGGCAAATAACGAAGACTATCTATTCAACTGCAGTTTTAGCGGAGCTAAAATAATAATTGGAAATAATTCTTCTGCGGATCTAGTCAGCCCCATTGGAACTGATTTTAATCCAATATTAAATGGGCGCAATGCAAGCTTAACTGTTGGCTACTTCTTGAATATCAGTGTATTTGAACCATTTGGCAGCAATTCGGTAGAAATGTTTGGAAATAGGATAGGCGCATTCAGCTACATAATACCCCTTTTTAATAACACTATAAAGATAAATAATACGCAGCTACAGATGGTTCCTTCATTTGATCCTTTTATACTCAACCTTATAAATAGACTCAACAAAACCCTCCCGTTCGGGGTCTACGGCCAAAATCAATCTGCAATATACGAAAATTTCACACAGAGGTCTTATGGAAACATATTTGGCTACAAAAAATTTATGCTGCCAAGCTATACATTAACTGAAAATGGAATCGTAAACTACAACCCGTACGCGGTAGAGTACTCTTTCTTGGGATTTGACCAGCTGGTGATGTATTCTCTAAATATAACAAAGAATACAAATCTAATGCCTGTTTATATTGAGCCCATCTATCCAAAGTTCAATTATTATATAATACCGGATAATGGGCAAAAAAACATGACAATAAGATGGCTCGTCGCCGTGCCGCCTCAAGATTCAAATTGGAACTTCAGTTCATACCTGTATAGATACACCACAACTGTGGGCTTTATAATGAACCCGCTTAACAATTCTATAGCAGATAATACTTCTCTTGTTAAACTAATGTCTTTTCCATCAGAAAACTACAGCATGTATGAAAACGGTACGCGCATTTTCTACCTTAATTATACTTCAAAGATAGGAATAGGGCTCAATTCTTCAATAATGCTGCTGCCTGGGCATATCCCTGGTGTGGGCAGCTTTATCCAGGATTCCACAACGCCTTCATTCAGCTATGGGCTCGGATTCTGCAGCACAGCATTTAATCAGACCAGAGCAACTAGCATAATAAAAGAAAGAGGTACTTACAACATGGTAGCAAATCT
This sequence comes from Candidatus Micrarchaeia archaeon, assembly GCA_049966995.1. Lineage (GTDB taxonomy): Archaea > Micrarchaeota > Micrarchaeia > Micrarchaeales > Micrarchaeaceae > JAKAWW01. The sequence continues at coordinate 7,608 of JBMFTN010000018.1, forward strand.
CTTTCCTCTAGCAAGTTATGCCCCAGTATTGATAGATTCGCCATGCTATATTGGTGCATACATAAAAGGCAGTAACATAACAATCAACTGCAACAACAGGAATGTTTCAAGTTTATATTATGGATTCATAATAAATGGAGCAAGTAACGTGACCTTGCATGGCTGTAGGATTTTCGGGAATGGAATAGAGATATCAAATTCAACTAATGTGAATGTATACAATACAACAATAGTGCCTACCTCTATGAGCTCGACAAACGGGGTAAATGTCTACAACTCCTCTAATGTGCTATTCTACGGTTTGAAAATATCCTCTGGATTCTCAGATCCTTATTCAATCTTAAATTCTTCATACATAAGTATAGTCAAATCTAACCTGAATTATTCCTCAGGAGTTACTACGCTGCCAACTTCTATTATAACCTCAAACCAGACTGCGCAGCCGCAGCCTCAAGTCCAACATCTAAATCAAAGGCTATTGCTTTATGCATCTTCAGCTGTGATCCTGTTAGTTTACATCTATCTTTTCTTTAAGCTCCAGTACAAGCCAGAAAAATCCTATAATATAAAAGCAGGCAGGAAATCCGCAAAGTAAGTGAAATTAATGTTATCAAATATTGCTCTTGCGCTGTTTGATGCGAATATGCCGCTATCTGCGATGTTCCAGCAGCAACCTGTGCAAACAGCATACTTCTACTACTACCTTGTATTGTTTATCTGCCTAGTAGTATCCTCCGCGCTGGGATACAAGGAGATAAGGAAGGCGCTTAGTGGCATCAGCAGATCTTACTACAAATACCTTATTCTAATAATCGCCGTGTTCCTTTTCATGGAGCTTGCATTTGTTGCACCTACCCATCTCCTCTACAATGACGAGTACATATATTTAAGCGTAACAAAGATGATGCTCTCTCAGCATCTCGCGGCCGTGTGCAGCTTCTCTAATGCGTCGACTTGTGTTCCTGGCACAGCGGGATTCATACACCAACCTCTCGGATGGTCTTTCCTGCTTGCAATACCTTCATCAGTCTTCGGAGTTAATTTCAGCGTCGCGTACAATATGGAACTCCTCTTCTCAGTGCTCTCTATAGCATTCCTTTTCTTCGCTGTATATATTCTACTCAGAGATCAGAGGGTAGCAGTACTATCTAGCGCCATTCTCGCATTCACGCCATTATTTATGAGCTATTCTAGGAGCAGCTTACTAGACACTCCAGCTGTAACGCTCCTGCTGCTCTCAATTTTTCTGATTGCCGCTTACATGAAGAGGAAGAGCACAATTGTAGGAATCTCCGCCGCCTTTGCGGTCGCATACATGCTGAGCATTAAGGTTGACATGATCTTCGCTTTGGCGATAATACTACTTCTGCTTCTGCTCGATAGGGATAGATTCGAGGGCAAGAGCGCAAGGAAGGACTTGAAAAGATTTATGGTGATCGTGGCGATTGCAATCCTTGTGATCCTGCCTGCGCTGCTGTATATATATGCAGCATCCGAAGTATCTTTTGGGGCTGCACCCGGCCAGCCAGACTTCAGCTTCTCATATCTCGAAAACTACTCTACTGGAAATCTGTTATTCTGGTTCGGTGCTGACGATGTAGTCAAAGCTGTGCCTTTCAATTATTGCTATTTTTCAGAATTCCCATTAACCTATACGCTGCTTGCAATAGTAGGTGCATTCTTCCTGCTCAAGCACAAGAAATATAGGGAATTTCTGCTGCTTTTGCTATGGTTTATTGTCGTATTCATCTTCTATTCCTCGTATTACGCTGGCGGAGTGAATTACGGCTCTGGTGACGATGTAAGGTATTTCACAAGCGCCTTTCCTGTAATAGCAATACTTGCAGCTTATGGTTTCATCACAATATTCAACTTTTTGGATGCAAGATTGCGAGCTCGCAATAGGGTGAAAACCCTCGTGCCACGCAGTAGTCGCAACTATGCTTTAATCACAGTTATGCTTGTTATCCTATTTGCCGAATCAGCCTTTATGTTTGTTACGATTGTAATGATGCCACCTAGCCACATATACCCATTTGCTGCCGAACGCTATGATGAAAACTTTATAATGCAGAATTACCAGAAGATACCGAGCAATTGCTTCGTGCTGACTTTCAAGCCGCCTCTTTGGTATATACTTGGCAGAGGCAACATCTATGCTAGCTGGGCAAATTTAAGTGAATATAACTCTGAGCTTATGAACATGTCAAAAGGCTGCCTATATTTTGACTACAGCATAAGCTGCTATATAAATTTTACCGGCCCTCCAAATACTGCGCAGCAATGCCTCGACATAGTGCGTACATACAAAATGCAGCCTATAGCTAGCACCGAACTTAACAATTACTCATGGAACGCCTCATTCTACCTATACAAAATAACAGGGCTCAATACCACATAGCCTCAAGCTTGAAATAGCAGGCACTTACAAATCTAAAGTAGAATCTGAGCATGTTCCGCCATATAAATTAAGCCATCAGGAGAGACTGAATAATCTTTCTAATTGCAATATGCAATCTTCGGTTGAGTAATCCTCCTAAATATTAAAATAACTTTCGCAAAGATATAAATATTGTAAATTGAATATTTTCCTTTCTATAAGGCATTAAAATGCGCAAAAAAAACCTTAAAAAAATATTTGCCGTCCTGATGCTTGGTATTCTAGTGCTGCTCTCATTAGCCATTGTGCTGCCAAAAGCGCAGTTGCAAACCAATACCGTTCATGCAAACAGCCTGCAATCAGAATCAAGTCCAGCGCAGCCCCCTGTGTATCAGCTCGATGGCAATGCTGAGCATGCGTATGCATTGAATATTACGATTAATCCATTAGACATGAATGTGAGCGAGGCTATTTTCGCTACGCCCACTATATATAACAACCAACTTTTTGTCACCACGTTTGGATTATTCAAATACCTGGATTCACAAAAATATAATCTAACAAACGGCTCAGTTATAGATATAGACATTAATACAGGCCAGGTGCTTTGGAGGCATAATTTTCCAGACCAGATAATGACGCAGCCGCTGACCATAGGCAATACAATTATAATCGCCATGGGGAATAACCTTGAGGCGCCAGTAAAATGGTGGAACTACGCCTACAGCATTATGGCATTAAACATGACAAATGGCAGTGTAATATGGCAATACAATACAACCAATACGGAAATAGCCACGCCAGCATATTATAACGGCGAAGTTATAGAGCCGTCTATGGGTGGCGGAGGCGCATTTGTGCTAAATGCAACTACTGGCAAATACATAACAACTATCAGAACAAATGTGCCAACAACCCTCTCATCTCCGCTTGTAGTAAATGGCACAGCGTATTTCGGGGGCGGTGCAGCAGATTTTTCAGGCGGAGTTTCCTCACCGCAAAATTTTCATTTTTTTGCAGTAAACCTTACTACAAATCAAATATTATGGGAAGCAAACTTTACTCATGCCGGCGGCGGAGTTAATGATGTAACAGCCGCATATTGGAATGGGACGGTAATAACAGGATATTTATATGAAAGCCCGTATGCAAATCCAGTTATAGTGGGGCTTAACGGATCTACTGGAAAGATACTCTGGGAAGTCAATGAAACTAATGTGCTGAATGCAACCTCAGTGCCAAACCAGCCCAATCAAATCTTTGGCATCCAGATAAACTTTACAGAAAACTCAATTTCACCAATTACTGTATGGCATGGAATTGCATTTGCAGATTCAAATTTCCTCGGATGGCTATTTGCAATAAACATAACTACAGGAAAGCCTTTGTGGTCGGTAAATACTGGCCAGTGCGAAAGCAACCCTAATATATACAATGGGACATTGGTAATTGCAAATGACAACGGCGTTATGTACGTAGTAAATGCAACTACGGGCCAAATAATCAATGAAACTAGTATAGGGATTCCTCATCTGGAAAACGAATTTATAATAACTAAGAACTACGCCATTATAGGTGGCCTGAACGGCATTATAAAAAGCATACCAATAAGTGCATTGTCAATTAAGAATGTCGGCTAAATAAATCTCCAGTCAAGAAGCATCATAAAAAAGGTGGCGCACTCAAATCTGGGCCGCAAATCAGCAATCTAATCTATGCCCTCCCATTGTCTTCAACAATGCATGCTAATAAAATAAGGTATAAAATACTATATTCATATTCAAATCTATAAGCGCTAAGTGATTTTTTGGAAAAAGGTAAAACCCGTGCAAAACGGCGTGCAAGCAAAGCCAGTAGATCACACTCCAAAATAATATACCTGATGCTTTTGGCGACTCTTGCGATTTTTGCCGCTTACCTTGTCACGCATCCTATGGCGCCATCATTCTACGATGACGACACCACTTATG
>JBMFTN010000019.1:0-11420 GCA_049966995.1 Candidatus Micrarchaeia archaeon
CTTAAGGCGCCTTATTTAGCCTTTTGTTGTACGTGTTGCCAATTAAAGATGCAGGGGGTGAGATTTGAACTCACGAACCCTCTACGGGACTAGGCCCTGAACCTAGCGCAGTTGACCAGGCTTTGCTACCCCTGCATAAATGTTTAAATAGATAAGTAAAAATATAAATACATACAATTTATTCATAAGTAAACATCTTGTTGTACTCTAATCTAATAGTGCATGGTACGATGAAAAATAAGATAAGCATTGCAGCTGCAACTTCAGTAGGTCTAGGCGCCATAATAGGTGCTGGCATATTTGTGCTAAGTGGCACGGCAATAGCACTGGCAGGTTCAGATGCCCTTTTTGCTTTTATATTCGTTGGTATCGTTGCCTTGATTGTGGCATTTGAGCTTGGCGAACTTGGCTCAATAATGCCACATTCAAAAGGTGCTTCATATTCCTATGTGTATAACGCATTTGGGTCAGAACTGGGCTTTGTAACTGGTATACTGCTCTATTTTAGTTATTCAACTGCAATATCCGCAATTTCTCTGGGTTTTGGTGCTTATCTTACGAGCCTTCTAGGGTTGCATGGTAGCATTTATATATATGCTTCTGCATTGGCCTTGATTGCCGTGCTTTCATTTGTTAATATATTGGGTATAAGAAAGGCTGCAAATGCAGACATGGGCCTCGTAGTTGTCAAAGTGTCAATCTTAGTACTATTCATTGCTTTTGGTCTGCTTATTGCGCTTGCCCACAGTAATAGCATACTTGGAAATTTCTCCGTTCAGCAGTCTAAGAATAATATAGGTGCAATATTCGCAGCAAGTGTAGCAGTATTCTTTGCATATTCTGGCTTCCAAGCAATTTCGACATTTTCTGATAAGGTGAAAAATGGCGCCAAAGGCGCTGCAAAGGCTATAGTGCTATCTGTAATAATAAGCATAATCCTATACGTGCTCGTAATGCTCACGCTTCTGCTTCTCGCACCAGCAAGCACATATAAAATAGCAGCAGATCCCCTTGCATTTGCTTTGCATTATAGCAGTGCACCAAACTGGCTTTCTGTGCTTGTTGACATTGGTGCTTTGATAGCAACAGCTTCAGCCACTTTAGCAATGATCCTTAGCTCATCAAGGATGCTTTACCAGATAAGTGCTGATGGGTTGCTTCCAAAAGTTTTTAGGAAATATAGTAAAAAGAAAGATGTTGCAATTAACGGTGTGCTATTCTCATCAATCATAGGGGTAATAATGCTGTTTTCAGGAAATATCTTTATAATTGCGGCAATAAGCAATTTTGGTCTGATCTTTTCATACCTAATGTCATCATTTGCAATCTTGCACTTTAGAAGAGAAAAAATTTTGCATGATTTCAAGGTACCCCTTTATCCATACAGCGTAATTTTCTCTATAATAATGCTTATGGCCTTTATGATAGGCATGCCAAAAGAGGCCCTCATAATAGGTATTGTAATAATCCTTTGTCTTATCATCGTATATTACTTCTTTAGAGAGCTTGAAGGAAAGAAAGTTGTAAAAATAAGACTTTTCAAATAAAACTGATGATTAAATGCTTGTAGGTATTGTCGGTGCTCCAAACAAGGGGAAGAGTACACTATTTTCTGCAATGACTATGGTAGAAGCTGAAATTGCAGACTACCCCTTTACCACAATAAAACCTAATTTTGGCATGACGTATGCTACAAAGGAGTGTGTAGAAAAGGAGCTTGGAGTCAAATGCAACCCAAGAAACTCCTTGTGCATAAATGGCACGCGAATGTTACCTGTAAATGTCGTTGATGTAGCTGGACTAGTAGAAGGCGCACATTTAGGCAAAGGAATGGGAAACCAGTTTCTTAATGATTTGGCCAACGCTGATGCACTTATAATAGTGGTTGATGCAAGCGGAAATACTGATCAAAATGGAAACAATGCACCTGGAAGCGACCCGCTAAACGATGTTCGAATAATAACCGATGAGATAAGTGAATGGTTTGCTTCAATAATAAAAAGGAACATGAGCAGCATTATGAGAAAGTCTGATGGTCTTTCCGCTCTTTCAAACGCGCTTGCAGGTATTGGCGCCACAAAAGAACAAATAGAAATGGCTGCTTTGGAGAGCTATCTCTCTCTTTCAGATATCGCATGGAACGATGAGGATATAAAGTCATTTGCATCTGCTCTTCTTAAGATGAATAAACCAATGGTGATCGCAGCCAACAAGTCCGATCTAAGGAGCTCCGAAGAAAACATAAAAAGGCTAAAAGAGCATTACGGTGAAAAAGTGTTCGCATGCTCTGCAGCAATTGAGTTGGCCTTGAGAAAAGCGGCAAAGCAAAACATTGTAGATTATATTCCTGGCTCAAGATCATTTAATATAATAAACGAAAAGATATCAGAAGATCAGAAAAATGCTCTGCTGTACATTGGAGATTTCCTCAAGAAAGAAAGTACTGGAATCCAGGAATTAATAAATCATACTGTATTCGAAGTTCTAGGCAATATTGTGGTATATCCTGTGGAAGACGAAAATAAATACTCAGATCACTTTGGCAATGTGCTACCTGATGCCATATTAATAAAGAAGGGGTATACCGCTCAGCAGCTTGCATACAAGATACATACTGAATTGGGAGAGAATATGCTGTATGCAGTAGATGCAAAGAAGAAGATCCGGCTTTCAAAAAATTATATACTAAAGGATAACGATGTAATAAAAATTGTTAGTGCAACAAAAAAGAAATAATTTTTAAATGTATGCAATTATGCACCTGCACAAGACTCTGCTATATTCAGCTATTTGTGGCGTGCTGCTGAAAGCATTGCAAAGAGCGGAGTTAGGACAAGTATTATTACTGTAGGTACCAATATCAAGAAAGTAATGAAGCTAGCAACGCTAAGTGTTGGTAAAATTGTTGGAAACAGCTTCACATTCGTAAATTTTGCTATCAGATATATTATGAATATGGCAACAACATAAACAAAAACCAAGTAAATTGAGTTTATGATACTTCTGTAAGCGACACGTTCCCCCTTGCTGTTTACACCAATCCTTTCTCCAAGCCATAGCGCTACGAGTAATGGTATTATTATACTGCCAGGTAAGTATACAATGTAGCCGGCAATTTCATTTAGGGTATTTTTAAAGCTGCCTATACCTATGTTTGATGCAAAAGGGACTATAATCAACTCTATAATTATCGCAAGTAAAAGCATTCCTATCCAAAATGAAAGAGGTTCGGCAATACTAAGCTCTTGTGCAGGATTAGTATTTACATTATCTTGATGCTCATCAGCGTCTGTTTTGTCTTCTTTGCTATTCATGTAATCCCTGGTATTAGATAAATACCGGACAGCATATTTATCAGCGTCTGTTTTGTCTTCTTTGCTATTCATGTAATCCCTGGTATTAGATAAATACCGGCATATTTAACAATTTGATATTTAGTATCATATATATTTAAATACTTTATAAAATTCATGTGAATCCTTTAAAGTTTGAATTCACTTAAAAATGACAAAATGTAGAAAGAATTAAATAATTTTATAAAAGAGTAAGCATATGGCAAACTTGTATACACCGCAATCACAAGCAGGGGTCTTAAGCTTCTATGATGCTCCTACAAAAGGCCCAAAGATAAGCCCAAAGGTACTTATTTTAGCAGTAGTTGTTTTTGCATTCGTAATACTCATTATTGACCACTTCATATATTCGGCATAAAAGAACCAAACGCAAAATATGTAAAAATTATACGAGTCTATTAGGCAGCTCTGAAAATATCCTTACGCACTTCAGTTATATCCCCAGTCTCAGCCATATAATACAGTACAGCTCTTGCGCCATCTACCTCAATACCTATCTTTTGCGCAATGTCAATAGCGCTGAGTGGTTTTTGTTCAATGAGCTTTATAATTTTCGGGGCATACTTATTGATGAATCCGCGAAGCGCAATATAAAATTTTTTGTTGAAAGCCCTTGTGCCTACAATTAATCCGCGTTTTATGCTCTCTTCTAGTTCAGCAGAAAAGCTTGCGGCATCAGCTTCATTTGAAAAAACTATATATCCTTTAGATTCTAACAGATCCATATAATTGTTGCTAATAACCTTGCTTTCCCAATCCTTTGTAATTTCTGTAGCCTTATCCTGCTGTGCAGTTTGAACAGTTCCGCTAGACTGCTGCTTTTGTTTATTTTCCCTTTTTCCAAACAGGTACTTGTCATAAATACCTTTTTCTATGCTGTATTTGTACTCTTGCTCTCCTTGTTTTTTGAATGGTATTACATATTTTTTCCTTATAAGGTCTTGGAGTATACCTCTCTCTTTATCATCCAAAATTGCATTAACGTTGCTTGCCGTCCTCTGATTATATCTCAGAGTATCAAGCTTCATAAGGATTTTTAGCTCATCGCCGCTTATGTCTTGTCCTTTTTTGCCTGATTCCTTCTCTGCTCCCTTTTCAGTAAGAAGCGCAGTAACATAATTCTTTTTTGCAAAGATAAAACTTCTATCAGAATACTTAAAAAAATCGACTTCGTCGTTCTCGTGTATGCCAAGCCCATTTACAACTTCAAAAGGAAGGTTTACGGCAAGCTTGCCATTAAACTTATAAACTTTTATTAAATCACCACAGTATTTTTAACTTTGCTTTATTATATATAAGTATGCAAAGCTTAAAAGAGTTTACAATATATACAAAAAAGACTATAGGTGTTAAAGATACCTATGCTTTGCGTGAGAATGTCAATGCACTCGGTGTTTCCAAAAATCTACTTGCTGAGGGTGCTGGAGCCAACATAGCAATGGCCCTGCTGCACAAGCATAAAAATGATTCAATTCTAATTGTTTCTGGTTGTGGCAACAAGGGGGCAATAGGACTATCTGTAGCCAGGCATTTGTACGATTATGTGCATCATATGGATGTTGCGCTTTTATGTAAACCAGAAGAAATCAAGCAAGATGTTCTCAGGTGCAATTACAATATACTCAGCAAGTTTATGGATATAGAAATAATAGAAGAAGAGCATAAATTAAAGCGGTTGGTCAAAAGCAATGATATTGTAGTAGACGCGATAATAGGCGTTGGCCTACGAGGCAGGCCAGACAAGCGTATAGCAAGTGCAATAAATGTAATAAATAAATACGGTAAATATATTGTTTCAATAGATATCCCTTCAGGAATTGATCCTGAAACCGGCCTCCCAAATGTTGCCAGCATAAAGCCAGACATGCTATTTGTATTGTACAAAAACAAACCCTTTACTGTTACAAGGAAGTTTGTCCAGAATACTTCAATAATTGACATTGGAGTGCCATCTCCTTCCGAACTTATAGTAGGGCCAGGGGATGTAATGTTAGCAACTGAGCCACGTTTAATGCATGCAAATAAGTACACTAATGGTAGCGTTCTTGTAGTTGGAGGCAGCACTGACTATTCAGGTGCTCCTGTCTTGACTGCATATAGTGTATCAAACGCGCTTTCTGCATTGTATACAGGTGTAGGTTACGTTACTATAGCAATGCCAAATTCGGCAATAAAGAAAGTAAATATACCTCCAGAATTAATTGTTAAGAGCTTCAATGATAAGATGATAAGCAAAGAAGACCTTATTAAACTTGGAGAAATACGTCATGATGTTCTAGCTATAGGTCCAGGTCTTTCATCAAGAGTTGAATGCCTTAATAGTATAAGAGAATTTATAGCATCAGAATCCGCTCACGGCAAATACATTGTAGTTGATGCTACTGCCATAAAAGCTTTGTCGGCAAACAAGAATCTTCTTGGTAAGAATATCATAATAACCCCTCACGACGGAGAATTTAGCGCCCTTACTGGTATAAACCTCCGGAATGCAACACTCAAAAAGAGAATTTACTCAGCAATAGAGTTTGCTAAAACTTATAGTTGCACAGTGGTGCTTAAAGGTCACGAGACGATAATAACTGATGGTCAGCTTTTAAAGATCAATTTCACAGATACTCCAGTACTTGCCACAATGGGTAGCGGGGACGTACTTACTGGTATAATTGCAAGCTATCTTGCGATGCATAAAGTACCATTTGAGAGCGCTGTAGCTGGTGTGTACGTAAGCTCTAAAATTGGCGAGATCCTGTTCAAGGAGATGGGACTGCATATTACAGCAAACGATATAGTTAATAAAATTCCACAGGTAATTAAGGAATTTGATTCGATAAAGTAGGTGTTACCTTGGATGAATTCCCATATGAAAAGATCATAGAAAGCATAAGTAAAAATATATCTGATGCTTTGGTTAATCTTGACATTGAAGGTAACGAAAAAGATATCCGCAATAGCATAGTTCCATCAAAATTATATGGGGATATATCCTCTTCAATATGCTTTAGTTTATCAAAGAAGAATTCAATTAAAATAGAGGATATAGCAAATAAGCTAAAAGGAGAAATCAAACTTCCTTATTTAATAGATAAAGTCACAATCGAGGGGGGTTTTCTTAATTTTCATATAAGCAAGGGTTCATTCGCAAAAGAAAGCATTTCTTTCTTAATCAAAAATAGAAATAATGTTTTCCCTCTCAACCTTATAGAAGGAAAGACTGCGATGGTTGAATACCCGAGCGTAAATCCAAATAAGCCATGGCATATAGGTCATCTCAGAAATGCTCTTTTAGGAAATGCAGTGTCAAACATAATAGAGGCTTGCGGAGGAAAAGTTTTGCGTACTGATTATATCGATGATTTAGGCTTGCAAATAGCAGAAAGTGTTTGGTGGCACATTAAAAGTAAGGCAAATTTTGAACAGACTGTAAAGTTTGATCATTGGCTTGGAGAGGAGTATGTAAAGGCCAATAATTACATAGAAGAGCACAAAGAAGTAGCAGAAAAAGAGATAAATACCTTATTAAGTCTAATGGAGCAAGACGGAACATATGAGTCCAAGATTGCACATGATATTGCAAACGAGTGCGTAAAAGCACAATACAAAACTGCTTATGACTATGGCATATACCATGATCTCATGGTATGGGAAAGCGATATTGTGCGTGATAACCTGCTTGGAAAAAGCTTAGATATGCTAATACATAATGGCTTTGCAAAAAAAGTAGAAAGTGGCAATTATAAAGATTGCATTGTGATTGACTTATCTAGTATAAAAAATCTGCCAAAAGAGTTCAAAGGCCTACAGGAAAGTACAAAGGTTTTAATAAGAAGCAATGGCGTACCCACATATCTTGCAAAGGATATCGCATTCCATATGTGGAAATTTGGTATAATTGAAGATTCTTTAAAGTATACCCTATTTGTAGAAAAGCAACCAAATGGCAAGCCTCTCTATTCAACAGGATATAATGGGACCCAGCGTAAGTTTGGGCCTATTGATTTATGCATAAACATAATCGATGCAAGACAAAGCTATCCGCAGACTCTACTTAGGCTGGCTTTTGAATCGATAAACAAAAATACAATTGCAGAAAACATAAAACATTTGGCATATGGTTCAGTTGAGATAGAATCTGGGACTCTTTCAGGAAGGAAGGGCACTTGGATTGGCTATAGTGCAGATGAGCTTTTGGAAGAAGCAAAGAATAAGGCATTAAAGTCAATAAAAGATAAATTCGAATTTTCAAAAGAAGAACAGGAGAGAATAGCAAAAAGTGTTGGGCTTGCGGCAATAAAATTTGAATTTCTTAAACTGAATCCGGACAAAGAAATAATCTTTTCGTGGGGCAGAGCTTTGAATTTTGAGGGTAACTCTGGACCATATCTGCAATACACCTATGCAAGGGCAAGTAGAATTATCGAAGATGCTGGAAACCTAGAATATAATTACGAGCACTTGGTACTTCTTGAATCTTCATATGAATTCGAGCTTATTAAGGCATTGTCGCGTGTTTATCCTGTGTTTAAGAAGGCACTGAATGAATACAAACCAAACATCGTTGTAGAATATGCGATAGAGCTTGCAGATCTCTTTTCAAAGTTTTATGAACATTGTCCTGTTTTAAAAGCAGATCCGGATCTCCGCTCCGCAAGATTGATGCTGCTTGATTCATTTATGGTAATCATGGCCGGTGTTCTCAAGATAATAGGGATAGATGTTTTGAATAAAATGTGAGCTCATGCTGAAAATAGGACATAGGGGTGCAGGAGGAAGTGCTCCAGAGAACACACTAAAGAGTTTTGCAGAAGCAATTAAGGATGGTGCAAATGCGGTAGAGATAGATGTCAGGCAGACAAAGGATAAGAAACTTGTAATATTCCATAACGAAAAACTGGACAAGCTTACTGGCCAAAAGGGTTATGTGAGTGATTTTACTCTTGAGCAGATAAAACAATTAAATATAGAAGGGGAGAGTATACCTACCTTTGGAGAGGCCATTGACTTCATAGATAGCAAGGTAGAAAAAATCCTTGTAGAAATAAAAGAACCAGGCACAGAGAGCGAAATAATTAAAGCCATAAAAGCAAAAAAATTGGAAGACCGTGTAATAATAATATCGTTCCATGCTGACGCACTTAAAAAAGTGAGGGCTCTTGACTCCCACATAGAAACTGGATTTATCTATGCAAGCTATTCAGATCCAATAGGTATTGCAAAGGAGCTTGGGGTTAGCTATCTATTACCACTATACAGGTTTACCCACAGTAAAGATATTGATAGGGCGCATGAAAACAATCTAAAAATAATCGTATGGACAGTAAACACAAAAAAAGAAATGGAAGACTTTATAAAGAAAGGTGTTGACGGAATAGCCACTGATTATCCAAGCATACTCGCAAAACTATAGACTGCTAGAGCCTCCTCATTTTGCAATAAAAATATCAAAGTATTGCGCATCGTAACATCATAACTTATATATTGTTTCGCATGATAATACCTATATGTGGGCCCGTAGCTCAGCTTGGATAGAGCGGCATCCTCCTAAGGTGAAGGTCGCGGGTTCAAAATATGCTTTTACGTTTTTAATGCGTTTAAGCTTACGAAATTCCCGCCGGGCCCGCGTGGTGTTTTAATGCAAGACAAAAAGATTGACAAAAAGCATATTGCAAGTAAAGAAGAGCCAGTTTTTATAATAAAACCTGCAATTAAAAACTACGGGTTGGACTATTTACATATCTCTTTGATAATATTAGTGCTTATACTGATAATGCTGTCATTCTCATTAGCCATAACAAAACCAACAAAAATTCTCCAAAATTGCCCTTATGGAATATCAAATGGCAGTTGCTCTAAACTTCCAAATACGTATCAGCAAGTAATGCAGGCAGTCGGGCACATACTTGCGGGCTATTCTAGCGTTAACACTTCGCTTTCGTTGCTGCCATATTTTGCACTTTTCAATGAAACCAAAGCTTATTACCTTGTTAATGGTAGCAAATGGCTTGTAATAGTGCCTTTCAAAGATCCTTATATTAGCAATGCAATATATAACTTTTCTATGGTACTAAATTCCAACCTTTCAGTTAATCAATCATATCTGCAAACAATAAAGCCCGCATACTATTCTAATGACAGCGTTGTAGGTAATGGCGTAATAAGCATTTATGGAAAAACCTTGTGCAATACCACAAAGCCTATTCCAGTCTACCTTATTGATGATCCATATGCGCCTGGCTCTATTAAAGCAATAAACCTATTGGTAAAAGACTCTAGCACATATGGCAATGCAATTAATACAAGTTATTTTTTTGTCTTTGGTAGTTATGCGCAGAACCTGTATAATGAATATGGTGTTGGCTATACCCAAAATCTTGGTTATTACCTTTTCTGTGCATCTAAGCAGGGTATGATAAGTCAATTTGCTTCAAACTTGTCTACTGTGTTCAATGGTTATCCATTAAGCAATTCCTCCTTGTCTGAAATTGCAGAGAGTGCGAAGCTTAACATGTCAAGCTTGGCTCAATGCCTTGGCAGTTCATATGATGCGCTTTCACACCAGGCTACACTTGCCAATTTTTACAATGTTGTCTCAACACCTACTTTTATAGTAAACTGCAAGTACGAAGCCATACCGCAAACATTAAACAACACAATAAAATATGCATTAAACGAAGTGAATAAGAGTGCATAATACATATATGATTGTTGGCATAGATCCAGGCAAAACTGTAGGGCTAGCAGGCATAAATCTAGATGGGGACTTGATTTTTTTAGACCATAAAGAATTTGCTACAGAAGCTTGGATAATCAAGCGCATAAGTGAAAATGGTACCCCTGTAATAATAGCAGGAGACAAACCAAACCATAGTGAACTTATAGACAAAACAAATGCTGCTTTCAATTCTCGCCTATTTTATCCGGAAAGAGTTTTAAAGGCTTCTGAAAAGCGCGGAATTTCAAATAAAATGAAAATAAAAAATATACACGAGAGTGATGCTTACGCGGCAGCAGTGAAAGCCTTTAATGCGTATAAAAACAAATTTATGCAAGTAAGCAAGAACGAAACGGAGCACGATAAAGATTTAATAAAAGCAAAAATAATACAAAAATATTCAGTTAACGAAGCGATATATGGTAAAAAATCAAATAGAAAATAGATATCTTTATAAGTGTATTCAAAATAAAGAATAAGCAATATGGTGACCATTCGTGCAAATACAAAAGCAAACTACTAGTCAGTTTCAAATAGACAAATCATTAAAAGCAGAGATAAAAACTTCACTTAGAATAATCCCAATAAAATCAATTATATATATGCTATCTTATGCAAGAATACACTCCCGTGGGATCAGAAGCAAAGGGCACGCAGTAAGCCTATATTCTAATAAAATATCGGCAGAACTTAAATTTCACAAAAAAGTTATAAAGCTTATTAAAAATGGAAAGCCGATAAGTGACGAGCTGCTTTATAGGTCAATATCCAGTGCCATCTACTCATATGTTGGTTTTTTTTATTCTATGAATGATAAAGAGCTATCCGAATATTTAGAAAGTTTTGATAGCAAGAAAAGCATAAACTTGTTGGCACTGCCTGCCCAGCATGCTAGAAGTAGAAAACCTATCGATAAAACAATAAGCAATATATCAGACTATGTTTACGCTGTGCCCCTTCTAGCTAGCCAAAATACAGTAAACACAATACTAAGTATACTTCAATTTGAAAGCAATACAGCAATAAAAGGAATACCAGACACGCTTGCCGAAAAGGTTGTTGCTCTTTCGGATTCTATAGGTAATAGGCTAAACAGCATAAAAAAATATCCATTCACGAGCAATGATATTGAAAGTATGCAGGATCAAATATCAGATGTATTCTCTAGCCTTTCTTCTTTTGACCCAAATATCAAGGAGATAATATCTGAAATGATAGGCACTGAAAGCGCAAATACAGCAAAACTATTTAGGATCGTAAGGAAAAAGGTATAATGATAGTGCTCCCATCGTCTAGCCCGGTCAAGGACGCGGCCCTCTCAAGGCCGAAACTCGGGTTCAAATCCCGGCGGGAGCATT
>JBMFTN010000020.1:0-11121 GCA_049966995.1 Candidatus Micrarchaeia archaeon
TTATCTACAAATACTTAAATGCAGCCGCGCAATTCATCCACGACTTAAAAGTCGTGGTATTCTCGCCTTGCGAATAAATTCTTGGGCTTTCTGCTATGCACCTTGCAATAAACCAAACAGAGAACTGCTTGCTGTGCTGGCAGCCTGCATTACTAGTTGAGGGTATATGCCGAGAACAACAACCACAAAAAGCACAACAAATAGCACAATCGCTATGTTGAGGGGCAAGCGGATCGGCTTCTGCTCCTTTTGCATAAACATAGCGCTTATCACTTTCCCGTAGTAGTAGATTGACATAAAGCTGTTTAAAATACCCAATATTGCCAAAATGAGCATGTTTGCGCTTATTGCACTTGAGAATAACATAAGCTTACCATAAAAGCCCAGCAACGGAGGTATGCCCGCCATAGACAGCATTATCAAAGTAAAAGAAATTGCCGCAAAGCGGTTTCTGCTCACCAACCCTTCGTAGTCGTTTACTGTTGTAAGGTTTCTTTCTTCAAGCCACATTATTATCGCAAACGCGCCTATTATCATAAAAGCATGCGCTATTATCTGTACAATGCTTGCCTCTATCCCATACTGGGTTGCCACTGCAACACCTATCATTATATAGCCTGCCTGCGATATTGAAGAGTATGCAAAAAGCCTGCGCATCTTCTTTTGCACCATTGCGGCTAAATTGCCGTAAAACATTGTAAATACTGAAAGCACTGCAAGGATCGGAGAAATTGTTGATTTTGAACCAACAAAAAATATTATTACAATTTCTATAAGCACAACAAATGCAAGTTTTTTGCCTATGCCAGCAATCATGGCTGAGATGTTTGCAGAAGCCCCTTCATATACGTCTGGCACCCAGAAATTAAATGGAAACATGGCGGTATCAAAGGACATTGCTGCTATGAAAAACACAAGTGCCAAAAGCAGAAGCGCTGAGCCTGTGACTGCGGTGCTTGAAGAGGCGCTTGCAAGGGCAAAACTTCCGTCAAAAGGCAGCATTAATGCAAGAGAAACGGAGAACAGTGCAATGGAAATGGCGCTTAGAAGGAAAAATTTCACTGCTGCTTCTACGTGCTTAGATCCAGAGATTAGGATCATGAATGAAGTCATTACTGAGAACAGCTCAAGGCCTATGAACACAATTATTAAGCTTGTCGCGGAAGGCACAATTACTAGCGCAAAGAGAGCAAATCCCATAAGGAGCTGAAGGCCAGGCAAGTTCTTGCTATCATATGACATGAATTCGATAAGGAGCATTGCCAATGAAAATAGCGCTATGAATAGCATTGAAAAAGGGTATATGTGAAGGAACCCAAGTATTTCGTAATTTGATTTGCCTGCAAACAGAATTATTGAAATCAGCAAGATTGCTGCGAGAAGCACAGAGCCAGAAATAAAAGCGAACTTTCTGCTTCTTGCAAATGCCGAAATAACACCAACTGCTATAAAGAGCAACGAAACAGACAACAGTACCAGTGCAAGTATTTCCATTGCTAAACCACCATGCCCAGTATGACAAACGGCAAGAAGCCGAAAATCAAAATTGCACCAATAAGTAGCACAAACCCTGAAATCTGCGCGTTACTTATGTATGTAACATTTTTCGATTTCTCCTTGCTTGATAATATTGACTTGTTTATCACATAGTAAAAATATGATGCCATAAGCAGTATTGCAAAAAGGGGCAAAAGTCCATAGAAACCAAAAGCTGTATAGGCTCCAATGAAGATAAGCAGGTCAGCAATGAAGCTCGCTGTGAGAGGCATGCCCGCTATTGCAAATGTGCCTATTACAAAAGAGTATGCCGACGCTTTTGAACCGGCAACAATACCTTTGAGCATACGCATGTCGCGCTCTCCAAACTCGTGGATTATCGAGCCTGCAACTAGGAACAGAAATGCTATTACAAGGCCCTGGGCTAAAGTGCCGTATACTGCCCCATATCTGCCAATAATGTTTGCAGCGCTTATGCCTAGCAGTATTATACCCATCTCAACCATTGCTGCATATGCAACAATCTTCTTTATGTCCCTTTGGGCGGCAAGCACAAATGAAGCATACACCGAAGAGAAAATCGCAAGTGCAGCAATGTATATTGAATAATGAGAAGCAATTGGAAGGATTTCAAACATGATAAGCATTCCGAAAACACCGAACTTTGACAGCAAGCCTGCCAGCACCATCGAACCCTGGGTAGATGCTTCTGCATATGCATCTGGCATCCATAAATGCATTGGAAATATCGGCATGTTTGTCATGAATGCAATAAACATGAAAAGCATCACAAGCTCCTGCACTTTTATTGGTATGGCACTTGCACCAAACATTATTGAAGTGATGTCGAAAGTCTGCAATGGCGTGTAGAAGTATATAAGTAGTATTGCAAATAACAGCATGGCGCTTGCAAATATTTCATATACGAGGAAATTTATTGAAGCCCTCTTGCTTGCCTGGCTTCCCAGTGTGTTAAGCATCACAAAAGAGGTTATCACCCCGATATCCCAGAATATGAAGAATATGAGCAGATTCCCGGTTGTGAATATGCCAGTTGCGACGAATTGAAATAGTATTATAAGCGCACTTGATAGCTTTGGCTTCTCTTCTGCGATATTTCCCGCAAATGATGCAACAAATAGCACAATTGATGCAAGCAGCAACAGCACAAGCTGTATTACGCCTACTGATATGGAGAAGCTTGTATTTAGTATTGGTATGAAAGAGATGCTTTGAGATATTGATATAGATTTGTTTATAAAGCCTACCGAAAGCAAATATATGGAAAAGACCAGCATTAAGAAAGTAGATATCGAAGCTATAGCTATAGAATGCCTGCTGCTTATCTTCAGCTCGGCTACAAGTGCAACCAATGGAGCTAAGAGCATCAATATTATTATGTTCATACCAAAAGCACCAATATTATCAAAAGCATCAAACCTATCGTAAATGCGGTTATGTAGATATTAACATTCCCATTTTCTGCTTTCCTTACAAGGTTTCCAAAAAGCACAATGCTGTGGCCTCCTAGCTTTATGAAGTTGTATAGCGAATAGTCAAAAGTGTCAATTGCCTTTGCAATATCCATGAAGATTATTGAAAGATACAGATAGAACTTGTTTGTTATTATGCTGTTCCGCGCTGCTGTAAACAGGAACTTGTGGCTTGAACTAGAAAAAGACCATGCCTTGCGTATTTTGAATATGTATATTGAAAGAAGCATCCCAGCAAGAACAACAACGCTTTCTATAACTGAGCTTTTTAAAAGAAGCCCTATCGGCACATTTATATAAGAGCCCAGAAAGCCTGGTATATAGAAGAATGAAATGCCGGCTATTGCTACTAGCGCAGCCAGTATATACTGGGATGCAAGCATTGACTTGGGCACAATCCTATAGTTCATAAGCAGGTTGCCTTTTTCATAGTCAGATAGTGGTTCGCGCATTGGTATGATAAGCCACCTGAATATATATACGCTGGTGGCAAAATCAACAATTACTAGCATTATGTATATGTATATGTTTGAAACAGGAATTTCTACGCCAAGCTTTCCTATGAAGCCGCTTAGCGGAAAGATGCCTGCAATGGATATAACGCCTATCAGCATTGCTATGAAGAATGGCTTGTATGACTTAGCGCCATAGCTTTTGAATATGCTTGTATTCTCATCGTTAGCACGCATGATAGTGCCTGCGCTCATGAAAAGCAACGCTTTGTAGAAAGCCTGGACAACGAAAAGCAACATCGCACCTATAAGCGAGCCAAAGCCCAACGCTATGAACATTAGCCCCATGTCTTCTATTGTAGAATATGCAAGAATGCGCTTTATATGGGCTTCTGCAAGTGCATTGAGCACTCCGATGAAAGCAGTAATTACGCCAAAAATTATAAGCAAGTATCCAAGCTTAAGATTTATGTAAATGGGCAGCAAAATTGCAACGATAAACACCCCAGCCTTGACCATTGTTGAAGAATGGAGAAATGCTGATACAGGTGTTGGGCCCTCCATTGCGTCTGGTAGCCATTCGTGAAAAGGAAACTGGGCTGCTTTTGTGAACGCTGCAAACATTATCAATATCATCGCTATGTAAAGAGCATTGCTCTGCGGTGCGCTGAGCAGATATGAAAAGCTGAACGTATTGTATGAAGTCCATATCATTATCATAGCAGAAAACATGAGCAGATCTCCGATAAAAACTGTCGTTATTGCCTTGCGCGCTGCGTCCGGAGGCGCATCCTTATAATGCCAGAATCCTATGAGCAGATAGCTAGTAATGCCTAGAAGCTCCCAGCCTATAAACATCACTATGAAATTACCTGCTATTGCGAACAGCATTATGGCGCTTGCGAATATTAGGAGCTCAAAATAGTAGCGTGCCTGCTCACTCGGCTTTTCCATGAAGCCTATGGAATAGAATATTATCAAGGGGGTTATGATCGCAATAAGGTAAAGGAAAAGCATTCCTAGAGGATATGTCTGAAAAGTGAGGTGAATTGAAAATTTGCCAATTGAAAACCATGTTATGCTCTGCGTGCCGTATGGATATGTACCTAGCAATATCACAAGTATAAGCGAAATCAGACTAGATATAAGGGCTATGCTGCGTATCAAATCAGCGCGCTCGTCCAATAGCGGGGCTACAAATGCCGCAATGATTAATGGAAGTATGACAAGAATTGCTAGCATCTAATCCCTCTGATTCGAAAGCTTTGTAACATCTAGGCTCATCTTTGCCCTTTCCATGTACCTGTATAAGACTACAGCAGCAATCACTTCCAATGACATTATTGACCATATTGCCATAAGCAGCAATATTATGTTGCCTTCTATTGTATAGTAAAACATTGTTACTGCAAGAAGGGAGCTCCCTAATAGAATCAATTCTATTGAAACCACCATTATTATAAAATGCCGGCTTGAAGCTGCCCCAGCCAATCCCAGTGATATGATTGAAAGGCAAAGTACAAGCATATATGTGAACATTATTTAACACCCAGGCTCTTGAACAATGCAATTGCACCAATGCTTGCTCCGAAAAGCGTAATGGCTATTATATAAAATGCGGCTATGCTTTGGTCAATATAACTGACGATAAGCCCTTTTGTAAGGATATTTGAGCCGCTCTGCACAGATACCCCTAAAACAGAATAGGAAAGCAGTGTTGCTAGTATTACAGAGAGGGCCATAAATGCTATTAATGTTGTATGCCTGAATTTTGACATGCTTATTGATGCAACACTTATGAACAAGTATGTGATTATGCCACCAACCACGATGAAAAGCTGCAAAAGGCCAAGCAGTGGTTGCTGCATGAAGAAAAATATTAGCGAGCTTGTTATAAACGCGATTGAGAGCATTATTATTGAATGGAGAACATTTTTGAAAATAAAGATTAGCAAAATAGAGACTATCTCAAGAGCTGCAAGAATTGCAAATATTATAATCATATAGTCACTTCAACTCTTCAGGTCTCTTTATAAATTCACGCCTGTCCATCTTATCGAAGCTATAGTCTTTTGTAAGCACAAGGCACTTTGTCGGACATACTTCTTCGCAAAGAGCACAGAAAAGGCAGCGTTCCAAGTTTATTTCAGGCATTTGCTTTGTCCCTTTGCTTGTTTCAGTATTGACCATTGTTATTGTCTGGTTTGGGCAGATTCTTGCACATGCCCCACAACTTATACATGTATCAATGTCAAGCTTGTGTATGCCACGGTAGTTGTCCTTAGTGTGCTCTCTTTGCTTTGGGAACTCAAGCGTTGCTGGAGCTTTGGTTGCTTCCACAAGCGTTTTTAATATCGGATTAAGTATCATTACATCACTTAATGAATAAGATAAATGTTATTAATAAATTTGCTACTGCAAGAGGCATCAAAACTACCCATCCAAGCCTTAGTATCCTGTTGATTTTCATCCTCATTAGTGACGCCCTAATAAACATTATGAAGAATGTGAAGAATACCACCTTTATCAGCAGGTTCACCACTCCAGGCAGGGCAGAGAAGCCAAGCCATCCGCCAAAGAATAAAACAGATATTAGAAGAGTGCCAACAAACATCCTTGTATAGTCTAGAAAAAGTGCAAGCCCGTAATAGTTTGCACCGTAGTCGTTGAGCCATCCTGCTATGAGCTCGCTATCTGCTTCGGTCATGTCGAAAGGGGTTCTTTCTAGATCTGCAAGCAGGACTATGAAAAACACAATAAAGCCTATCGGCATAAGCAGGGCGAACCAATAGCTATGCTGCGCTGCTACTATTGATGAAAGGCTAAAGCTGTTTGCAAGCATCACTACCCCTACAATGGAAAGCAAAAGAGGCACTTCGTAGCCCACCACAACGCTTGCTATTCTTTGCGCGCTTATAGAGCTGAACTTGTTCCCGCTGGACCATGCCGCCAGGAACAGGAGCAATGGTGAAAAAGACAGAAGCACGAAAACAGCAAGCAGGCTTAGCGATGTTCCTATGCCAACTAGAGAATTTGAAAAAGGTATAAATGCGAGCATGAAAACAAACAGTGCAAGCATTATAGGAAGCGTGGTATTGAATATAGGCTTGTCTGCGTTTTCTGGAACTATGTTCTCTTTTGAAAAGAGCTTTATCACATCGGCAAAATTCTGAAGAATTCCAAATGGGCCTACATATGTAGGGCCATGCCTGGCTTGGGCTCTTGCTATAACTTTTCTTTCAAGCCAGCCAAACATGTATGCAAATGCAATTATCATTATTGCAAGGACTATAGCAAAGACCACAAGAGCTGCAAAAAGAGCAAGCGCTGTGCTATAGATGCCAAAAGATGCAAAAATTCTGCCAAAATATGAGAAGTAAGATGCAATATATGGCGAAGTTATGTACATCTAATCAGGTATATATGACATAAGGGCTTCACACTTATAAACCTTTCGCGAATTGCATTTCGTTTTGAGATGTCGGCAGTATTGATGTGCTTTGGGCTTTATTTATGCAAAAGCTTTGCGTATGTTATAAAATCTAAAGTTCAAAATTTTTATGGATTATTAATAAGCATTTTTAAATATGCTTTCACCTATAATTAAAAGTACATATGCGCAGCTGATAGTATGGACATTAAAGAAGCACTGAGAAGAAAAGAGCTAAAGATAAGAGTACAGCGAACAGGAATGTACCAAATGCTTACTTTTACAGTTAAGAAGGTACAGATTGCAGACAAGTATTTTGTTGAGATTTATACCAAAAAGCTTGTCGATATGAGCGAGCTTAAGAGAGTTGCAAATGAAGTTGGTCTTCCTGTCGAAGCGGAAAATGGAAGGGCTTTCCCTGAAGGCAAAGGCGCTACTGATTTTATTTGTGAAGACGAGCAGTCTCAGCCAAATCCATAATTTGTAATGTTAATGCTGCCATTTACTAAGTGAAATATTCCTTTGCTCGTGTAGTTCATGGAAAGGATATATCCTTCGCCTGTGCTTATAACTGGCAACCCTATGGAAGTGCATTGTATAGAAGCATTGATGCTGTTACTAGGGCCGATAGTTTTGTTTATTGCATAAGGCAGCTGCAGCGCGCCTTCCATGTGGCATGACAACGAATTCAGCTTTACTGTGCTGTTCATTATATTCTTTATTGAAATGCTTGCCGTGTTTGTAGAGAAGTTGTACGAATTGACACTGCATGCAAATCCGCTGACCGAGCATGTGTTCTTGAATATTGAGACCCAGCCTATGCTCGGCTTCATGTTTAGTGCAGATAAAAGGCTCACTGCATTTTTGTGCGCAGCCAAAAGTATGCTTCCGTTTACCAATGAATATAAAGTTGCAACATAGCCGCTTGAAAGCGCGGTAGAATTTACTAGGCCATACTGGAGTGAAGCATTTTCGTTCTTTGCTATGACATATGTGGAGCATACACTCAGGTTGCTTGAATTGTACAGAATGCCGTAACAGGTATTGCTTGGCAATGAGGTTGTGTGCTGGACTACGCCTTCGAATATTCCATAATTATTCTCAAAAAAGTTTGCACCACCTAATGCACTTGGGTTGTAAAAAAGGATTGAACCGATGTTTGTTGAATTTACATATATAAGTTTTGACAGATATACTGAAAGATTGCGGTTCTCCTTTATCAGCTTGATCAATTTCTGGCTTTCTGTTGAATTGCTCTGGTTAGATACAAAGTTTGCGCATGTCGCGCTTCCGCTTTTATTGTCGTAAGATATAATTTTTGTCCATCCCCGCTGGTAGAATACGCAAATGCTTGTTGAATTGTCCACTTTCCATAGCTCTACGTTGCCTATTTTTGTGTTGATGGTGCTGCTGTTTAGGTTGAATGTTGACAATATATTGTTTACAAGCCTTGGGGATATCGTGCCTTTTAGCCATACTGCATAGGCTTCAGTACCATTTGAATATATAGAAAAGGCCCCGTTTGCGTATTCTATATATCTGTAAAGGTTGCCAAGCAATGGAATGAATATGCTAGGTTTAAAGCCAAAATTTTCACTGAATATTGAGAGGTTGTATGCGCTTGCTAATGCAGATATTGCCCTTATTCCACCTGTGGAAAATGTGAAGCTTTCCGTTGATGTGATATTGTTGCTTGGCATTGATGTATATACATCAGGCGTACTGCTGTTGTTTACGCTTATGTTAACATAAGAAATAGTATTTTTCCTATTTTTGATGTTAAGTAAATGAGCAGGGTCTGCCACTGCATAAAACTTGTATGCGCCTCCCGCCATGAATGTGTAATTGGCTGTGAGCGAAGCGCTTTCACCACTTGGTATGTTCAAGACATAGGTCTTGACAGCGCTGCCATTTTCGTATATTCCCACAACTAAATCTTTTATCGCGCTACCTGTATTTTTTACAGTGACATTAAAAAAAGTTGTATTGTACGGGTATAAATTAGATGTTGGTGTTGCTGTCATCTGAACGCTTAACGAGTAGCCAGAAGGCATAAATGAGCTTATTGCCTCTGCAATCCCAACTGCCGCAAGTACTATTATAAAAGCATACAATAAAAGATCTTTTTTAATTGAATCCATATACTTTCACCGCTCATAATTGGCGTGCTTTAAGCCCGCCCAGGACCAAAGACACTTTATTTTTTATTGGCAAAACTCTCGAATCGATGTAGCTGTTAACCCACTGGCCTATGTCGTTCATGTCACCGTTGTCGGGCTTGTGGAGGAAATATTTTCCTTTTGAATTGCCTACTATGCCCGCTCGCTTCATCTGCAGCAAGTGATACCTAAGAGTTTTCTCGTTGATGGGGCTCCATTTTTCATTGATGTAACTGGAAAGTTCTGCAACTTCCGGGTCCTTCTTTTCTTGGAATTGATAGTATAATATTGCATCAAGCACTGATATGGCAGAAAGCCTTGATTCTCCGGGGCTTATAATGCCAAGAGCTAAAGCTAACCACCGTATTGTAGATCGGCGCGTTTCTGAGATCTCCCCAACAATGCGCAGATCCCTCAGGGTTATTTCACTGATTATGAGCTTTGACTCATTTATCTCCATAAAATGACCATTTATGTTTTTTATTCAGTTAAGTTTATTAATACTTTTATCTATAAATGCTTTATAAATATTTGAGCATTAGTACTTGGGTGTTTTTTTGAGCATTATAGAGATAGATGCACACGTTGAGCCAACCACGCTTAAGGCATATTCAAAAAATGAGGCTATCCTCAAAGTTAACTTTAAGAATGCTGATGGCGAAAGGCACTTGTGGTGCGAATCCGAGGTTCATGTTGAAAACCCGCTTTCACTTGCTCCGGATAGGAACCTTCAGGCTGGCAAGACCCGCATTGGGATACTTCACCCAAAATCAAGCATTGAAAAGCAAGTAAGAGTTTATACGCTTCCTAACAATTTTCCCGATGATTATAAATACAACATTATAACATATGTATATGATGAGGAAGGAGCAATTGTAGAAAGGGTTGAGTACTCCAATACTGTGAAGTGTGTAGATGGTAAAGATATATAAAATAAGCAAAGGGGATGATTACCTAATTGTTACTGTAGATGATAGCGGGGCTTATATAATAAAAGATGCCGCTGGGCGCAAGGTTTTCTTATCTAAGTACCAGGCGCAGCTCATGAAATTTGGAATAGAAAAAATAATCAGCTCTGCATTCAAAGATGCTGACACAAAAGACATAAAAATAGAAGAAATTAATGAAAAAGAAAGCAAGTAATTGCTTAGGATATCTCAAGGCTCTTTCCTTTGCCCATTTTCCTGCCGTATTTTATCCCGTTCTTGTAGCATCTTGAAGAGCAAAAGTAGGTGATTCTTCCGTCCTTGAACACATACATTATTCCTGTACCTTTTTTTATTTCATTTCCACAGTATGAACATTTCATGGAATCACTTTACTTTTATTTCTCTTGCTTCCCTACTTGTATCTGGCAGCCTTATTATGTCTCCGACTTTTATCGGGCCCAAAACAGTACGCCTTATGATTCTGCCTTTGTCATTTCCTTCCTGGATTTGTGCTGAAACAAGATATATCTCGCCTGAAACTCCTGTTTTCTGCTTCCTGTTAACACTGACTACTTCTGCAAGAAAACCTGCGAACTGCCTTTTAGAAGGCTCTGACTCTTCTGCCATGATGATCACACGTGTTAAGACTTAGGCTTTGGCTTTTGCTCTTCTTTTTCCTTAGGCTTCTCTGATTTCTGAGATACTCCAGTAACTTTTGATATTATATCTTTTATTGATGACTCTGCTTTGCCAGGGTTTTCAATTGCCACTGCAGTGCAAGGCACATTCAAGCCTATGGACTTGCCAAGATC
Source organism: Candidatus Micrarchaeia archaeon (assembly GCA_049966995.1). Classification (GTDB taxonomy): domain Archaea; phylum Micrarchaeota; class Micrarchaeia; order Micrarchaeales; family Micrarchaeaceae; genus JAKAWW01. The sequence goes on from JBMFTN010000020.1 coordinate 10,773, forward strand.
AAGCTTGCTTGGAACATATGAATATGCAACCTTCTTTTGCTCACATATTGTCGGTATATGTATTACTACCTCTTCTGGATCTACATCTCCAGCTATAACGACAAAAGACGCAAGGCCTCGCTCTACGCTCTTCGTTACCTCATTAGAACCTTTCTTTACTACTCCAGTCTGCTTTGCAAGCTGCAATGCCTCGTATGTCTTTGCAACGACATCATTAGATACTTCAAACTTTACGTAAGATTTTGCCATATATAACACCGTCTGTGTATTTTTACTTCATCCAGTATTATAGGATAAAGAGTAATAGTGTTTATTCCTATTAAGGTATTTAAAGTTTTGCTTTACAATG
>JBMFTN010000021.1:0-11099 GCA_049966995.1 Candidatus Micrarchaeia archaeon
GTGGGCTTTCTGCTATGTATCTTGTAATAATATATTTTTTGTGCCAATTCATACCCAGCAAGATTTTAAAACCATTAGCTAAGGTATCAATCTTGTTTTAACAATTAACCAAGGTATTTATACATTTGCTGTTATTTATCATTGGCGACTTGATGCTTAGCATAGCAGACCACAGGATATCCCTTGATAAGTTAGAAGCAGATTCGACAATTGATTTTATTTCACATGCTCACAGTGATCATATTGCAGCAGCAAAGCATTCAAACAATATCCTAGCAAGCAAAGAAACTATTGATTTGCTAAATGCACTTGGAATTGATGCTAAAGTTTCTCAAATACACGCAGGTATCGAACTGCTGCCCGCTGGACATATACTTGGTTCTAGGCAATTATATGTTTATGACAGTAGTGTGGGTTTAAGCTACCTGTACAGTGGTGACTTTCAGATGCAGAAATCTATGGCTTCAGAGGGCATCAAGACAAAAAATGCAGATATTCTTGTAATAGATTCCACATATCCTGATCCAAAAGTAAGTTTTGGGGTTAAAGAAGAGACAATTGAAAGTTTATTGAATTGGACTTCAAGGACGCTAGAAAAAGGGAGTGTGCTCTTTTCCGCCTATGCTGTAGGTAAAGCGCAGGAGATCATTGCAATAATGAATCAAATAGGTATAATTCCAGTAGTAACAAAAAAGATAAGCGTTATAAACAGCATATATAAAAAAAATGGCGTTCAGCTTGATTATGTTTCTGCTTATGATGGTAGCAATTACGAAGAGCACTTAAATGGAAATTTTGTTGGCATATCAGAGCAACGCAATATAAATGAGCTTGCGTATATGCTTGAGAATGTCTACGGAAAAAAGTTTTATACAGCAATGGTAACAGGATTTGCAAGTTTTATTCATTTCAATACAGATGCGCAGTTCAGCTTAAGCGATCATGCGGATTTTGCACAAAGTATTGATTATATAAACGAGGTAAACCCAAAAATTGTACTTACATATGGCCATAACGCAGAAAAATTCGCAATTAACCTTAGCAAGCTTGGTTACACCGCCCAACCCTTTAACCATCATACTATCCATTTTGCCGAGCCAATTATAGCAAGAGGGGATAAAAAAACAAAGGAATATATTTATTAATGTAAAAACAAAAGTATTTGCTGCCGCAGTAGCTCAGTGGGAGAGCGTCCGGCTGAAGTAAAACTTCTTAAAGAAGTTTTATCAAGGTGCAGAAACCGGAATGTCGTTGGTTCAAATCCGACCTGCGGCAATCCGCGAATATAAATATTATTAAAACTCATAGTGTAAAAAACGAAACATTTATACATCTATATGCACAATTGTATATAAGATTAGCTTTTGCTTGCACGTATCGTGCTAAAGTTTGATACTATTAGTGCTATACCATCACAGCAAAGCATATACATAGGTTAGTAGATGAAAACTTTTTCAGAATTAGGAATAGACAAAGCGGAGCTGCTAGCTTCGCTGAAAAGCATAAATTTTGTAAATCCCACGGAAGTACAGGAGGCAGCAATACCCGCAATACTGGCGGGAAAAGATGTGATTGTAAGGGCAAAGACAGGTACCGGAAAGACTGGCGCTTTTTTGATACCAATAATAAATAATGCGAAAAAAGATGAAGGTCTATACTCGCTTGTTATTACTCCAACACGTGAACTTGCTTTGCAAGTTACTTCTGTTGCAGAGAAGCTTAGCAACAGAAACCTGCATGTCGTTACCGTTTATGGTGGCGCTTCTATAAACGTGCAGTTGCAGCTTATTAGAAACGGTGCAAACATTGTAATTGGTACTCCTGGAAGGATACTTGATCTTATAGAAAGAGGTGCCCTAAAACTAAACAAGGTGCGCTATCTTGTCCTAGATGAAGCAGATATTATGCTAGACATGGGCTTTATTGACGACATAGAACAGATAATATTGAACATTGGCAGCAATAGGCAAACAATGCTTTTTTCTGCAACAATGCCAAGGGATATACAAGTGATAGCAAGCAGGCATATGAATGATACAAAGACAACAATAATAGTTGGAGAAGAAGATGACCTTACGGTAAACACCGTAAAGCATAATTATGCTATCGTGAATAGCAATGAAAAATTTTCTGCGTTGCTTGCTTATATAGAAGAATTTAAGCCGAAAAAAGCAATCATATTTTCAAATACGAAGTACGAGGCAGATAAAATATACTGGCTTTTGCACAATGCGGGCTTTAATGCAATACTAATGCATGGCGGTCTTACACAAGCAAAGAGGGAGTATTCATTAAGTGTTTTCCGGAACTCAGCTCAATTCCTTATAGCAACAAACCTTGCTTCAAGGGGTCTTGACATAAAAGGCATAACAGACATAATCAATTTTGACCTACCAGAGGCAGCAAATGTTTATATACATAGGGTTGGACGCACAGCCAGGATGGGTAAAGAAGGTGTAGCATTCTCAATTGTGACAAACAGCGATAGACAGCTTGTGCGCGAGATAGAATATAAAGCCAATATAAAAATGGAGAGACTTGTACTGGATACTTCAAAATATGATGCAACAGTGATGAGTGCTCTTAGGAATAATAGTCGGGAGCAGATGGGTATGGGTTTTCGCAACCGAAATTCCTTTTCGCGCGGCCATAATTATGATAGAAATAGCAACAGGCACTATCGGAGCCATACTGGGTTTTCAGGCAGGCAGCACTATCATAGGTTCAACTCCTAAAAGTCCTCCTATGATATTTGTTGTACATATTTAATTTCTTAAAATCTAGATCCTCATTTAAGGCTTTTGTGCGCACAATATTAGAAAGCGCTCCAAAATTCTCGCTATATACTTCTTTCGAATAAAGCTGCTTCATGCTTTCAGGATCCATATTCACAGCGGCGTTTATAAAGTTCTTCACGTTTACCAAAGAAGCATAGGAATCGCTTTCTATGCGCTTCATCCATTTTGGTGTATAAACGATAAAAGGCACATGCACAAGCTCATAGTCAAGTCTTACACCGTGCCCTATAAAACCATGTTCCCCAAACTCCTGACCATGGTCCGATGTTATTATAACAATTGTATTTGAAAAATTCTCAAGCAGGTATTTCGATACCTTATGCGCATAATAAATTGCTTTTTTTGTGCCAAGCACATATTTGTGCTTCCACAGTTCTATAAGCTCTTTTCCCGGCTGTTTTTTTCTGAATGGAGTAAGCCCATCAAAATCCATACTTTTCTTACCTATGTATGGCTCATGCGCTTCCATAAGATTCAAAAATAAGAAGAAAGGCCGCTTTAACTTAAACCCTTCTATAGTACCTACAGCATTCTTGCCCCCTTTTTCCAAGGGCCAGCTTCCAACCGTTCTCTCCTTAAGCTTCTTCGCAAGATTTTTTAATGTCAGTGCCCCTACCAAAGGTAAGTTTGCAAATTTGGTAATAGATGAAGGGTCATCACGCAGCATAGCAATTGCTATTTTGAAAAAGCTTCCTCCGTATTCTTTTCGGTATTTTGCAAGAAACGGCTTCAATTTCTTCGGCACTTCTATAGCATAGCCTTGCAAATCTGTAAAATATGTTTCTTCTTTGAATACATCAAAACCCCTAAAGCCGTATACTGGATTAACATATGGGTTTGCAGAAATGCCATAAGTCCTATAGCCAATAGTGCGCAGATCATCAAGGAATGTCTCCTTTTTCAACTTTATTGCTTCAATGTCTAGTGCGCTGATTGTTTTGGTTTCGTGAACACCATGCTCGTTTGGGTACATGCCCGTGAATATCGAGGCATGGGTTGGCAATGTCCAAGACGCCGGTGCAATGCATTTTTTTACTTCTGCAAAACTGCCTATTGAAGTAAACTCCTCTTTCGCCTCATGCATCAAATTAGTAAATGTATCAAATCTTACAGTGTCTAAGACAATGATTGCTATATTGGGCTTTTTTTGCTTCATAAAACCATATTAAATTACAAAAGCAAGTTTTAATAAATCCCATATATATGGCAAATTCAAAAAGCAAAAATAAAAATCACTTTCCAGCGGCTTCCATCACGTACTGCATGAAAGCATCTTCGGGCAGAGCTCCCTCAAAAGATACTGTATCATTTATTACGATTTTTGGGACCGCCATTACTTCGTATTTGTTTGCAAGAGCCTCAAATTCCATTGCTTCTACCATCTCTGCACGTATGTTTTTGTTTTCTATTGCAAGCTGATGCGCGGTTCTGACAGCTCTAGGGCAGTATGGGCATGTCGGTGTTACAAATACTTTTATATTTATAGGTTTGCTTACACTTTTGAGCTTCTCCTTGGTGCTTTGTTGCAATCTTGTGGTATTTTTAGACACATCAACGATATCTTCAAGCAACGCTGCAAACTCGTGGCCTGCAGGTATGCCAAAATAAAATATGCTGTAGTTCGTCTTGCCCCACAGTGTCAAGCTTGGCGCTTTGTCTATACCAAGAAGCTGCGCCTCCTTTTTGTTTGTGCTTATATCATAGACTTTAAGCTTGAGCTTCTGATTTATAGAAGCCAACTCCTCCATAAGCTCCTTTGTTTCATTGCAGTACATGCAGCGCTCCTTCGAGTCAACAAAAAGCAGCATGTTCACGTCATCTACAAGGCTCTTTTCAAAAAGGTCTTTAACGTATTTTTTGTCTTCTTCTTTCATTAATCCCATGGTTACACCTTTGCATAATTATGTATTGTACGTGCTATACCCTCAAAACATTCAAGAATAGCAATGTTATTTATTTCAAAAAGAAATATAAATATGCATGCGTTACAATAATATCGCTGTAAAAAGTTGATGTTTTATGGATATATTAGTGGCGCTTCCGTTTGACGAAGAATTGGCAAAATTCATAGGAAAAAAAGGTTCTGAAAATAGCATTACCTTCTATAATAAGAAGAACGGCAACGATGTAATAGTAGCGCTAATGCCCAACATGGAGAAGTTCTATTCTATGCTTGAAGTTCTTACAATATCAGATGTAGTGCTTGCGAGCACCAAGAGCATAGATAAAAATCTTGGTGAAGTGATAATTGCATGCTCTCTGCTTGGGAAGCATGTGCTATTCACAGATGACAATGAAATAAGCAAAGGGCTTTTGAGTGGCATAAATCTTGACTATGAAGTAATAGAGCGCAATGCAGCCATAGATAAACTGATAGAATATGGCTCTAAGTTGCATAAACCCGCTGGCGATGTAAGGGTAGATATAGACAAAGCTTTCAATGTTAAGGGGATAGGTACAGTTGTGCTAGGTATAGTGACAAGAGGCACAGTGCATGTCCATGACACTTTGATGCACAGCTCTGGCAAAAGCGCGTCAATACGCTCAATACAAAGCCAGGATCAGGACATAAGCGAAGCCAGTGCTGGAACCAGAGTAGGTCTCGCAATAAAAGGTATAGACTACTCGGAAATAGAAAAGGGGGACATTTTTTCAACAAAGCAAATAAGCCCAGTGAAGAACATACGTCTAGCGCTAAATGCAAGCATTCTTGCAGGTGAGCAGATGGTCAAAGGCAATATATATGGGATAGGATCCAATTTCTCTTATTCAAAAGCCACTTTGGAGAGTATAGAGGGCAACAATGCGTTTTTCAAGCTAGAATCCCAGATGCCTTTAGAAATAGGGGACAAATGCCTACTTGACCGGCAGGCTGTGCCCAGGATTTTCTCAACAGGTACAGTAAAAGGCTATGAATAATGGCTTATGTGGATTATTCAAACCTTTTTGCATAACCTTTTTATTACTTAACTGAACTATTATATATGGTGAAGCACATGAATAAAGGTGGCGTGGCAGCCGGTATATTGTTGCTTATTATCGTGATCGTTGCAGTTGCTATTCTAGTACAACATCATAAACCAGCATCAACAACAGTGACTTCTATACAGGCAAGCAATCAATCAATGCTTACATTCCAGCTTACAGATCCGCCAGAGGTGCCGAATGGAACTCAGGCGCTTATGATAAGCTATTCCTCATTAAGTGCCCACTATACCAATGGAAATGGTACATCAGCATGGGCTTCTGCTCAGGCTAGTGGGTCAATAAACCTTCTTTCTATTGTAAATGTTAGCCAAATTATTGGAAGTACCAATGTGCCTATCAACGCAACTGTCGACATGGTCCGCTTAAATATAACAAACGCCACAATAACAATAGCAAATACTACCTATAATATAACTCTGCCAAGCCATCAGCTTACTGTCAGAGTGGCAAATGCTCACAAGGCCAATGGGACAGAGAGTGCGCTGATTGATCTCACTCCGGTTGTAGCTACAATATATACTTCAAACTCTACAATATTTGTTCTTGTGCCTTCAGTAAGAGCAGTTATAGTCGGGAGTAAGGTAAATTCCTCAGTTCAAGTAGGTGCGAAAGTACGCATTAATGCAACTGAAAGACACGAGCTTGAGCTTTCAAAGCCAAACATCTCCATAAAAAGTGCTTCTTTGAGCCAAAGCGGTAATACTACTTACTTGTCTGTTACAGTAGTCAACAATGCTAATACAAGCGTTAACATAAAGCACATAATGCTTTTTGGAAATGAAAGCGTGCATATCAACTACCAAGGCATAACTGCACGTATTGAGAATGGCAGAATATCGATACGCAATGAAGAGCACGCCAATATAGGCAAGAATGAACCTTCTGGAAATTATGGAGGTTTTGGCGCAGGTGCTAGTGCAGGAATGTCAGACAATAACCAGGGGAGCATGGATGCCGGGCTTGGCCATGGTATTTCCGGGCAAAATTTAAGCGGCATCATGTCAAACTTCTCTGAAAGATTTGGCATTAATGCAAGCACAGCAAACATTCTGGAAAGTGAATTTAACGAGAGCGAACTTGAAAATCTTACTGGCATGAACTTCAGCGGAATGCACGGATTCAATATGAGTATAAGTGAGTACTCAGATATAATGGAGCACATGAATATATCAAATGCAACATTGGCAAAAATATTTAATATAACCAGAGACCAGATGGAACACATGAAGCTTGGCATTTCTGCAATGCACTTTAGGGTGTTTGACTTCTTCGTAGCTCAAAACGGAATGCTTATGTTACCGTTCCTCCAGGGAAGCAACATGAGCGAATATGAAGGAGAGGGCTACACAATGCCAGCACATGGCTCCTATACATTTACATTCACTGGAAAACTGAGCTTTGCAAATGGTAATCTACAGGTATCTATAATACCCGGCAGTACATACCGCATAAATGTAATAGGAAACGATGGTGCAAGAAGCTCAATCAATGTGACAGCAAGCTGAGCTTTCTTTTCTTTTTTGCGCCAATTTTTTTAATCTTAATACAATGCGTGCAAGAATGCATTAATCCTATTTTAATAAAAGTTAATAAAAGCAAAGCAAAAAAGCAAAAGGAACAGCTCAGATATACTTTCCTAGCTTCTTTTCAACGTCGCCCCAGTTTACGACATTCCACCATGCACTTATATAATCTGTTCGCTTGTTTTTGTACTGCAAATAGTAAGCATGCTCAAATTCATCTGCCAGCATTATTATAGGAAGTTCGGCAAGCTGATTCTGAAAATGGTTCTCAAAAGTCATTATCTGCAGGTTACCATTTTCCGTATCGTAATTTAAAGTGGTCCATCCTGTACCTGGAAGAGAATTTGCTACTTCGGTGAAAAGTTGCTTAAATCTTTCAAAGCTCCCATACTGCTTCTCTATAAGATCAGCCACCTTTCCTCCAGGAGTGCCACCCCCTTTGCCCTCTGGAGCCATGTTATTCCAGAACATGCTGTGCAGTTTGTGCCCATTGATGTTGAATACAAGGCCCCTTACTACACCCTGTATATCATAGGTGCCGCTTTGCGCATCCCCTTTCACTATCTTTGAAAATCTCTCTATAAGAGTGTTGCTGGTGTTAACATACCCCTTGTGGTGACCATTATAGTGCACATCCATTATGTCCTTGCTTATATACGGCTCTAGTGCGTCTAGGTTATAAGGTAGTGGTTTTAGCTCATACTTCTTTAGCTCTATATCCTTTACATCCATAAATTCACCCAAGCTCATATAACAACATATATATTTATCATTATCAAAAATTTTTGCGAAATCAAGTAAATTTTTTATCGAATCTATCTGCTAAATGTTGCTCCACAATGTATAAAGCGTAATGTGGAAAGTGAAATATATGTATTATATAAATTAAAACCTGCAGAAGCATTATGGTATTTGCTATAAAAACATATGAAAAAAATCAGTTATGCCCGCTATCAAAAAAGATATAACCTTTACTAAAGCAACTAATATAGGGCAATATCCAAAAGAGGAAACCAAAATGAAAATATCCTTGTTAAGCTTGGCACTTACTGCTATTTTGCTTATTAGCGTGAATGTTGCAAGCACTGAAACAATAAACGCGAGCGTACTTGTCCAGTGTCCATTCGCATTAAACCTGACAATGAAGCATTTGTATATACGTATGCCCAACCAGGAGGCTAACTTTACTGTTTTTACATATGCAAATTGTACAATACCCAATATGAATGGTATGTTTATCATACAGGCAAAAAATGGCTCTCAAGTGTACTTCAAGCAGATACAAAATGTTTCAGCATCCACAATTCCATCAACCTATAATTTTTCATTTAACCCAAGCAACATATCTGCGGGAAGCTATTTTGCAAGCCTATCATTTACATATGCACTCTTTAGCAAAACTTCAAAGGCAAAATTCCTTCTTGGCAATCCGTCTAACATCACAATAGAAAATTTTAGCACTACTTCAAGCCTGCCCCTATATGCTCCGCAGCAATTTCTAATTGTGCTTAAGAATACCGGCAGCTTTGCCATTTCAAACAGCATCTCAGTAAAAATCTCGACTTTCGGCCCTTCTAGCGCAGCCTTGAAGCTACCGTCAAACTACTCGCTTTTGCCTTCGCAAAATGTCAGCATAAGCGTTACCATGTACAATTCTACGCAATATCCAGGATCGTATACTGCTTTGCTCAATGTTACATACCCTATCAATGGCACAAATGGCACAGTGCTCAAAAGCTCATATAAATCAATAAACTATATCGTTTTATCACCTCCAGCACCCCCCCACAAGCCTGTGCCAGTTACAATAAAACCATTGCCCGCTTTTTCATTGATGTCATTTCCATTCTTTGAAATGCTTCTCGTAAACAAAACATATTCTTCTGTAATAGACATTAAGAACAATGCAAATGTTACAGAATATGTAAACCTATCAATACCAAGCCAATATAGTATGTTTATGGGTCTTTCTGCAACTAGGGTTTCAATAGAACCGCATCAGACTATTGGCATAACTGCAAAAATTACCGCCCCTTCCAGCATGCCCGCAGGTCAGTATATAATACCTATAAACATCTCTGCTTCATTATACAACAAAACCTCTTCAGAAACAATATATACAACAATGTCAATCTCGAATACCTCCACAGGCTCTGCCTTGCCAAGCGTAAACCTCTTAAATAATACCAACAGCGCTGCTGGCACCGTAGAGATAACAAATCCTACTGGGTTGAATCTATCAAATGTGCAAGTAAAAACAATACTGCCTGCAGGTGTAGTCACCAATGTTTCACAGATTGGCGCTTACGGCCTGCCTTACTCAATAAGCATGGTCAACGGCAGCTATGTTGTCACTTGGAGCGTAGGTGCACTGCCAAGATACTCAAGCACATACGCATATATCTCGCTGTCCAGTATAAAGGAGCAAAATCTGCTTACGCATGTTTCAACAGTTTTTTCGATACCATCCCCTTCAACACCTTCAAGCATTCTCAAAATAATAGACATCAACACCCCAACATTCTATGCAAATTCGACAGGCGTTATAAGCGTAACCGGCTTCTACACTGGTACATTACCGCAGCATCTTACCATATCCCTTTCTGGGCCGCCAAATATTTATGTATACAATTCGACGCAATACGCCAACATGACCCCAAACATGGTTTTTATGAAAAATTTCTTTGTAACTGTAGGGCAAACAGGCACAGTCCTCCTTGACTTTTATGCGAGCACCCAAGGTGCAAATGTAAGCTATACAATACCAATACTCGTAATATCAAGGCCGATAACATCAACTACTTCAATTTCTTCAACAACAATACCCATAAAGCCAAAGCCTTCTATACCTATATATGAAATCATAGAATATGCGTTTCTATCAGCAATATTTTTAATAATAGTATCCTTAATAGTGGTAGTATCAAAAAGATACAAGAAGCCAAAATATGATTCAGAGAGGGCTGAAAAGCTCAAGGAGATAAGGGAAGAGATAAAGAGGTCTAAATAATGGCCCCATATATAATAAGGGTGTCATCGCAGAAAGGTGGTGTTGGAAAAACCACTATATCAGTTAATCTTTCTGTGGTATTGCAACGCCTCGGCTATAGGGTTCTGCTTGTTGACGGCGATACCGTTAATCCTTCAATAGGTTTCCATTTGGGCCTAGAGCAGGTTAATGTTGGATTAAAAGACCTCGTTACAGGGAATGCGAAGCTTATAAATGTGAGAGTAGTACATACTCCAAGCGGTGTCAATTGCATACCCGGGGTGCTTACTCAAAAGGAATATATGCCTACTCCAGACATGCTAAAAAGGTTCTATAATATAGTAAGGAATACAGATTACGATTTTGTAGTGATGGACACAATGCCTGGCTATTCCTTGGACAATCTTGCTAAGTACTACGATGAAGCTTTGCTCGTTTCTACACCCGAAATGGCAAGCGTTGCCAATGTAGTACGGCTTGCAACGTGGTTTGATAGGGAGCACCTAAGGCACAGCCTTATATTAAACAAGATAAAAAACAAGCGCTATGAACTTCACAAGAGGGAAATCGAGGAGATGTATGAGGGTAAAATAATCGCAGAACTCCCTGACGATGAGAATGTTCCAATAAGTATCGAAGAACATATTCCAGTCTGCCTTTATAATAAGAAGGCTCCATTCTCAAAAGCGATGTTTGAGCTTGCACGCTTCTATAGTGCAAAATCTGGGGCGATAGGCAAGGAAGAGAAGCGCGGCATATTGGCAAGGCTTTTCAGGAGGCGCTAAGCTAACTGACTAACTA
>JBMFTN010000022.1:0-10642 GCA_049966995.1 Candidatus Micrarchaeia archaeon
GTAACATTGAAAACATATTTATATATATAAATAAAAACTACTCTGTGGCAGATAGGCTGGGAAGCTAAGGGTTTCCTATCCGCAGATCCCTTTTGGCGGGCCAATGCCAGTTGCGTGGTTTGAAGTCCTGCAAAGCCTGTGCCAGGGCGTTGAAGCTCTGCCTTAGGTGGTGGTCCTTTATGTGAACCAGGCCAGGCCGGAAGGAGCAACCTTAAGCATAAAGCGGAAGCGTGCATTGGGGCTATGCTCTTAAGATACAGGGCTGAGCTGAAGTGCAGTCAACTCTGCATGACTTCATGCTGCAATGCTGGCCTCTGCCACTTTAACCTTCAGCAAATATTCAAAAAAATTAGCTGCTTTTATTTCACTATTCTTTGATTTTAATATTCTTTGCCTTATATAGAAATGACTTTTCTAAATTCCTGCTATGCATCTGCAAAAATCGCTGCCTTGCTGCATATTATATTTATTTCTCTCATTGTAATTTAAAGACTGCAAAGCAAAAGCATAAAATAGTGAATGTCAAAAATTAAAAGGTAGATGCTGGAGTCGCCTAGTGGTACTGAGAAGCACTAAAGGGCGGCAGCCTGCTAAGCTGTTTAGCCAGCAATGGCTTCCGTGGGTTCAATTCCCACCTCCAGCGCCACGGTGTTGTTTTGAATCAAAAAGTAATAGAATTTAGACAGCTATTGCAGATACTTTCAATGTTTATGATAGTCCAGTTCTTTGGGATTCTTCTTGCAACGCAAGCATATTCAGGGATTGAATTCTACCAGATACAAAGCGTTCAGTTGGTATCAAATACCGAAAGCGCATTGTTTTACATCGTTTATATTGTTGTGTTAACGGCAATATTGCTTCTTGTATTCAAAATTTACAAAGGGGATAAGCTATTCCTACTGCTTGAAGCCGGTGTAGTGCTGATATCGTCATTTTTTGTGTTCTTGATAATCATTGCTTCTTTTACAGGATCAGTAGCATACAATCTTTACGGGCCTGGAAACCCGTATGTAATGATTGCTGCACTTATCCTTTCAATAGTACTGGTAGCAACAAAACTTAAAATACCAAGATTGAGGAATGTTACTGCAATAATCGCAAGTGTTGGAGTTGGTGTAATACTAGGGATAAGCTTCAGTTTTGAAATTGCTTTCATATTTATGGTGGTGCTTGCTATTTATGATTTCATAGCTGTGTTTATCACAAAGCACATGATTACATTGGGCAATGCAGCAATAAGCAGGAATCTCTCTTTTCTTGTGATGGTTGATGAGTACAAAGCAGTGCCTGTAAATAGCCTCAACATTTCTGAAAGGAAGGAGTTTGCAAAAGAAAAGCATGAACTCGCAAAAAAAGGAGGTGTGCTAAAGGAGCTTGCTGACAAAAACATGGCTCCGATAGCCGCAAGAACAGCACTTGGCACAGGAGATCTGGCTGTGCCACTTATGCTTGCAATATCGGCATATAAGGTTTATTTCAACTTTGTGCTGAGTTTTGTGATAATATTTGGCGCAATACTCGGATTAGGCATAACAATGTTTATACTTGCAAAGTTCAAAAGGCCGCTGCCTGCAATACCTCCGCTGCTTTTAGGTATATGCATAGCGCTTCTTATTTATTATGTTTTGTAATGTTTTCATCCTTTGACCAAAAATCACTAATTTTTTTGATATAATCAGTACTGTAGCTCGCTGCAGAGCCTTGCATTGCCGTGCTATAAAGTGGCCAGTTATAGCGCTTGTCCATAAATACTATTACTGCTTTGTCTGTCTCACTCCTTATAGCCCTACCAGCAGCCTGCATGCCTTTTATTATTGCTGGTATTATATAAGCGTACTCAAAACCTTTACCTTTGAACCTTTTGTCATAGTAGCTTATGCGCGCCCTCGTTTCCAGGTCTGGCTTTGAAAGCGGAACCCCTACAATAATTACACCTTTTAGCAAATTGCTTGGATAATCTACGCCTTCGCTGAGGCTGCCACCCATAACACCTAGCAGCAATGCATTTGTTTCTTTTTTGAAGCGCTCAAGCAGATTTTCAATCTCTACGCTGTTCATTGATTGTCTCTGCGCGTATACAATTTCTCCGTTTATATAACGCATAACGTTTTTTAATGTTTCAAAACCAGGAAAGAATGCTGCAACATTGCCCGGTATTGCATTCTTTATTTCTACGATTTTTTGCGCTATTTTCTTGTATTCCTGGACAGACCTGCTTTCGTATTTGGTTGTTGCTGTGCCATCTACAAAAACTGCTTTGTTTGAGGCAGGAAACGGCGTACCATACTGCTTTATTTCTGCATTTTCAAGGCTTAGCAGATCTCTATACATACTTAGAGGCACAAGGGTTGCGCTCATGAAAACGTTTGCATAAGCCTCTTTGAAGGTTTCAGCTATCCCTTCAGGATAAAGTGACGTAATAGAAATGCGCAAATTGCTGCCCTCCCTAGATATTATGCGGATAAAGGATTCACCTGCATTGTTCCAAGACTCAATGAACTTGGCTATATGTATGATAGAGGAATGGCCTGCCTTAAATTTTTCCAAGTACTCAAGCCCAACATTATATAGCTTACTTGAAATCTCTTCGCTATTTGTATTAATTTCTTCGGGCATGTCGCTTCTTTCAACGAAAGCTTCGCTTAGTTTTACAAGCTTTCTTTTTGCGATCTTTTCCAAGGCAAATCTTAAATATGCCATGTCAACATTGCTGCCGATCTTTCCAAGCTCTTTTTCTGCACGGGTTATGCCATTAAGCGTGATGCTTGTGCTTGAATATTTTGCAGCCAGATCTATTATGTTGTGCGCTTCATCCCATATCAATATACTATTGCTCAGCTTGTGCGCAATTTTCTTAAGGAAAGGGCTTTTTATTGAAGGATTTAATATGTGCGCATAATCTGCAATGATCACGCTTGACTCCTTTGCTAAATGGGTAGAGATTTCATAACCGCAAATCCCGTAATTAAAGCATTCTTTTAAGAGCATGTTGTGCCCATGTAAAGAGGCTGCTGAAACTGCTTCTGGAATGTTATTGACGCTGTTCTTAAAAGCAGAGAAATATGGACACTTACCATTTTTTATTAATCTTTCACATTCTTTATAGAATGCTTCACCGTCCATGCTGTTTGCTTCAGGGTTTGTGCATAAATTTTTCTTTCCTACCAGATCAGAAAATTTTATTTTTAAATCAAATCTTTCATTTATTCCCGCAAGGGAGTCTATCGCAATTTTGTGTTGCGATATTTTAGGAGTAAGGAAGAACACATCAAGATTTTTTTCCGTTGCAACATGAAGCGCAGCACTCAATACAGCGTCGGTTTTTCCTATTCCTGTAGGTGCATTGACAAGTATGCTTTTCTGTTCGGAAAGAGCTTTGTATATGTCTTTTATTGCTTGAAGTTGGTGCTCTCTGGGAGTATCAAACCTGAAAAAATCCATAATATAAATTGAAGGAACAAAAATATAACTAACCTTATTTTATGTAAGAACTAGGCATTTAAACAAAGTACTTGACTTTTAATTGTTAGATCTTCTGAAGCTGCAAGTTAGGAGATAATACTTGGACTGCACCCTCTGGAGAACCATATTGGTTCAAACCATATCCTCCATCGCCTTGATCATATGCATAGCCTACATTTAGTTTGAGGTCTGACATGTTAATTGGGCTTAGTGTTTTAACATACATGGATTGGCCTACGCTTGGTATTGAAACCAAGATTGTGTAGTTATTTATAAATACAATGTTCACAAGATATGTGCTTTGTGATGTCCACGCAACCCAATTTGCATATAATGTCGGCACTTGGCCGCTAGTCAACTGCACAAGGTTTCCTGTTGATGTATTATATATACCTATTGAACCCTTGAATTCTGAAGAATTTATTATTCCTATACATGTACCATGGCATGGGTCAAAAGCGATTATTGCACCTGCAGAAGCGTTAATACTGGAACCGATAGAGAACCATATCGGATAATTAAACCATGCTGCACCTCCTTCGTTGATGTTTGTTATGTTGAAAGAATAGGTTTGATTATATAATACAGGGCTTGTAATCGCAAATGTTACATTGTAATTGTAATATGTGCCTAAATTATTGTATTGACCTGGCGGAGTAACACCGCTATTGTATTGCACATTGTTGTAATTTGCAATGTATGTGCCATTTAAGTCAGTTGGATTAGAATATGCACAACTATTGAGCACATGAGGTGCACAACTTTGCAATGGAACTGAGTAACACACCCATGAGCTGTACACAAATGGTGGAGGAGTGCATTTTGTATACATAGAATCACCTGGAGGCAGGTTATTAGGGTTGATTGTCGTTGTAGAAGAGGTTGTTGTAGATGTTGATACGATTGTGGTAGTTGTCATGTTAAAATTGGTGGTTCCACCGCCGCCAAGAAAACTGCCACCACTGCCGATAACCTGGCATGATCCACCTGCAAACGGTATTGGATAATTTGTCCCACTCTTCCATGTGCCAATCCCAACCATCCCCGTGATTGGTGCATAATATGTAAGGTTTGTACCTTGTGTCAAGTTATAGGATGAAGCTGATCCAAAACAGTATATATAACCATTGTGTATAATACAGCCACTTCCAAACATATTAATTGGGTAATTTGTAGTTTCATTCCAAATGCCCACACCTGTGCTGGATAATGGAGCATAATATGTAAGGTTTGTGCCTGGAGAACTACCAAAGCTGTAAGATCCAACACAATATAGATAGCCATTATAAACAGTACAACCTGTATCTGATATTCCCATTGGATAGCTAGTAGTATTAGTCCATATGCCAATACCAGTACCGGTAATTGGTGCATAATAAACAATATAGGATGGATAATCGTATGATCCGACACAGTAAATATAGCCATCATATATAGAGCAGCCTGCCCCATTTAATCCTATAGGATAACTAGTTGTGTTAGACCACGAGCCTATGCCGCTGCTTGTTATCGGTGCATAATATGCGAGCTTAGAATATTTTGAATATGCAGTACCAACGCAATATATATATCCGTTAAATATTGAACAACCAGCATTGTATATCGGAACTGGGTATGGAGTTGTATTGACCCACTGGCCTATGCCGCTGCTTGTTATCGGTGCATAATATGTGAGCTTAGAATATTTTGAATATGAAGTACCAACGCAATATATGTAGCCATTATAGATTGAGCAACTTGCGTTGTACATAGGTATAGGATATTTTGTCGTATTTGTCCATGAACCAATTCCTGTATTTGTGATTGGCGCATAGTATACTAAATCACTATATGGAGGCACTCCTGATTTCGATGCTCCGCTTGGATATGTACTTGAACCAACGCAATAAACATAAGGAGCCGTGGTGGTAGTAGTAGTTGTTGAAGTGCTAAAGAAATTTGCAGTTTCATTTATGGGGTTTGTTATTGTTATAGATGCCTTGGTCGAGTTGCCAGAATAGCAGCCAGAGCCCGAGCAGCTCCAATTACTGAAGAACCATGTGGTGTTAGGAGTGGCAATAATCCTTACATGAGCCATTGGATTATACCAGCTGCTTGAGGGAGAAACTTCGCCACTTAAACTTGGACTCACGGACATACTTAAAAGGTATTGAGTGTAATAGTATAACACGATTGTCGCGTTGCTGATGATTTTTATCTCTCCGGTTGGATCAAAATATGAAACATTGTATATGGTGAAATTCTTGAATATACCCTTCATACCTGGAGCAGCCTGAGTCGTTCCGTTGAAGTAGTAAGTGTGCGTACTGTTAGGGCTTAAAGCAAGCCTTGTTGAAACAAGCTGCGAGCATGTATAATACTGCCCATCAAATTCTGCCATAGGAACTTGGGAAGATGAGCAATCTGGAAAACCTATCACCATAAAAGAAAGCACGTCAGGCTGCATGAAATGTATGGTAACGTTATTGCTCTTTATACCTGCATATGATGCATAAACAGTAAGATTGCCTTTTGCCATACCCCACACATAGGATAATGCTTGACCTTCCGCATTTGTTTCTGTGTTATTGGGGCTCAATGAATAGATGGTATTGCTCTCATTAAAGTATACTGTTGCCCCTTTGAGAGGATACCCAAGCATTTTTACTGTGGCAATTAGCGGATCTTTGGCATTGTTTGCTGCATTAGTATAATTCACTGCGCTTAAGGATATTGAGGCATTTGGTGATACCAAAGGAACCGCATGTGCATTGAAATAACCTGAATAAACCTGTTCTGGTGCCGAGCTGCAGTTGTGGTTAATGCTATAATTTTTAGACAAACCACAATAAAGCGCATTTAAGTACATTGAACCAGTAACAAGCGTGCCTAAATCAGTTTTTATTGAAAGTGGCACCGCACAGATTATGGAACCGCCAGGCAATACAAAATTTGGAGAGCAGTTATATGCACCTGTTGAAACATTGTCTATTTTTATATTCAGCTTTGGATTAACTATCGGGTATTTTTGGATATTGCTTAAAAAAACTGCGACTTCTGTGGCGTGTGAACTTAGGTTTGTTCCAACAATCATATCGTTGCAGTATGCACCATCTACAAAATTACAATATGACTGGATTATGTGGCTTGGTACCATAACATACAGATAAAGTAGCACGACAACAATAGATATGATAAGTAGAGCCCATCCATAGGTCAGAAGATATTCTAAGCCTGACTGCGCACGAATACCATGCTCCTTTGATGAGGCTCTGCCAAGCAATTTATTACCCTACTTATATAATAAAGAAAATTTAAATAACTATTTATAGCATCAACAGGGGGATTTTGCATTTAAAGATAAGAGATTTATATAAGAAGTTGATACTAGTAATATGCATTCCCAAGAACGAAGATGGTTTTTGCCACTTATAGCATTGGTAGGCGCACTGATGATGCTATTCTATGGCTTTTATTATATTGAAAGACTAGCGTATTTGAATGGCGTATACGCCACACTTACAAGCATTGCCCGCTTCAACACATCGATAGCTGCTAGCGAAGGTATAACAAACCTTGCTACACAATCCACAGCAACTGCCTTTGGTTTATACATTACATACATACTATTGCCATTTGGTCTGATGGCATTTACAATAAGCGCGCTTCTGCTTTTTTCTAGATTATATGCAAGGATAAACTGGATCATACTTATTCTTACATCTGTGATATTTGCAATGATAGCAACTATACTAAACGCGACTTTTAGCATTGGGGATTATAGGCCAATCTTTATACTTCCATACTTTAGTTCTTTGCTCGTCCTTATTCCAGGAGTCTACTCGCTAAAAGTATCAAGAAGCGAGGAAAAGCAAACGCGTGCAACACCTATTGCAATAGATCCAAGAACGCCTTATTCAAACATGATCATGCTTTCTAATAGATTTATGGCCAAACTAAAAGGCAATATACGCATATTGGACATGCATTTTGACTCTAAAGCATTAGAAAATCTTGCCAGGCTTCTGCAAAGCCATAAGGAAAGCTACAGAAGTTTTATGGTCTTATCAAAAAAAGACAGGCTTGGTAGGGAGTTTTCAATTGAATATTGGGACTTCATTGAAGAACTCAAAAAAAATGGGATAGAATTTGAGTTAAGAGTTGTGCCTGAAGAGCTTACAATAGAGCAGCATGAAAGATTTATACTTGATGACAATATTGCTTACAAGATACCTCCATTAAACATCATAAACAAAAAAAGCGAGCATATTGTAAGTATAAATCATGATGAGGCACTGAATAGGTTCAACTATCTTTGGTCAAAGTCTACCAAATTTGAAAATATAAAGCATTGATTATAAGCACATATTTATATAATTTATTGAAAAAGAATTAATGATGACAATTTTGAACAAATTTTTTGTGATATTTCCACTGCTTGCGTTAGCTCTGATTGGAATGGCTAATGCGGGTAGTATGCTTATAGGAAGCGCATCAATACACGCTCCGGCAGTTATAATCAAAACAAATGAAGGCACACTAACTACGATATTATTGAATGTTACTATAGGCAACGGCAATGTAAGCATACGCGGACCTGAATTTGTTGGGAATTCTACTCTAAATTCAGCTCTTGAAGGAGCTATGTATGCAGCGAAATACTTGAATGTTAATTTTAGCCATTATAATTTTACCTACTACATGAATAATGACACAAATGTTTCAGGGCCAAGCGCAGGAGGCGCTATGACACTGCTTGCTATATCTGCGCTTTCCAATAAGCCATTAAAGAATAACTTCACAATGACGGGCACCATCAATGCAAATGGCAGCATTGGAGAAATCGGCGGCGTTTATGACAAGGCAAGCGCAGCTAAAAAGGCAGGCATGAAATTTATACTTGTTCCGGCTGTGCCACATTCCAGTAGTGAAGCAGAGCTTTATTACCTAGTACAGACCGCTTTTGACATACCGTTAATACAGGTTTCAAACGTTAGCCAAGCTTTGATGTATGCACTTAATAGCAGCAAAATTAATCCGTATGCAAGCGAAAGCAACTACACATTCTACACTAATTATGATGTTGGGAGCATCCCAAATGCAAGCCTTGAGTGCAGCAACAATTGCAGCTCTGGAATATTTTGGAACCTTACGCTTTACACGATAAATCTGACTGCAAGGCAGATAAATGAGCTACAGGGAAACAGCAATTTCAAAGGAGTAAGCAGCCAGCTTTTAAAAGTGCTTAACCAAAGCAGGGCAATTGCCTCAAAAGGATATTGGTATACGGGTGCAGACTTTGCATTCCTCGATTATATCAACGCTTTTTATTTCAGCAATTACAACACCAATATTACAATTGGAATGAACACACTGCAAAGCATAAAGGGCATGTGTGATTCCCTTAATGCGCCGCAGATCACAAATACAAACTACGAGTATGTGCTTGCGGGAGAGCTTAGGCAGCTATGGGCAAACTCAACCATCAACGCAACAATAACGCTATACAATTTAACATCTACAGACACAGATGGCGTACTAAGAAATATATACAGCGGCGCAGAAGCGATGGGCTGGTGCTCTGCTTCAAGCTATCTATACAACAAGTCGCAGGCTTTGAATGGCACGCCAATTGAATTTTCCAGCAGCTTAAAGAATACCGCGCTGGCAGCGATAAAAAAAGCATCTAAGTATGACAACTTTTATCTTATAACTGCAGAGCAAGCGTATAACAACAGCAATTATGCACTTGCACTCATCGATGCATCATATGCGTATGCACTCTATACAGAGACAAGTAATATGACAACATCACAATTGCTCAATGCAACTGAAGAGCTTACCGCAAATGCAACCTATGGGATTTGGGCAACACAGTATGCAAATGAGGCCAGATTTTATGCAAGTGAGGCATACCTTAACAAGGACAATGCAACATTATCAGAGCATTATGCTTCAGAGGCATATTCGATTGCACTTCTTTCAAATATGATAAGTAATGACACGCATACAATATATACAAGCATGAAGGAGGTCCCTTACACGCCAGGCGAAATTGAGACTATGCATGAGATAAATACCCTTGAGAATGGCGTAAAAAGCCTTCGTGAAGAGCTTTCTATTGCGCTTGCAGCCGAAGTTATAGTAATCGCACTATTTACAGTAATCATTATATTACTGTTGCTTCAATTAAATAAGCAAAAGGGACATAAGATATCCCACCTAAAGTCAAAGAAGTGAATTTTATGGTATTGCCAGGCAAAATTTGCGTATCATGCGGAAGGATGACACACGAATATACTGAATTTAAGTGCCCTAAATGTGGTAAGAGCACTATAATAAGATGCAAGCATTGCAGGGAGATAACGAACAGTTATAAGTGCAGCGAATGCGGTTTTGAGGGTCCTTGAAATGGCTAGCGTTGCGGTTCTTTTCAAAGTGTATGCACAAGATGGCGCAATTGACAAAGTGCTTGATGAGCTGAAGGGTATTGGCGCAGCAGGTGCACAAGCACAGGATGTTGCTTTTGGCATAAAAGTTATAAAAGCGCTCTTCAAATTTGACGACTCGCAGTATAGCTCATCCAGCATAGAGGATAAGATAAAAAAGCTTGATGGGGTAAGCGAAGTTGAAGTTGAGGAAGAAAGCCTTCTCTGACATCCTCCCATGAATAAATTCGTGGGGTTCCTCACGGTTTCAAGGTTCGTTTCAATCATTGGCATCATTGCACCATCTGTGCTCATTCCAATGATATACCGCAGGGTGTGCCAGGACACCCACTACTCCTATCCCACTGCCTTGCTGCAGCGGGATTTGGAGATACCTTTTCATTATGTTCAATGCTCCGTTCGCATCGGCGTTGAACTGTTTGTTGTATAGTTTACATCTATACAGACCCCTATGCACCCTTCCGTTTGTCTCTTGGCCGCATAGCGCGCACGTCTTTGATGTATCTTTTTCTGATACTTTTGTTATCTTTACCCCAAGCATCTTCGCCTTGTAGAAGAGCTGTTTCGTTACCTCTGCAAACTGCCATTGGTGTATCTTCTGGTTAGCATTGTTGTTGTAGTCGGCATTGTCTCTTATATGCGACAAATCTCCAATTACTATGCCTTTGTTCTCA
Organism: Candidatus Micrarchaeia archaeon; assembly: GCA_049966995.1. Classification (GTDB taxonomy): domain Archaea; phylum Micrarchaeota; class Micrarchaeia; order Micrarchaeales; family Micrarchaeaceae; genus JAKAWW01. Next base: position 10,565 of record JBMFTN010000022.1, read on the forward strand.
GCCTTCGCCGTCTGCACAATTGCCTTTGTCATCGCATGCAGCTGCTGTTTCAGCTGCTGCAACGCCTTTCTCGCAATG
>JBMFTN010000023.1:0-10429 GCA_049966995.1 Candidatus Micrarchaeia archaeon
AAAGGAACCCCACGAATTTATTCGTGGGAGGATGTCAGAAGGGCATTGCTCCATATCAAATAATCATCATAAAAAAGATAAGAATGGCAGAAGCCCAAAATATGGGAAATAAGGTACCGGAAGAAAGTTCGCATAACTGTTGAACTTATCAATAGAAAATCGTTGGCACATAAAAAAGGTAAGCTTTAATAATCTTTCTAAAATTAATTAAAGATACAAAGCCATACATAGGTTGTAGCAAATGCAAAAAAAATCTTCTAAAAAGAAAATTTCAGAAAATTCGGGCAAGTATAAAAGCGAGTTGGAACGTATAAGGGCTTTAAGCATGCTAAGTAACATCATAAAAAAGGGCGATGTTGAAAACGTATTATTTAGTGAAGTTGAAAGAGAAACAGAATCCTCAAGCCAGTCTAATCTTGATTCGCTAATTGATAAAATAATGGAAGATGATAAGAAATCTGCAGATGATAAGAAGCTAGAACTAATTGAAGCACTTACAACTGGCAAGAAAGCGGTCAAAATGTCTAAGGAAAAGCCTTCATCAAAGCGTTCTTTAAAGTCAAAGCACCATAGAAGTGCAAGCAATGCAAAAGGGCGGAAAATAAAAAGATAATTAATGTGCAGTGCTTTATATAATAATTAATTAGAATAACGATGGGCTCGTGGCTCAGCAGTAGAGCGTCCGCTTTGCAAGCGGAAGGCCGCGGGTGCGACTCCCGCCGAGTCCACTAATTTCTTTTGAAGAAGTTTTGTCAAGAGCAAGGAACATGTGAAAGGAAAGAATTCAAAGCTTGTGCGAAATTGCAACAATGTGGAAAATAAAACAGGGAATTAATACTTCTTTTTATAAGGTTTGACAAAAAGGTAGAAACGTTCGTCACCAGTCAGCTCACGCATTATCCTTTCTGTTATGAGTCTTGATGGGTCTTGCAGCAACGGCACTCTTGCAGCGATGTCAGCAAAGCTTTCAAACTGCTTTTCGCTTCTAGCCTTAAGAATTGCGCTAAGGTGCTTCTTACCTACTCCAGGCAATAGCTCCAAAGAGTGCTCCCTTATATTGAGCGGCCCCGCTTTATTGAAAAAATCTACAAACCTTTTTTCATTCTGCTTTACAATGTTGCTTACAACCCCTTGAAGGGAGCTTTTTGCAGTTTGCGTAAGTTCCTCATAGCTTATCCTTGTCTTTATAAGCTGTATCTTGTCCCTGTCATTTTTTCCTATATAAACCCTTTCTCCAAGGTTAAGCACAACATTTGGTTTTGGCGTGACTTCAAGCAAAGTGAACCATCCTTCGCCCATAACCTGTGCTAGCGGCTCCGCCCTGCTAGAAAAAGCTTTTCCGCTGAGCATGAAATCAAGTACATATGCATATTCTTCACGCTTTTCATTTTCTTGGTATTCCATTGCTCAGCACCAAATTCTAACATTATACCTTGCCTTTTATCATAGTCACTATCTTGTTTATTGTCTCTTCATCAAGTGTGGCTCTGCAACCTGCTAGTATCTGTTTTAAAAGCATTTGATTTGATGGCATTATCTCAAGTATCTTTGCTACGCATTCTTCTTTAAGTGCATCAATCCCGGAGAGCTCCTTCTTAATTCGTGCAATCTTCTGCTTGTCTTCAATAAGCTTCTTACTGTGATCCAAAGTAAGCTGCTGCTCGTAAGTGAGTTCTCCAAGTCCCTTCCTTTTTTCCAATACCTCTACAATCTCATCTATCATAGCTACTCTTTTTTCTGCTGCTTCCTTTCCTATCATGCAATCAGCTTGTCCCACAATAAATATTTAATTATTTATTATAAAGGTTAATTATTAAAAGCTTTTATGCAATTTTGTGCAAATCACAAGGCAAATTTTGCCTATTGCTAAATACCTTTATGCTCATTGGAAATATTCCAAACCTTTTATATACTAATCAAAGCATTGGCACAGAAAAGTATTTAGTTTGTCTATCTCTTATTAAAGTAGTGGTTGAATGGATGCCAAGCAGATATATTCAGATGTGCTTGCAGAGGTTAAAAAAAGGATTGCTGGCAAGACAGACGTGATAAAACTTATTTTTATAGCCATAGTGGCAAACGGCCACGTGTTGCTTGAAGGTGTGCCAGGAGTGGCAAAGACTACAATGTCAAAAGTCGTAGCTGATGCTATTGATGCCAAATTTGACAGAATACAGGGTACGCCGGATTTGGAAATTACAGATATTACTGGCTTCGCATACCTAGACGAAAACAAAAATATCCAGATAAAGAAGGGCCCAATATTTACTAATATACTGCTTATAGATGAGCTCAACAGAGCTCCGCCTAAGACAACAACAGCGCTTTTGGAGGCTCTTGAAGAGCGCCAAGTTACAATGGGAAATTCCACATTACCTTTGGAAAAACCCTTTATTGCGCTTGCAACCCAAAACCCTCTTAACATAGAAGGCACAACCCAGCTGCCAAAAGTGCTTGCAGACAGATTTCTCATGAGGATTGCTGTAGATTATCCATCAATGGAAGAGGAGCAGGAAATGCTTCGCATAAAGGAAAGCGAACAGAATATAACAACTAAAAAAGTCATATCCATCAGCGAAATACTAGAATTGCAGAAATTAGTCAACAGTGTGCACATATCAGACAAAATGCTTGAATATATTACTGCAATAGTTAATGCCACAAGGACAGATATTCACATAGTGATGGGTGGCAGCCCTAGAGCAGAGATAAGCTTCATGCAGTGTGCAAAGGCCAAAGCATTGATCGAAGGACGCAATGAAGTTCTCGCAGAAGACATCAAATTCCTTGCAAGGCCTGTACTGAGCCATAGGCTTGTAGTTAGATCTACTGGTGGCATAGGTGTAAACGGAGTTATTGACGGTATAATGGCTACACTACCTGTTCCTCCATAATCACTGCGCTTTTATGTATTCTGAAAGTCTCTTCTGCATAAGCAGATCCTTCAGGATCCTACTGTTCATTATCCAATTTTTTGGGCTTATCTCCATTTTTGATTCTGTAATATTGAGCATGTCATCAAAGTTGTTAAGTATAATTGGTTCTGTCTGCAAGGTCTGCCTGACATGCTCCCTCACATTCCACACACCTACAGGCATAACATACCCTTCATGCACTTCGCGTAGTATGAGCACTACTGCCTGCCTTTTAAGCATTAACAGCTTTTCTGAAACGGCTACCCTCGCGGCGTAGTAGCATCCGCCAATCTCCGCATAATCTTTGCGCCCTTCAAACGGCTCATATGATGAATATATTGATATCTTGGAGCTGTCTTCGTTCCATATGGTATTAGGGTACCACGCTTCTATTGATTCATACTGCCAGTTGCCTGGTATGAAAAAAATAAGCCACCTGTTATCCAAAGCAGAATTATAATATGCATAGATTGTATCTACTGGCTCCATGTCCTTAACAGTTTTCAAATTCTCTCTTGAAATTATGTCGTCTACAGCTGTTATACCCCACCTTGTTGGTACAAAGCGCCTGTTGTTTTTTAAGCCAAAAAGGCCAGCACTAAATCCCCTTTGTATGCGCGATATCTCAACATTCCTGTTATAAAGCTCAACTATTGCGTCTTTTGCTGACGCATCGTAATCCATATTCAAGCTCTCTAGCTTCCTATCAGCCTTGATATTGTAAAGCTCAAAATGCTTTATCTCGGCACTCGGGCCGAAAGGCTGGACTTCATCACGCAAGACAAGCCTTACCATTGGCTTCTTTGCGAATTCAAGCTCGCTTTCAGCAGAGCGCTCGGCAAGTGCGAGTTCCCTAACCATTTCCTCTATACGACCACTTTCGACATTCCTTACATTGGTTTGATACTTGCCCCTTACTAACCTGGACCTCATGTCCACGATATCTTCTATTTTCATGTAGGTCCAGCGTTCAGGCGTTGCCAACAGTGAGGTATCCCCAAAATCAGGAGGCACCATAGGTCCTATGAAAACCTTAGGATATCCATAATTGCCTATAAAAATCTCTGTAGGTGAGCTTCCAGCAAGATTGAGTTTGTCAGTAAAAGGTGCATTTTTTATCCTGTAGTAATAGCGTATAATCGCTGGATCATGCATGTGCTTGTAGACAATATCACTCCTTTTTACATTAGGCATTGCTTCTAGCTTTCCCATAATCTCAGAATAGTTCATCTTCTCATTATAATTTAATAGTCAATAATATATTAACATTTCCTGCCAAATTACCATAGTGTAAAAATGATCAATATAACAAGTTCAAAAAAGATTGCAGGCACAATAAAAAATTCCCCTGAAGACTTTGTTGTGCAAGAGATAGCACTCAATGGATCAGTAATAGAAGCTAACAAAGTATACACGAGTTCAATGCTTGGCATGGATAATCCAGACGGGAAATTTGCGGTTTTTGTGCTTCAAAAAAAAGACTGGAACACTATACAAGCGCTAAGGGCAATAGCAAAAAAGTTTAGGCGCGGAATAAAATCTGTGGGTTTTGCAGGCACCAAGGACCGCACTTCAATATCAACCCAGTTATGCAGTTTATATGGTGTAAAAAGCGAAGAGCTTCAAAAGATCCACATAAAAGACATCCAAATAAACGGTGCATGGAACTCAAGCAATGCGGTAAAGCTCGGCGATCTTCTTGGCAACAAGTTTGAAGTATTGATACGCGGCGTAAGCGAAAATGATTACAGCATAGCAAAAGACATAAAAGAAGAACTGGATTCTTTAGGTGTTTTTCCAAACTATTTTGGTGATCAGAGGTTTGGTGTTAGAAAAAACAACTTTGAAATAGGGCTCAGTATGCTCAAAGGAGATTTTGAATCAGCAGCAATGCGGTTTCTAACAGATAGCTCAAATGAGCTTAGCACAGATGCAGTCGAAGCAAGGAAACGCCTGATCGAAGAAATGGATTTTAAGAAAGCACTAAATTATTTTCCTAGATACCTAAAATACGAGCGCTTTGTAATAGAGTACCTTTCCAAATATCCTGGAAATTATGCAAATGCAATAAGGCGCTTGCCGAGAACGCTGTCACTGATGTTTGTGCATTCTGTTGAAGACACAATATTCAATAGAGAATTAGAGCATAGGCTAAAGGAGCACAGGATAGCACCAGAGCATGGAGATATGGTATGCAGTATATCCGGCAAATTCTACGACCTCAAAAGTACCCACATTTTTGAAAATATTGAAGAAAATGTAATTCCCGTTGCAAATATCGTAGGCTATGATTCCAAACCAAACGAATTTGAAAAGAACATGTTGGAAGAACTAGGATTAAGCCTAGAAGACTTCAAGCTAAATGGAATGCCAGAGCTGAATTGCAAGGGTTCTTTCCGCGCTCTCTTTGCGCCATTTAAGGATCTGAGTTTAAGCCACACTTCAAGCGATGAGGTATTGAAGCTTGCATTCTCGCTACCCTCAGGTTCTTATGCAACAGTATTCATAGATGAATTCTTGAAGCAAAGCATTACTCTTTAGAACCAGTGCTTTTTCTTTTCCGCATCTATATCGGCAAACTTCCTTATCAGCTCTTTCTGCTCTTTGGATAAATGCTGTGGTATCTCACTCACAAGCGTTATAATCTCATCACCGCGTTTGCCACTTCTTGACGAAGGCATCCCAGAGCCACGAAGCACTAGTTGAGCGCCATTTTGTGTGCCTTCATTAACATAAACCTTTTTGGATCCGTCAATTGTTGGGACCTCTATCTCACCGCCAAGAATCATAACATGGAGTGGAGCTTTAACTGTCACGTACAAATCATCTCCATTTCTTTCGAATATTTTGCTCTTTTCAACCTTGACTTCAACATAAAGGTCCCCTGTCCTTCCTGTACCGTAGTCACCCATCCCTCTAACCCTAAGGCGTGCACCATTTTCAATTCCTGGAGGTATACTTACCTCTATTTTTTCTTCGGTTTGGATTCTACCGCTGCCATTGCATACTCTGCATTTTTTCTCATATATCTTTCCATTGCCACCGCACTTCGGGCATGTGCTTACTGTTTGTATTATTCCAAAAGGCGTCCTTCTTGTCTGCTTTACACTTCCTGCACCATTGCACATATCGCATTTTACTACTTTGCTTCCCGGCTCATGGCCTGTTCCACCGCAATGCTCGCAGATCTTGGTGTGCCTAACGTTGATGACCCTTTTTGTGCCTTGGGCAGCCTCCTCAAGTGTTACGCTTACCCTAGCGAGTATATCATTGCCAACGTCATAATTGCCCTTTGGGGAGAAGCCGAAGATGTCCTCAAACATGCTATTGCCAAATCCCCCAAACATGCTGTTGAAGATGTCTTCAAAATCAAATCCCCTGAAAATATCCTCAGGTGTATACTTCTGGCTGAAGCCTTCTGGGCCGAAAGAATCATACGCTTTCCTTTTTTCATTATCGCTTAGAACAGCATAAGCTTCATTTATCTCCTTGAATTTTTCTTCTGCATCTGGACTTTTGTTTCTATCTGGGTGATACTTCAGGGCAAGCTCTCTGTAAGCTCTCTTTATCTCATCAAGGCTAGCATTCTTGCTTACCCCTAGTATCTCGTAATAATCTTTGGCCATTCATCTCAGCTTTATGCACTATTTTTGCACTTTGAAGTCAGCATCTGTTGTATTGTCGCCATTGCTTCCAGATGAGAAGCCTTGGCCCTCTCCGCCTCCGCTTCCTGCATCTCCAGTCTGGCCTTGATTGCTTTTGTATATTGAATTGCCAACTTCTTCAAGCGCGTTCTTGAGCTCTTCAGTCTTTTCCTTTATCTTGTCAAAGTTGCTACCTTTTACTTCTTCTTCAAGCGCACTCTTTGCATTATTTACTTTATCTTCAACCTCTTTCGGTATCTTGCCTTTGTATTCTTCAAGCGTGTGCTCAGCCGTGTATATCATCGATTCGGCATTGTTCCTTATCTCTATCTGCTCCTTTGTCTTTTTATCCTCTTCTTCAAAGCGTTTAGCTTCGTCAATTTTTTTGTCTATTTCTTCTTTGCTCATTTTGTGCGGAGCTACAATATCCATGCTTTGTGCTTTTCCTGTTGCTTTGTCCTTGGCAGTGACATGCAATATGCCATTTGAATCAATGTCAAAAGTAACCTCTATCTGTGGCACACCTCTTCTTGCGGGTGGAATGCCCGTAAGGCTAAATTTTCCTAAGTCTATATTGTCTTTGGCCAGCGGTCTTTCGCCCTGTATAACGTGTATGTCCACACTTGTCTGAAAATCTTCAGCAGTAGTGAATATTTGTGACCTCTTTATTGGAATTGTAGTATTGCGCTCTATTAAAGGTGTCGCCACGCCTCCAAGTGTTTCTATGCTTAAAGTGAGCGGTGTTACATCAAGCAGGACAATATCCTTAACCTCTCCAGTCAGAACCCCTGCCTGTATGGCTGCACCTAGCGCTACCGCTTCCATTGGATCTACGCCTCTCTCTATTTTTTTGCCCAAAAGTTGCTCTACATATCTTTGCACTATTGGCATTCTGGTAGGCCCACCAATTAGTATTACTTTGTCAAGCTGTGATGGTTCAAGTTTGGCATCATTAAGCGCCTGCGTTATTGGCTTCGCTGTTCTCTCTACTATCGGTAATACAAGGCTCTCAAGTTTCGCTCTTGTCAAAGTGTAGTTAAAATGTATAGGCGTACCATTCTTGTCTTGAGCTATAAAAGGCAGGTTTATGTCTGTAGAAAGCACTGTAGAAAGCTCTATCTTGGCTTTTTCTCCTGCTTCTCTGATCCTTTGCATTGCCTGTGTGTCTTTTGAAATATCAACGCCATTTTTTTCTTTTATTTCATCTACTAAGAACTTAACTATGGCGTTGTCCATATCAGTTCCTCCCAGCTGTGTGTCTCCGTTTGTAGCCTTCACTTCAAATACTCCTTTGCCAAATTCCATCACGGTTACGTCAAGCGTGCCCCCTCCGAAGTCATATACCAGTATCTTCATCTCCTTGTCTGATTTGTCAAGGCCGTACGCAAGGCATGCTGCGGTCGGCTCATTTACAAGTCTTACAACCTCTAGTCCTGCAATTTCACCAGCATCTTTTGTTGCCTGTCTTTGATTGTCGTTAAAGTATGCAGGCACAGTTATCACTGCTTTCTTAACTTCTTCACCAAGATAAGCCTCAGCGTCATGCTTTATCTTCTGCAGAAGCATTGCAGATAGCTCCTGCGGCTTGTATTCCTTACCGTGTATTTTGTAAATATAATCGCTTCCCATTTTCCTCTTGAAAGCTGTAACTGTCCCGTCTGGGTTTGCTACTGCCTGCCTCCTTGCCGGCTCACCAACTAGTCTCTGCCCATCTTTGGTAAAAGCAACATAACTCGGAAAAGCCTTTCCGTATAATGTTGTGCCTTCTCCACTGGGTATTATTACAGGTCTGCCTCCTTCAAGTACTGCAGCAGCAGAATTTGATGTACCTAAATCTATTCCTATTATCTTCATTCTATCACCATTAAAATTTTAGCATTAAATCCAATTGTTAGTCTTTTTTTTCATTTGTGCTTTTGTTGTCAAGTTTTTTCGATATTATAACACTTGCCGGCCTTATAAGCACGTCATCAATTACATATCCTTTTTTTATCACTTCAAGTATTACCCCGTCTTCTTTTTCACTTTCCTTTACCATTATTATTTCATGTTTGTATGGGTCAAATTTGCCACTTGTATCTACTTCTTTAATACCATTTCTTTTTAATGTATCTATTAAGTTAGAATACACAATTTCAATACCTTTTACAATTGAATAATCTTGTGCGTTTTCTTCTGCATCGCTATCTTTCTTAGTTCTGCTATTATTTAGAGCTATTAAAGCGAGTTCAAATTCGTCAAGCACTGGAAGCAAACTCTTTGCAAGCTCAGCTTTTCCTATTTTTTTTGCGGAATCCATATCAATTTTTATGCGCTTCTTGTAGTTGTCAAACTCGGCCGCGAGCCTCAAGAATTTCTCCTTAAAATCTTCTTCGCTTGCTTCTTTTTGTGATTTTTTTGTTTCCTGTACATTATCTGTATGCTCCTTCTCTTTTTTTTCATCAGCCTTATCCTTTTGATCTGTGTTACCTTCCATAAAGTCACCTTTTGTGGTTGTCTTCTATCTGCTTATCCAACTCTTTTGCAAAAGCAAGCATCTTCTTTAATTCCCTGTCGATATCATACTCTATTTCCTCTATTGCTGACTCCATATTTGGACCTCTAAAAATATACTTCCTGCCCTTCCTTACAACAAGACCGTAATCTATAAATCTATTCAAATGATAAATTATTGTGCTTCTTGCCACTCCACTTATTTTTAGCTCTGAGCTTGAAATTGCTTTGTTTTTTCTTGCAGCTTCTATGAATTTCATAAGTAGCTTTGCCTCAATGTCTGCGTCTAGGTCAAAGGCATTGCAGAACCATTTAATCATGGCGCTTGCAGTATCCTCTCTAGGCATTTCAGTGCTCTTGATTACTATCTTGCCCATGATTATATCTTTTGTAGCAATATGTTTAAATATCTTTCGTTTTATAGTAATATTAATCGAAATGTCAAGAAAAATTTGACAAGGTGATAATATGAAAAACAAGAAAAGCATAGCCCGCATGGGTGTGGATTGGACCGAATTTGACCCATTCAAGGCCTTTACTACGATGGTCAGGGAACCGCTTTTTGAATATCCAAAAAGGTTTAGGGAGTTGTTAAACGAAGGTTACGAAATACCAAAGGTAGACATTATAGACAAAGGTTCCGCATTTCATGTCAAAGTGGATCTGCCAGCAGTAGACAAGAAAGATGTTAAGGTCAAAGTTACAGAAAACACAATAACAATAAAGGCAGAAAAAGAAGAAGAAAAGGAGGAAAGCGGTTCAGATTTCTATGCAAAAGAAAGATCATCGATGGGCTTCTATAGGGTCATAGAACTGCCAGAGCCCGTAAACAGTAAGACCACCAAAGCAAGAATGGATAACGGTACATTAAACATAGAGGTCCAGAAAGCAAAAGAGGAAAATAGCTCTGAAGTAAAGGTAGAATAATCAGCTTCTTCCAACGGGCTTTTGCCCGTATGGATCTTTATTGAGTTCGTTTCTAGTTTCCCTCACTTGAAATATCTTTATTTTCTTTATAATATCCTTTTTTTCATTTATACTTGCCTTTTGATGTCCTTCCTGATTTTTTGTTTCTGTATCGTCTACTGCAGTACCACTACTTGGCGCTCCAAAGCGATATCCGATATCTGTGAGTTTAATAAATGTGGTGTTTGTAAATACCACACCTAAATTTTTATTTTCATTCCTTTCTTTTCTTAGCATATTGCCTGCTACAGTGCTCTGCTCCGTATTTCTAAGCAATGTGGCATAACTATTTTTTACATCGTGCTGCGTCATTTAAATCAGAATATAGCGCAGCACCTCATATTTAAAGATTTTGTTTTGTTTAAACTACACTAATCATTTTTGATTTTTTGAAAATTCCCTACATTTACA
>JBMFTN010000024.1:0-9431 GCA_049966995.1 Candidatus Micrarchaeia archaeon
AGCATTTTCATGTCGATGTAGTCATCTGCTATTTTGCTTGAGCCGAAGCCCTTGACTGCTTTGTCAAGCCCTTCCTTTTCAATGCCTTTCATGCATACGATTATGCGGTTGCCTAAATTGTATGCGCTTACTATGCCGACTTTGAAGTGGCTTTCGAGCCTTTTGGTATAATCCACAAAATAAGGAAGATTGTCAGAGCTCAGCGCATAGTTTATTGCCAAAATGCCGTTTTGCTTCAGTGCCTTGTGGGCATTCTTTATGAATGCGTCTGCAAGAAAAGCACCTGGGATCTTAGAGTTTGAATACGTATCTAGTATTATAAGGTCATAGGAATTTTCCACTTTTTGAATATATTCTGCACCATCTCCGATTATTACTTTTGCTTTGAGGTCGCGCGGGAGAAACATCTTTGATATGCTTACCATGTTTGGGTCTATGTCAATAACATCTATTCTAATGTTGTGGTACAGGGTTTCAAGCTGGTATGGAACAGTGCCTCCACCAAGGCCTATGACCATTACTGAAGGATTCTCAAATAGTAAAGGCAAAGGCATAAAATAATCCCAATAGCCGTGCGTATACAATGAATCCTTAATGATTGCAGAAAAAACTATATTGTTGTATAAGAGCGTGCGCCTTCCGTTTTTTTCCACTATTTTAAGGGTTACCCCGGGCTCATCTATCTCTGCAATTGTCCTTCCTAAAAGAGCATTCGTGATAAATGGAGGAAGCTTCATAATTAATGTTTAATATGAAAAATTTATAGTAATGTGCATCAGTGCTTACCATGGTACTTTCTTCAGCTTAAGCTTGTATGCGCCTATGTTTGTTGAAATGTGCAGCAAACCAGTAAGTACAACAAGGAACAGAAGCCCATAAAGGCTCGGAAGATGGCCAAGAGGCAGGGCAAATATGAGTGCAAATACGAAAAAGCCGTATTGGTCCATTATGGGAAAGCTCTTTCCTTCATCGAAGGATAATCTTCTCTTTATGAAGCTGCCCAATAAATCACCAGTTATGGTTCCAATTGAAAGGAGCAGCGCAATTGCAAGCATATAGCTGAAAAAAGGGTACTCTATGATGCCGATTATTATTCCAGAGAGCAGCGCTGATATTGTGCCGCGTATTGTCTTATGATCTCCAAAAATGCGCTTGCCATGAAATTTCGCATTCATGTCAAGGGGCTTGCCACCACCAAATAATACCGGAGCACCATTTGAAACATATGCAGGCAGTATGTAGATTATTGGATAAATGAGTATGTAATATATGAATGAAAACTGCATTTTAGCGCCTTAATATATTGAACCTTCGAATATGCGGTCCGAACCCCCGCCCTTCAGATGCTTGCCTTCATGTTTTGCGTATTCTTCTACTGCAGATTTGGCGCTTTTTTTGCCTCCTGACACCGCCACAATGTCATTCTGCAGGTTCATGAGTATTGCCACACTTCCAGTTGCGTCTGCATACTTTGTTGCAATCTTGCGCAGCATCTTCTTTTCATAATCGAGCATCTTCTCTACACCTGAATTTGAGACTTTGGCAAGATTCTCTGCTATATAGTCTGAAAGCTCATCTGCAATTCTCTCATAGCTTTTCCTATATTCATTTAGCTCTTTCATTTTTGAGACTATGCCGCTGCTGAGCTTGTCCTTGTCTACGCCAACACTCCTTGCGATGCTATCTATACTGTCCATAACCTTGTTTATGTAATCCAGCATTGCCGGGCCGGCTACATACTCCAATCTGTCTATTCCATCGTGTATTCTGTATGAATTGATTATCTTCACTATACCAATGCTCGACTCTATGCCTTCTAGATGAAGGCCGCCGCATGCCTCAGCGTCGATGAGCTTGTTTTCTAGGTTATATATTTGCACAATCCTAAGCATCTTTGAAGGCACGCCATGACCCTGGTAAATTGAAAAGCCAAACCTTCCTTCAGCATCGCCGCGATAAAGCTCCTCCACTTTGACCTTTATTCCATGCAAAACATACGAATTTACCTTGTCTTCTATTTCGCGTATCTGCTCTGGCGTAAGCCTCTCGTAATGTGAAATATCAATATGCGCTTTGTCTGGGCTCTTGCTGGCGCCCTCCTGCCATGCATGGTTGCCCAAAATGCTCCTTGCAGCTGCGCTTACAAGATGCGTTGCTGTGTGATGAACCATAAGCCTAAGCCTGCGCTCCATATCTACATAGCATTCTACAGTGTCGCCTTCCTTGAAGTCTGGCACCTGCGAGATTTTGTGAACAATTACTGGACCAATATGCTGCACATCTTCAACATTGCAATTCCCTATGCTCCCCCTATCAGATTCTTGACCTCCACCTTCCGGATAAAAGGGTGTCTTGTCAAGTATGACAAAGCTTCCTTGTATTGAAACAACTTTTGATTTGGAGCTGCTAGCCCCGCTGTAATACAGCTTAACCGTAGGACTTATTCCTTCAATAGAAACCTTAGGTGCTTCTGCCTTCTTGGATTCCTCAAAATCCCCTTTTATTATGTTTGAGTAAGCATTGTCAGGTATTTTTATGCTCAATCCTTTTGTCTTTGCAATCCTTTCTATCATGTCAGGAGTGATGCCATTGCTCTTATAAAGGGTTGAGAGTCTTTCAGGCGTAAGCACTTCACCCTTTTCTATTATAGAATTGACAGTCTTTGTTGCTGCACTCTTTGTTGCTTCATATCTCTTCCTCTCTACTTCTATTACTTTTGCAATTTCATCTATGCTATCATTGATCCTTGGATATATATCAACAAGATCCTTTGCATGCATTTCTATAACGTGCATCAGGTCTACATTACCATAGGCATTGATAAAGTCAAATATCCTGCGAAGAATAATCCTTAGGTTGTAACCACCTCCAACATTACTTGGCAGTGCACCATCAGTTATTGCAAAAAGAATTGTCCTTGTATGGTCTGCTATGGCATATGCTGCCTGCATTGGCTTTATTACGTTGTAATAATCATCAATGCTTATGCCCGCTTTCTTCATTATTTCCTCTTCGATGTTTGAAGAGCCTTCTACTTCTGTAAGGTCTACAAGGCCTAGCAACCCTGCAACCTTGTGGTAAAGCTTCTCGTTTGGCTTTATGCCCATTGACTTGTATATGAATTCAAGCTCTTCCTTGAATGCAGCATCATATATGGTGGGGGTACCAGAGTAATACCATAGCAATCTTTCAAAGCCCCAGCCAACATCTACAACCTTGCCTTTAAGCTCCTCTATTTTTCCTTCCGAATAGCTGAATTGCGTGAACACGCTGTTTACCAGCTCAAGCCCATGGGAGAAGCTTTCTAAGCATGGCCCGAACTCTGAAAAGTCACCCATTGCCCACACATCTTCTATGAAGGTTATGTCCTTTTTTTCTATTCCAAGAAGTTCGGTAAGCACTTTAAAATTAAGCTCTATTGTGCGGTCGCGCCAGTAGCCTTCTTCCGGGTAGTTAAATGCTGTCTGGTTGGCCATCATAAATGAAGTAAGATGCCTGCCTGTTACCCCCGTGTTTGGTATATCATTGAAACGTAGGCACATCTGCGGAACCAGCAAGGGGTTTGCGGGGTATTCAAAGCTCATTACACCATTTTCTATGCGCTGAAAATCTTGTATGCCAGCAATTGTAAAATACAAATCCTGGCGCCACCTGCTTACCACTGGGTAGCTCTCTATTATTTCGTGGCCTTCCCTTTTGAAGAGATCTGAAAACCTCTTCCAGAAATCAACATATTTTATGTGCAAAGGTTTTTCCTTTATAAATGAATAAGGCTCATGTGATGGGTCGCCGCACAGCTCCCTTTTGGGATCTGAAGTCCAAAAAAACTTTCCGCATATTTTGCAGCGCTTGCGCATGAAACCCTGCTCCTTGAACAGTTTGGTATTATAGTATTTGTCAGGATCTTTGGAGAATTCCTCTCTTAACGAATCTTTGCTCAACATCAAAGCACCTTTTGAGGCCACCAGGCCTTGCACTCCTTGCCGTAGAAGACGCAGAACTTGCACTTCCATTGCTCATCTTCTGGCACAGGCATTGCCTGCCTTTCGCCATTCCAATATTTCATAACATATTGAAGCATGCTGCTCATTTCTGCACTATTATATTTAGTTTTATAAGCTTTTATTTCATTTCCAGTGAACTGATTAATATACCTTATTACAAGAATGTCGCTAAGCTGTGGAGTTGTGCGCAACTCGTTGAAATATGTACTTGATAGCTGTGTAATATTTTGCTGCGCTTTTGGCACACCGAGGGCATCCAATTGCCTTTTGAATTCTTCTGTTAGCAGCATAGCGGGCAATTTGTAAGCAGCGCTAAAGTTCTGGTCTGTGTATGCTCCATTTTTTATGTCGCTCAGCATTTTATAATAAAGCATTACTTGTATCTTGTGCGTGACCTGCTGCGCTTTTGTGGGTATGTTGTCATTGCTCCTTGTCTTGTCTTCTATTATTGTAAGCATGCCATGCTTAATCTCAAGCTGGTCTATCTTGCCGACAAGCTTGAAGCCATTTGCTGAGCCATATATGTTGACTTCGCGCGTCTTTCCGTTTTCTTTGAGGGCCTTTATGGCTGAATAACTTGTATAAAGGTTGCGATAAAGCGCATCCGCATAGCTTTTTGGCTGCAGCACTATTGGTATATTGACTTGCTCTTCGAGTTCTTCGTGTATGGCCCTGCCCTGCCTTATGGCATTGTTGATGCGCTTGCCATACAGGTAATTAAGCTCCATCTGTTTTTCGCACCAGTATTGCGAAGCTATGTCTGTTATGCTAATACTGCTCTTGTGCAATTTTTCAAGCACGCTCATATGCGAACATCTCACTGTGATTGATTTTCAGCCCGCCTACTTGTCTTCATCGCAAAAAGCTCAGCGATCACCTTAATCATCACACTAGTATTTCACCAAAAGCGTATAAAAAGCATTGCTTTGTATATTGAAAAAGAATCAAAAATTGATTAGAAGATGACTTTTCTATGTGAAACCTCGAGTTTGTTCAGATATGCTATCTTTGCTATTTCCTTATTGAATTCATCAAAAAGTTTATCTGTTTCATTCTTTTTGTCTTCGCTTAGCAATGGGAGCTCCCTAAGCCATGCCATGTAATATGAAGCTTCAGCAGATATTCTATTTACTGTGCGCAAAAGATGCTTTACATCCCTCGAACTTTTGATACTTGTATGCTCTATGTCTTTTACAGATTTTGCATATTCTTTTAGGACGTTTAAAACATTATTTGCATCATTGCTGATAATTTCGCTCTCTAGGCGAAGGAGCATCCTTACGCTGGTGAAATTATCTGAAAACGGGTTGAACATGCTTTTGAAGACGCCCTGAAGCGATGCATCTTTTGCAACTTTATTCTGTACTTCAACTATTGATATCTCCATAATAATATATATGAATCAATAAATTTAAAGCTTGATGTTGCATCTTTTTAAGAGCCGCATTCTTATTTGTTAAGCAATTTCTACAATAATAGGATGAGGATTGCATATACATAAAGGTCCAATAATTTTAGTGCCTGTATTTATTTTTATTTTTGAAATAATATTAATGACATTGAGGGAGTATACATGAGACTAATAAAACATGAAAGGGATCATCCATTTGCAGTTAAGCTAGGAGAATTGCCTGGCTTCTCAAATATTGCTAATGATAAAAGCAAGGCGGAAAATTACGAGGTACATATTTGTGCATGCGGCCTTTCGGGCCACAAACCATTCTGTGATGGTTCTCATATGCACGCGCAAAAAGAGGAAGAAGGAAAAGTCTTTGTTTATGATAAGGATAAAAAGAGATTGGACGTGACAAAAGAGCTTGAGAAAATTGCGGAACAGATACCAAACGAATACTGAATAGGAAAGCACATTTTGATAGAGTATATGCAATAACTTTTACAAAGGTCAAATAAATGCAAGCTTGGTTGGAGTGCAGTGACATGCTCTTAAGGGCGAAGAACGTGCTGTACGGCCGCGCTTTAGATCTCTTTTATGGAGAGATAAAGAAAGGGAACATTTCTATAAAAGGCAAATTTGTCAAGTTTGAGGATAATGGAGCGCAGGACAAGTACGAATATCTTATGCTTAATATGTTACAGAATAAAAATAGTATGGAAGACTTCTTTTCCAAAATGCAGGGTAATGCAAATCCAGAATCTCGCAAGAAGGCCTTAGAATTCATTGAAAATGTCAACATGATCGACAGGCTTGTTGAACTTAGCAGAATCTTCGAAGAATGGGCTGATGAGGCACTCCTTAGAGTAAAGGAAAAAAGCATCAGAGAGCTCATGTTAAAGGGTATAAGCAACAATCCTAGAAGAAAGGAGGCAGTGGCTGCACTGCTTGACATAGAAAAAAACGGCAATGAGGGTATATTCTCAGAAGAGGAGCTTTACATTTTCACAGAGATACTTCAAAATGACCCTGACAGCCGCTTGGCACGATAAGGCAATTCAGCTTTTTGAATTTTCGTAATCAAGCCATTTTTGGTATAGCGAAGCATCCTTGCTCTTGAGACGCGCTAGCACTTCATCGCGTATTTCTCTGCTTGTCAGCAAGTCCCTGCTGCTGAATTTGTTTTCTACAGCGTTTGATATTTCTCGCGCTCCTTCGATATCAAGGCCGTTTTTGACTAATGCAACAGTTATTTTCTCCTTTATGAATTCTTCCTCGCTCCCGTCAGACTTTTTGACTCTCATCATATCCCCAATATGATAAATAAAAGCAAAAGATTAACAATTTAACTCTACTTATTGTTTATCTTTATATATGTGGCACCAATGTCCGGGTTAATAAGCATTTTGCTTTCGCTAATAGGAAGCTCTTATGCAACAATAAGCTTGCTTGTTGAGCATTATGGTTATGCTGCTCTGTTTGTGCTTATGCTACTTGAGGGCTCTTCCATACCTGTGCCAAGCGAAGTTGTGCTTCCCCTTATAGGAGTATTTGCAAAAGAAGGTTTGCTGAAGCTTTACCTTGGCATAACTGCAGCTCTGCTTGGTAGCATAGCAGGGCTTGCCATAGACTATTACATAGGCTACTTCATAGGCAAGGATATCGTGTACAGGCACCTTAAGAGATTCCACATAAAGCAGGAGTCACTAGATGCGTTTGACAGATGGTTTGAGAGGAATGGCTTGGCCGCTGTTTTCTTGTCAAGGCTTATACCTGCATTGCGCACTCTTATGAGCTTTCCGGCAGGATTTGCAAAAATGCCACCCAAGAAGTTTTTTGCTTACTCGATTGCAGGAACACTAATCTGGGATGTTGTATTGGCGCTTTATGGCTATTATGCCCTTTCCACAAACAACGGCGTGCTACTTCTTACAAGCATAGGTGTCTTTGCCATTGTACTTTATGCAATTTACTACATTGCAAAGAAGCGCATGAAATAAAAACCATACAAAAGAGATTTAATCGTTTATGAAAAAAACTGCATTATGCAGATAAAAAAGAATGATGTTTTAGATAATGGAAAAGGAGAAAACATAAAAAGCAACATAAGGCGCGCTGCAAAAATGCAGAAGCTTCTTGAGCACATTGCTTATTACTCGCTGTTCATAGACTTTGCCATTACTGCAGTTACTCTTATATCGATAAACATTCATAAACAGCTACAAGAGATAACGTTTTATCTTAATCTTGCCTTGTCGATAGTGGTAGTCGTAGCAATGTTCCTCTTTATCATAGTGTTCTTTTTATCTCATTATGACAAGATTATCGATAAATTTGCTATGAAGTATGCAAATGAGAAGGAAAAAGGGAGGCAGAAAACATTAAGGAATAAAAAATAAAAAGAAAAAGGGAAAGGCATCAACGTGAATTATACTTCTTTTATTGCAGCCTTGATCTTTGACATTGTTGCGTCGTCTATATTTGTCATATTGTGCGCTTTCTTCGCATGATCCGCAATCTTTTTCATCAAAGAGGCCTCATCTTTTGCTTTTGCTGTAAAATTGCAGTCCATACCTATATCCTTACATGCAAAACTCTTCATAGAAATCACCATTAAGAATGAAAATCATTCAAGTATAAAAAGCTTAACTTGGCTAAGTGATGCTTTAAAGACCTTTTTATTTTTAGAAGCAATTAAAAAGGAATCCTAAAAATTTGCAAAAATGCAAAATTCTTATAGCATAATTGAAAATAAGTCAATACGAGATAGATGCTATGTCTTTGAAGGCGTGAAGCTGCATGCCCGCATCATCGTTCGCGCTTATTACTATTATCTTGACATGTGCAAGTTCTGCTTTTGAAAGAAGCTTCTGCACCTCCGGATCTCCAAGCACGCTGTCATTTACTATTATCGTACTCGCAGCATACTCATCTAGGGCTTTTGAGACATTTTCAATGCCGTATTTTGAGTGGCCAGAAGAGAGACCTAGAAGGAATTCCTCCATTAGCTTAAACTCCCTCCTAACCTGATCCTTTTCCAATAGATTTGACACGCTTTCGCTCTTTATTAGTTCAAACACACCAGAACGTTCTGCATTGCTTACATTGTAGAATACAAGCTCCTTGCCAAGCTTTATGCCATTGCTCTCTATGTATGCCTTAAGATCATCCTTGGCAAAACCAGGCCCTGCTATTATGACTGTATCAACATCCATATTCTTTATTATGCTCAATATACCTTCAAGGAATTTTTTCTTCTGCTCTTCGAATTCCTTGTTTGACATGCGCTTGCTTAACCTGCTGTATATCTCATTGCCGAATTCAACGCCATAGCTTAGTATATATGCGGGAAGAGCCTGATCATCATCTATTACTATTATGCCAAGCCTGCGCTTCTTTGTGTTTGAAACCGCTTCCTTTACTATTTCCACAAGATAGTCTGGCCATTGTTCTTTCCTTATTTCTATTATGTCATTTTCCGCTATGTTCAAGGTATGATAACTGTTGAGTTTTATGTAATCCAAAGGTCTTCCTTCAACAATCTTGCCGAGCACCCTGAGCCTGCGGGAGGCCTTGTCAAGCTCAGTTTTCTCCACCTTCACTGTTATGACAACCTGCTTCAGCTCTCCGACATCGCTTTCACTAGATTTGAAACGGCGCTCTGTTTCTGCCTTTACATAGTCTCCGGCGAAAATTATCCGCTGCAATGTCCATAGGTCTTCGAAAGTGTCAATTTTGACTTTGAGAGTGTTTGTTGCATTATAAAACTTGACTATTTTCATCGGAGTACCTCTAAGCATAGAGCATTATAAAAATAAGAAACAAGCTATAAAATTGTATGCCTGTGCGCAGCGTCAGC
Source organism: Candidatus Micrarchaeia archaeon (assembly GCA_049966995.1). GTDB lineage: Archaea > Micrarchaeota > Micrarchaeia > Micrarchaeales > Micrarchaeaceae > JAKAWW01. The sequence goes on from JBMFTN010000024.1 coordinate 9,257, forward strand.
GCTATTGGCTTTTGCTATTCTTCAGCACATTCTGCGCCGCAATCAGCTGCTCTACCGTATTTACGATTATGAACCTTTTTATAGGGTAGGCAAGTTGGACCACGCTTCCGACATTTGCCTGGAAGAATTCCCTTTCAAGCGAGAACACGTATTTTTGCGGGAACATGTCCTTTAC
>JBMFTN010000025.1:0-9260 GCA_049966995.1 Candidatus Micrarchaeia archaeon
GTCTAACTCATTGTATGTAGGCTTATTTTCTTTATAGATAAGTCCAAGAGGTATCCTTTGCCAATTTGTTGTTTCTGTTTCTATTGCTTTTTGAAATGCGCTGACCTTGTCTTCCGGGTTATAATCTGGACCAAGCTTATAAACTCTTTGCCTGAACCAGTCATATGTGTTAAGCGTGTTGAATGTAACGCAAGGACTCAAAGCATCTATTATGGCAAAGCCTTTGTGCAATACGCCGTTCTTTATAAGCTCTGCCAGCTGCATCGGATCTCCTGAAAAGCCCCTTGCAACATAAGTTGCGCCTGCGCTTATTGCAAGTGACATCGGGTTTACTGGTTCCTCAATGTCCCCAAAAGGTGTAGATTTCGTTTTTGTTCCCATCAATGTTGTAGGTGAAGCCTGGCCGGTTGTAAGTCCATATATTTGGTTGTCCATTACAATATATGTTATATCTATGTTTCTTCTTGCGCTATGTATGAAATGGTTGCCGCCAATGCCATAGCCATCCCCATCTCCTCCTACAGCTATTACCTCAAGATCTTCATTGGCAATCTTTACTCCCATCGCAATTGGCAATGCTCTACCATGTATTCCATGAATGCCGTACGTGCTAAATGTGTGGGGCATGGCAGAGCTACACCCTATCCCTGAAACTATCATTACCTTGTTTTTTTCAATTCCCAAATCTATGAGTGCCTTGTTTAGGGCAGCATGCACCCCGTAGTCTCCGCAGCCGGGGCACCATATAGGTTTTACATCTGATGTATACTTTAGTGCCATATTACCACACCTTTGCAATATCCGCCGCTTTTTCCGCGATCTCATTCGGCGTAAAAGCTTCACCATCATATTTCAGTATCAGCTTGTGTATGCTTATGCCAGTATTGGATTTTATCAACTGTGCAAGCTGCGCAGTGTAATTGTATTCTACATCAATGAGTTTCTTGCCTTCAAGCATGCCCCTTATCTTGCTGCCATCCATTGGCACAAGGTAGCTGAAGGATATAAGGCCAAAATTGAGCCCCTGCTTTTTGAGCTCGATCAACGCTTCTTTTGCCTGCATTGTAGCCGATCCAAATGTGACAAGAAAATAGTCTGCTTTGTCATTGTATATTTCAGGCACGAACAAATTCTCGTTTTTTAGCATTGTATCTATTTTGCGCATCCTTTTCTCATGCATCAATTTTCTTTTTTCAACATATTTGTCAATGCCCGCAAACACATCGCTTATCAGGTCTCCGTATTCATCATGTTCATCGCTTGCAGCGACAAATTCAAGGCCAGGAGTTCCAGGTATGGCCCTTGGCGATATTCCGTCATCAGTTATTTTATACCTGTCAAATTTGGCGCCGCTTGCGCTTTGCGCTATTTTACCCCTATCAATTTCAATGTCCGTATTAAATTGATCAACAGCTTCTATATGCTCTGCCATATAGAGGTCGCTTAGTATTATGACTGGGCATTGGTATCTCTCAGCAAGGTTGAAGGCATTGGCTGCTACCTCAAAGCTTTCTTTTGTGCTTCTTGGAGCCACAACTATCCTGGGAAATTCGCCCTGCGAAGCATGTGTGACAAAAAGCAGATCTGACTGCTCTGTTTTTGTAGGCAAGCCCGTACTCGGTCCAGTCCTTTCTGCTTCTACCACTACTATAGGTGCTTCTATCATACCGGCCAAGCCTAGCCCCTCTACCATGAGCGAGAAGCCCCCCCCGCTCGTTCCGCACATCGCTCTTATACCAGTGCTTGCAGCTCCTATTGTTGTGTTTATTGCAGTAATTTCATCCTCAGTTTGCTTAAATACTACACCAAGGTTTTCATGGGCAGCAAACCAATGGAGTATGCCGCTTGCAGGCGTCATAGGATAAGCAGAATAAAGCTTGCAGCCAGCAGCGTATGCCCCGATTGCCAGTGCGGTGTTGCCATCCATAACAAACTTTTTAACAGTGCCGCCTTTTATGTCAAACCTCTTTTCAAGTCCTTCAAAATTGTATCCTGCGCTAGCAGCTTTAATGTTTTGGTCTACTACCTCGTTGCCTTTTTTGGAAAATGTTTCTTTTAAAATACTATTAAATACATTTATGTCAATCCCTACTAGCTTAAGAACCGCGCCGATTGCAACAGTATTCCTCATTATCGGATCACCGCTTATCTTAGTTGCAATCTCTAGCATTGGTATCTTTATTTCTTGGGCATTGCTTGGGCCAGCATTTACTTTATTTGGGTCATATATAAGGATGCCGCTGCTTTTAAGCTTGTTTAGCTGGTTTTCAATAGCCTCTTGGCTAAGTGCCACAAGTATATCTATGCTGTCTCCATGGCTGTATAGTTCATTATCTGAAATTCTTACTTGGTACCATACATTGCCTCCTTTTATTACGGATTGATAGCTCCTATATCCAAAGACGTTCATGCCGCTCCTGGCTGCGGCCTTTATAAGCAATGCACCGCTAGATTCAATGCCATCACCATTTGCGCCAGATATCCTTATAATTACATCACTCATCTCCTCACCATGAGCTCCTCCAGCAGCTCTCTGTTATCATTAGGCGCAGCCGTTACTCTTTTTTTCACTCTGCATTTTTCGCATTTGTAGTATATGATAAAGCCTTTTTTTCTGTCTGGTTCCGTATAGATTGGTTTCATCTCTCCGTGGCATTCTTCGCTTCTGTCCCCTGGATATTTGTCAACGTGCAGGCTCCAAAGGCAATTCGGACAGTGGTCAGTATAGCCATTGCCATGAACTTTTGTGCCGCAATGGCTGCAGGTAAAATCCTCTGTAACGCGGGAAAACTTTTTAGTCTCAAAAGTCATTTTATCAGTTATATTGCCAATGAAAATTATTTATTAATTCCCTGCCTGACTGTCATCCCAAGCTCTTCCGCTTTCCTCATTGCGATGTAGTATGAAATAAATCCTATCACTGCTACTACAACAACTACAAGGAAGAAACCTATGTCAAGGTTGTCAAGATTGTGTATTTTTATGCCCGTATTTATCCCGAAATTCATAATCTGCGGGAATGCAAGAATGGCTGCTCCTGCAATTACAAACGCTATGCCTCCGTAAAAAAGCACGCTTTTGCTTATGTACTTGGAGATAAATGCTACGCCCTCCTTGGTTAGTCCCTTCTTTTTTGAGAGGAAGGTGCCAAAGAATGCTCCGAATATTATCTGCATGGTCATCGTGCCAATGCCAAACAGAAAGCCTGGAAGCCAGGCAACGTACATGTTTGGCATTGCTGGTACCATTACTGTATAAAGTATGAGTGCGAATGCGCCAAAACCAAAGCCTGCAATTAATCCGTGAACAAACGCAAGCTTGAGAGGAACCTCTTTTAACATTGGTGTTGCATCTTTTGAATCCAGCGGATTTATTTTGTGTTCGAATTCCTCCTCCTGGTATTTACTGTTGTGCTTGTGTATGCCAAGCCAGGTCCCGAGTTTCTTTTCGAGAAAATGCCAATGGATATATGTGCTCTTCCTAGAAAGATAAAAACCTGCTGCGGCCATCGCTACTCCTACAGCCATGTATGTAAGCCCGAAAGCTACTACAGTAGTAAATACCGCTATAAGCGCAAAATACGCTATTTCAGAGAGAACAGCCCTTTGCAGTGTGAAGCCGCTTGAAAATATGAGGCCAGCTTTCATTCCTTTTTTTGTGCTATAACTTCCTACTGCATATGAAAAAGTTATAGGCCATGTGTGCTCATCAGGCGTTATGCCATGCACTATACCTAAGAGGAATGAAAGTATTAGCGCTTCTGTTAAAGCGACATTGGTTGGATTCCACAAATTTAAACTTATACTAAACAATGTAAGCTCTAATGGTAGCATTGCGACACCTATACAACTATTGGCCTACCGTGAGGGCAGTTCCTAGGGTTTCCAAGAAATTTTAGCAAGTACCTTATATCTTTTTCTGAAAGTATGTAGTCTATTTTGCGCGCTTCCTTGCAAGCATAGTCTCTTTCAAGGCCTGCCCTATTTAAGAGCGTTTCTATACACCTATGTGCTCGTATAATTTCACCGTATACATTTTTTCCCTTTATTGTAATGATTATAATTCCTTTATGCTCTTCAACAAGCCCTTTTTTGGAAAGTCTCTTTACTAGGTTATATGCTGTTGGTGGTTTTACTTTAGCCTTCCTAGCCACTTCTATGAGCCTAGGTGGGAATGTGCTACTTAGCTCTGTTATTGTTACAAGGTATTCCCTTTCTTTTTGTGTAAGTTCCATATATTTATGTAAGCAAACAAAATATTTAATACTTACTAATAAAATTAGTATATTACTAATTTTATAAAATCATAAAAAGTGGTGTCTTATTCCAGCTCCTTTGTAGACTTTGCTTTTGACAAAGTCAAAAACAATTATAATTGCAAAACTTATGGCTATTACTACAAACAAAGAGAATAATGATATGGGTGTTACAAAAAATCCATAATATGATATTAAGGCACCTGCCAATACCCCCACCAGTGATGAAATAACAAGCCATCTGCTCGGTCTTGTGCTCCACAAACGTTTGCGGTTCCTGAGGCTATAAATAAGCAGTTTATCTGTAACTACAAACATAAAGAATATGAAGGTCTGGAACGCTCCTATATTGGGTTCGATATACCTACCTACAGGTATGAAAATCAAAGTAAGAAGCAGGAATACTGCTCCTAAAGTGAGTGATGTATAGGATATACTTTTTATATTCCAAGTGTCTGGTTTCTTCGAATATTCTGCATTGTCTGTAGAAATTGCTATGTTGACAATGTCATTTGTGAAAATAAGCAGTATAAGCTCGAATGGAAGTATAGGTATCTGCTTTAGCAGCATAAAAGCCACCATTATGAAGAGTACTATCTGTATTACCCTTACAATTTTTACCATAGCGTATGTCATCATGCGCTCGAATATCCTTCTACTTTCCTTTATAGCATCTACTATCGTATTTAGCCCATTTTTGATTAGTACTATCCCAGCTACGCTTTTTGCGACATCCGTTGCATTTTCCACAGCAATGCCAACCTCTGCCTGCTTTAAGGCTGGAGCATCATTTACACCATCTCCGGTCATGCCTACTCTGTGGTTGCTTTTTTGTAGCGCTTTTACTATAAGGTACTTGTCTTCTGGAAATATCTCCGCAAATCCTCCTGAACTTTCTATCGCATTTTCAATTTTTGCTGTGCTACCCCCCTTCAGCTCAGAAAAATCTACAATACTTTTTTTTATTCCAACCTCTTTAGCAATCTCTTTTGCTATCTGAAGATTATCCCCGGTAAGCATTTTTATGTCAATACTTAAAGAAGACAATTCATCTATTAGTTTGTCAACTCCTGCTCTTGGTTTATCATAAAGTGCAATTACACCAAGCACTTCTGGTTTTTTTTGACCACTTGCTACTGCTATTGTTCTGTAGTTATATTTTGAAAATTCATCAATCTTATCTTGCATTGCCCTGTGTAATCTAATATCTATACTTCCTGCCTTCTGAATTACACTATATGCTCCTTTCATCGCAGTAATAATTTTATTTTTATAAAGGACCTTTGCTGAAGACATCTTTGTTTTTGGTTGGAATGGATAAAATTCTTTTATTACATAACCTGTAGCTGAAATACTTCTTTCCTTTGCGTATTGAATTACTGCATTGTCTATTGGATCATTGTCCTCCTTCCTAGATGCAAGAAGTGCGGCCCTCAAAACTTCTTCAGTTGTATGCTTGCCAATTGGGAAGACCTCTTTCACTTCCATCTTGTTTTCTGTTAATGTACCTGTTTTATCAAAACATATTGTATTAAGAGTAGATGTCTCTTCAATTGAATCCAGCTTTGTAACAAGAACAGATTTATCAGCTAGCCTTTTGGTTCCAAGTGCCATGGTCACAGTAAAAGCAGCTGGCAAGGCGACAGGCACAGAAGCTATAAGGATTATTAAAATAAATGGTACCATAATAGCGTAACTCTCATGGATAACAAGTACCCCGAATACAAAAACTATTACCGCAATTATTGCATCAAAAGATATCAAATAGCGTGTTATCTTCAATATGGCGCTTTCGAGATGGGACTTTGCACCTGCTATCTGAACAAGCTGCGTTGTATGCCCATAATAAGTCTCATATCCGGTGGCAACAACTATACCTGTTGCTTCGCCTTCTCTAACTATAGACCCAGAATAAGCCAAGTCTCCAGTGCCCTTTTTCACAGGCATTGATTCTCCTGTAAGTATTGATTGATCTATTTCAAGGCTACTTTCTTCTATTATACGTACATCTGCGGGTACAATATCCCCAATTCTTATCCTTATAATGTCCCCTTTCACAAGTTCCCTGGCTTCAACAACTTTCCATATACCTGACCTAAGTACTCTTGCACTTACGCTGAGCCTCTTTTTTAGAAGCTCTATTGCGTTGTCTGCTTTATTCTCTTCTATGAAACTGACTATTGCATTAAAAATAAGCAGTGCAAGTATTACATAGAAATCCTTCATGTCATTAATTGCAAATGTTATTACCATTACAATCTCAAGCATGAAAGGTATTGGTCCATAAAACTTCTTCAGGAATTTTAGAATACGGCTCTGTCTCTTTTCAATTATCTCATTGTATCCGTATTTTTCTAGCCTTGCTTTTGCCTCAGAATCAGACATCCCATTTTTGCTACTCTTAAGTTCATCAAATATTTCGTTTATGGTTTTGTCTCCCTTTTTAACCTTTTCATTAGTATTTGCCATATCTATCATTAGTTGAACTTAATCTGGATTTAAGTTTGCAATAATTATACCCTGCCAAACTAATTAATACTTTTTAAAATCCCTCAACTTTATTGATGTCCAAATAATATAAAGCACAAAAGCGATTTATAAATCCTGGTTATTTCTAAGCAACAGTTTTTATTATTTTTTAGTTAATGTTTACTGATATAATGAATACAATCTGTATATCTCTTGGTGGAAGTATAATATTCAAAGACGGCAGTTATAACATAAAGTATTTGAAAGGCTTTTCATATTTAATCAATAAACACAAGGAATCAAAGTTTTTGATAGTTACGGGTGGAGGTTCTATAAGTAGGATGCTTATACAATCTGCAAAGTCCATAATAAATAACAATTATGCACTTGATGAGATCGGCATAATGATTACGCGCGTAAACGCCATTGTAGTAAGTGAACTTATAAAAGGGGCAAAATTAGTCGATAGTATAGATAGTGCAAGAAATGTGCTTCTTAATAGTAATGTTGCTGTAATCGGTGGTCTTTTGCCAGGTATTACTACAGACTCGGTAGCAGTGCTTTTGTGCGAAGCGCTGAAGGGTAAAGTCCTAATTAATGTGAGCAGTAATAGTTACATATATTCAAAAAATCCAAAATACAAGGATTCGAAGCCAATAAAAAATGGAAGTTATGATATGCTTATAAGCAGGTCTGATGCAGAAGACTTAAGAATGCCTGGTACTAACTTTGTGTTTGATAGCATTGCAAGCAAGCTTGCGAAGCGTTCTAGTATCATAATAAAATTTGTAGATGAAAGTCTAGAAGAGCTTGAAAAAGTTTTAGAAGGTAAAAATCATAATGGCACCACCATAAAATGAAAAGCAGATTACTCCTTTATTACTTTTGGTAATTTTATCCCTCTCTGTTCGTTATATATGCCACTATATGGCCTCTGCACTTTGCTAGTTGTTTTTGCAAATACAACATGCGCAAATCTCACCATGGGCCTTAATTTTATTTTGTAAGGTGCATTGTTGAATACCTCTAATGTCACAGTACCTTTGAATCCGGCGTCTATTATTGTGGGTGGCATTGACAATCCATGTCTTGCCCAAGTGCTCCTTAGCTCAACAATGCCTGCTATGTCATCAGGCATTGATATACTCTCATATGTTGATAGCAACACCTGTTCATGTGGTCCTATAATCATGGAACTAGCATCTTTTGCCAACAAGTAGCTATTCGAAATGCTGTTTTCATCAGCAGGGTCCATTATAAAGTCATTAGGCATCTCCTTGTGGTGGGCTACCTCTTCAGCAAGCCTAAAGTCTATCCCATTTTCTCTAACTATCTCTTCGTCAAATGGTTCTATTTTCAGCCTTCCGTTTCTTATCATATTCAAAAGATCAAAATCAGATAGTATCATAATACCACAATATTTTTATGGTATGTATATATAAATTGGATAGCCTTAAATATTTGAGGCACTGTAAATCTTTGTCGCTAAGAAAAGTAATTTATTGCTTTTTGAGTGAATATTAATAGGCTCCCATCGTCTAGCCCGGTCAAGGACACAGGCCCTTCGAGCCTGGAACTCGGGTTCAAATCCCGGCGGGAGCATTTCCAAAAATACTCGGCAAATGTGTGTTCGAAAAGCCCTAATCAGTCAATTTCTTCCAAGCCCCAAAACATAAAAGGCGGGTTCGATTATGATACATTTCTGAATCTTGTCAAGGCACAGAGTACGCAACTCAGTTTTCATCAGCTAAAAGAGCTGAAAGGTGCAATAAATCACGTCTTTGCGAAAAAGTATCGGGGCAGCGCCCCGCCGAAATACGGTACGATAAACAAAGGCTTCACTGAACTTGAATTGCAGAGCTTCCTCAGAAGCGTAAAAAGTGATAAGTTCAGGCTTTTGTTCAAGTACCAGGCATATCTAGGTCTGCGCATTGGCGAAGTCTGCAAGTTGCACGTAAGCAACATCGACTTCGACAAGCGCGAACTAACAATAAAAAGCGAAAAGTCAGGCAAAATGCACACCCTTCTCATACCGTTTGATCTTTTCAAGTGCACAGTAGAATACATAGCCAAGAACGAAGCCGCAATAAAATCTTCAAACGATGGGGAGTATAGGAGTACAAAGTACGGAAAAATAAAAGTGTGGACAAAATACATGTTGCAGTAGATGGAAAGACTCACAGGATACTTAATATTATAGTGACAGAAGACTACATAAAAGATGTTAGAGAATTTGAACCTTTAATTGAACTCCTAAAAGAGGCAAACACAACTGGCAATGTGGCTGCAGACGGTGCTTATGACTCAGAGGAGAATTTCAGGTATTACGACGATAACAACATAGATGTATTTATATCGGTTAGAATCAATTCCGTAGGAAAACGTTGCAAACATAGGCGCAAACATGTTGTAGAGCAGTTAAGCATAATCTGTAAAAGGGGTCGCAATCGCAATATTATACTCCCAAAGAAAATACGAAGAGCGAACCAAATAAATTGGAAAAACTGATCAGATTATCACATGCGATCATTGGTTG
>JBMFTN010000026.1:0-7930 GCA_049966995.1 Candidatus Micrarchaeia archaeon
AACTCCGGATCTTCACCTTGTCAAGGTGACGTCTTACCATTCGACTACGAGCCCAAAGTTTTCTTTACTAAATATAAAACCTATAAATTTATAACCATCCCATCTTTCGCTATCAATGTGTTGTCAAATATTAATTTAGCCTCTTTTAATATTTTTGTTGTGCTTTTGTAGCGGGAACTTACATGCATAAGCACTAGTTTGCCCACTTTCGCCTTTAAAGCTATCATTGCTGCCTCTTCGCTTGTTGAATGCTTTCTCTCTATAGCAAGTTTGCCTTCATTCTTTGCAAATGTTGCTTCATGTATTAATAAGTCTGCACCATATATCTCCTTATTAATACGGGGGACTGGCCTTGTATCTGTTATATATACAATTTTAACTCCTTTTTCTTTATATGTAATATCCTTTAATCTTATAATCTTATTATTAATCTTTAAGTATTTTTTCCTCAAAATATCTGAAAACATATCCCCTTTTAGACCCGCTTCTTTAGCTTTTTCCTCAATAAAATGAACTTTATCGTATTCCCTGAATATAAATCCGTAGGTTGGAACAGAATGCGAAAGCTTTACTGCGCTTACATCAAACTCTCTTTCTTTGAATATGGTACCGCCAACTATAGGCCTAATCTCTATTTTAAAGCTAATCATAGCTTTATCAAATGTAAGCAGTTGCAAAATTGCATTTTCATACCCTTTAGGAACAAATATGTATAGTGGCAATTGCCTTTTGTTTAAAGCAAGCGTTCGTACAAGACCTGCAATGCCTATTACATGATCTCCATGTATATGTGATATGAATATTGCTTTTATTTTTGAAATGTTTAACGAATATTTAAGCATTTGTCTTTGGGTTCCCTCACCGCAGTCTAAAAGATATATCCCCCCGTTGTATTCAATTGAAATACTAGGCAAGTTCCTTGTTTTGCTTGGCATAGATCCAGAAGTACCTAAAAATGTGACTTTTATCATAATATCATTCTATAATTATTGTTATTGTTTTATTTTTTAAGTCAATCTCTTTAATTTTTATGCTTGTGTATCTTTGTATTTCATCCAAAGTTATATGCTTGTTTGACTGCGCATTACTTATAAGCTTGTTTATCTCTGTCATGTTCGAAAATATATACTCTGCTGCCTTTTTGCTTTCATTTATCTCATTTTCAATTTCCTCTACAAGTTTTTTCTGCTTTTCAATGCTTTTTATAAGTTCTGTTTCTATAGGGTTCTCTTTTTTGTGTTCTGGTTCATGAGCATAAAAAGCAGCAATGGTTTCTTCTAGTGTATCAAATTTTTGTTTCTCATAACTTTCATATTGCTTTAAAAGACCTATTGAGAAATCCACGGAATAATTGTTAGCCATGTAGAGGTAAAAATCTGTTGCATTTATGTATTTCATTAAGTAATAGTAAAATTTTTTCTGCATTTCCTCGCTAAATTGTTTAATGTCTGCAGTATCTATTCCAAGTTCTAATATTATCTGTGATATGTAAGGTTTTCCTATCTGCAGTTTCTTCTGTAAGGCATCTTCAAGTCTTATGTTGCCTTCAGATACTGCTTCTTGTAGCCCTTTTAGCACTGAACTATAATCAAGCAGATTAATTGCAGTATTGCTTCTTGGAGGCACATATTTTGCGTTTATACGTGTACTCCTGTCTTTAAATTCATGTTGCACATACGCCAGCATTATTGTATTATCATTGTTTACTATAACCATATTGCCTTTACCAAATAGTTCAAATAAAATGCCGATCTCTTCTTTGTTTTTTTCAAGCTTGATCTCTATTATCCTGTCATTGTTTACCCTAGAAACTTTTACAATTTTAAAGCCTTTTATTCGCTTCCTTACAGCAATTGCAAAGTTTGTTGCTTCATTTTTGTGCTCAAAAACTGTAGCATTCGAAATGCTATATGGCAAAACACAGAGAAGGTTAATCTGGTTACCACTTTTTGACAGCTTTAGTCTAAATTTTCCTTTATCTAACTCATAAAAGTTGTCGACAAAATATCCATTTATTAACTCAAGCTCTTTAACCAAGTGCAAAAATTCAAGGCCATACAGCATGCGCATAGTATTACGCTCGCTTAAGTTTTTTTTGGCCCTCTTCTTTTACTACTTTTTCAAAAGCACGCATTTTGTTTAGGGTATTATTGGCATCTTCAAATGCTGTGCCTACCTGTACTATATCCGCTCCACTTGAGTATACGCTTTGAAGGTCTTTTAACGTTAAAATTCCGCCAGCCACAATATATGGTATGGTAATCGCAGATTTTACTGCACGTATCATTTCAACAGGCACAAAGCTGGAATTTTGCAACCTAGGATTTGATCCAGTATCCGTTATTATAAACCTATTTCCAAGGAATTCCCCCGCGAGCGCAAGAGACGCTGCAAGTTTTGGCTTTTCACGCGGTACTAAGTTTGCATCTCCAACCCATCCAACAGTGCCTCCTGGCGCTACGACTATATAGCCAACTGGCAATGGCTCTATTCCAAACTTCTTTATTGTGACGCCTGAAAGCATTTGTGCCTGTATAATCCAATACGGATTTCTAGCATTGAGCATTGACATGAAGTATATTGCATCAGCATACTTTGTCACAGAAGAAATATTGCCTGGAAATAGTATCAATGGTACATCTATGAAATCTTTTATCTCTTTTGCAATTGAGTCTAGGAATTCCCCCTGCACTTCTGTACTGCCACCCAGCAGTACCGCATCTGTACCTCCTTCAGTAAGCTCTTTTGCAACTTTGATTATGTCTTCCTGGCTCTTATAATCAATTGGGTCTATGAGACTAAAGAGCATTGCGCCTTTTGTTTCAAGTATTTCATCAATGTACAATTCCACTTTACCTTTTTTCATACATACCAACTTTTTTATATTCCTTATTAAAAGCATTTATAAGCTCTCTTCCAGCATCATCAATCTTAACTTTTGGCCTAAAGCCAAGCTCATCCTTTATTTTTTCTATACTCACTATCCTATCGCTCGTAAGGAATTCAAACTCATCATACTTTATATCATGCAACCTAGAACTTATCATTCTTGCAATAAGTGGATGTATACTTTTTTTAGGGGATTCTACACCAAGGAGTTCTGCTGCCTTGTCCATAAGGTATTTCAGGGTATAATTGACACCATCAGAAACATTATAAATTTTATTATATGATAGATTATTATTTAAAGCAAGATTAAGCGCGTTTATTGCATCCTCTTTGTGCAGAAGTGAAATATGGTTATTGCCTCCATCAATGTAAAGGGCTTTACCCTCTAAAAGCAGCTTGAATACCTTAAAGAATGGGCCCTCATAACCCAATCCATAAAGTTTGCTCAATCTAAATATCGTATAATTTAGTCTGCTATTTGCTGCACCATACGCCTGAATCACTTTCTCAGCCATTAATTTACTTTCTGGATAACCATGGACTGGGTTAACTTCGGATTGTTCTGTAAGTACCTCTCCTGGCCTCTTATACCCATAGACACTTATCGTGCTGGTAAAAATAAAATGCAGATTCTTCTTTGAATTATTTGCCTCAAGGTATGATGTAAGTACATTCTCAGTCCCAATTACATTTGTTTCCAAAAGCTTCTGGTAATTATATTGATAATTATAATTTGCACTGCCTATATGGAATAAAACATCTACATCTCTGCAAGCATCAATAAGCATTTCTTTATCTCTATTGTTGTTTATTATAAAATTTCCCACAAACGGAATAACACCTGGTGGCAGCAGACTCCATTCGCCACTTAATGTTGGAGAGGAAACCAATAGCATCCTAACCTCATGGCCTTCACTCACAAGTTTATTTGCAAGACCTAGGCTAAGTGGGCTTGTTGCTCCAGTTATCAGTATGCTTAGCTTTTCTTGATCCTCTGATTCTACTGGATCATCAGGTAGTTTTTTGCTTTTAGCTGGCATTTTTATACCCCCTTCTGTCTTCTCCGTCAAATAGCGCAGTTGCCACTCTTTTAAGCCTGCCTTTTGCTATGTTTGAGATTATATAAGGTACCCAATCCTTGCCATATGGGACATAAACACTCATATTTTTTACCTGGCTATTGTTTTTGGCAACCTTATTTTCATAACCTAAAGGCAATTCAAATATTAAATTTCTTTTGCCTAGGTGCAAATTTAATAGTTTTGATATAATCTTTGGATTTTTTTCAAAAACCGTAACACTTTCTACCCTATTTGTCAAGTGCGAAAGCTCATGTGCGTATTCCCGCAGTGCTGAACTTACTTTTTTTCCATCTTTTGACAGCATCTCTTCAAGATGGTATTTTATCTTGACATTATAATCTCTTCTTAAGCTATTATTTGTGATTTGAGTCTCTAAGCCAATGCAGTCATAATCCCTCTTTAGCTCAGAGTATATCCTTGCAGCTTGTATTCCTTCCTCGTTTTCAATCCATATAAACTTCTTACTTTTCTCTGCAGCATTCAATATTTCACTAAGATTCTGTTTTGCGTACTCTTCGCCTACTCCATACCCTAGCTGGCTTAACCTTATAGACAAGTCTGCATTGAGATGCAAGCGTGAAATCTGTTTTAAGATCTGCATATATGTGTTGGAATTATATCGTGCCTTTATCTGGTCTCCAGTATGCTCGTTTAAAAAAGTTATAGTTGCATGCATCCCTCGCATATTGACGGATCTAACTGCGTTTAGGGCTGACTCAGTTGTAAAGCCAGCAATGTGCTTCTTAACAAGCCTAAACGCAATTTTTTTAATCAAGGTGTCATTAGCCACCCACTCACTTCATATCCGTAAAACCCCTAATAAATAATGTCATTTAGAGAAATTGTAATACAGTATTAATAATATATTAGAGCGATAGATATTAATGCATAATTATTATATTATAATAACGAAAAAATACATAAGGTTTGGATAAAAATTGACCGTGATTTTAAATGCATATTTATTCTATAGAAGAGGGTACCCAATTGGTAAAGGCAGCAAGGAATGCAATTGAACTTTACATAAAAAATCCGCATTTTGATAAGAAGCATATCCAGGAAAGTTTGCGAAATTTTGCCGATTACTATGGTGTATTCGTAACACTTGAGTATTACCCTTTGAATACCCTTCGTGGTTGTATCGGTTATCCTAATGCGGTAGGACCAATAAAAAATTCACTTGTTGAAGCCGCAATAGGTGCAGCATTTGAAGACCCGCGCTTTAATCCTTTATCTATCAAGGAGCTTGATGATATCACTGTTGAAGTGAGCATACTCTCTAAACCAGAAGAACTGCCAAAAGACTACAAAAAACGCATCGAGTCAATAAAAATAGGAAGAGATGGCTTAATTGTAGAATTCGGCTTTTACAGCGGTCTTCTTCTACCTATAGTGCCTGTAGAAGAAAAATGGGACAAGGAGAAGTTTTTTCAAGAGACATGCATAAAGGCCGGATTACCTGAAGGATATTGGAGGAGAGCTGACGTAAAGCTATTTAAATTTGAAACACAGATATTTAAGGAAGAAGAACCTAATGGCAAAATAAAAGAGATAAAACTTGAAGAGGGCTTGTAGCTTAGCCTGGTTGGAGCGCCCGACTGATATAAACTTCTTAAAGAAGTTTGGCTATAACGCAGAAATCGGGAGGTCGAGAGTTCAAATCTCTCCAGGCCCATAAATTCAAATATTCAAATCTGAAAGATTTGCGGATTCCTCACTATGTAGTAGAATGCCCTTATTCTGTCGGTACCTGTAGCGGTCCGGCAGTACTGGTATTACTACCCTGTAATAATGCTCCAGCATTTGTTATTGGCATGTTTGGTGGGATAGTATTCTCATTATTAATCCCTCTAAGCCCAATACGGTTTAACCTTTTTAGTATCTCATAATATAGCTCAGGCCAATACTCGTCGTCTTCAGCATTTATTTTGCCTATCATCTCGTTTATCTCTGAATCTGCAAACTTCAGATCATGTTGTCTGTGCTTTGCGAACAATGTAATTTCTATGCGCCATATCACTTCAAGCTCTTCCATACTTGCATTTTCTGAATGCTTCAACAGAATGTCTACTTCATTTCTGTCAAGTGTTTTCTGGTTCTTAAGCCAAATTGTGTTTATCTCTTTCCATACCTTGAATCCATCTGCAACAGTAGCTTTTTTGTTGTTTTTAAGATCGTTTAGCATCTTGTCTATTACGCTGCTATTTGAATTTGTGTCTTTTTTTAAGCTTTTCCAGTAAGTCTCTGCTTCTTCTACCCATGCGCTATCAAGTAGTCTGCTTCCATCTATTGTAAATTGAGGTTTTATCGTTCCAATTATAGGTAGTTGAGCACCTTCAGTACTCTCTGTTTCATTGCCCTTTCGAAGTTTAGGACTACCAACATCCACATATTCTTTCTTTTGAGCTTTTCCTGTCCCTATTAGACCAATGCTCCTAGCGTTTGCAAAAAGCTTATTCATGTACTCTTCAGATTTTATTTTCTCGTATAAAGCTATTCCAGCGCTTATGCTATTTTTTGCATAAATTTCATTGTTGATATCTCTAATTATACTTACCAAGAACCATTTTTCAAGAACTGAGTTTGCATATGTAACTATCTCATTCATTGCACCAGAAAGTTTTTTTGCATCATCGCCAACAAGCTTTTTGTGGTATACATTAACATCTATACCAAGCATCCTTCCAACAAGCACTCTTGCAGTGCTACTATGCCATGGACTATGGACTGCATTTACAAACCCTTTATATTTGTTTATATCTTTAATGACTTCCCGAATATCCTCACTTTCTTGTGGTGGCTTAAACAATTTTGCTGCTTTTTTAACTTCAGCATCTGTAACACTGTGGTATTGTGCGAAGTTTTCTGGAGTCAAGTATACTGCAAATTCCTTATCAAAAAGCTTCAGTGCATTTTTGAAGACCTTTTTACCTTGTTCTTCAGTAAATATTCCATTCCCTTTTGTATCGATACCTTTGACCGCTTTAGACAAGTCCTTTATTGTTTTTTTCAATTCTTTCAGTTGCTCATTAGCAGAATTTATCTTTTTTGCGTATTCATCTTTAACGTTATTTATTTCATTATCAAATGCTGTTTGTTTGCTTACCAGTACATTTTGATTCTCTTTTAATGACTTTTCTAATTCATTTTCTTTTTTTGTCAATTTCTCAGTAAGTTCTGTTTTCTTTGCGTTGTACTTGTTCATTTCATTTTGTATTTGTGATAATTTTTCAAGCAAAAATTCAGGTTCACCCTTAAATGGTAGTCCCTTCTTTTCGGCTTCATCTTTTTCTTTTGCGTAATCACTTGATATCTCATTATACCCCATTACAAGTTTTTCTGCGTCTATAGATGCCAAAAAATTCAATTCTTCAATATCTTTTTTTAAAGTATCCATTGCTTCTTCATTTTTTGCTGCTTCTCTGGCTTTCTCATAATATATTTTAGGATCGCTCCCATTAAAGACAAAGTCATCTTTTGATTTTGTTAAGATAAACAATATGCCAAACTTCACAGTTGCGTCTTTATATGCAGAATCAATGTTCTTTATTTCTTCATTTATTGCATTAATTTCTTCAATTCTTTTTTCATTTAAGTTCTTTCCTTCTTCCTTTAAATTCTCAATATCTTGTTTATACTTATTGTTTATTTCATTGATCTTGTTGGCATACCAGGTGCGAATGTTATTTTTTTCTTCTTTTATCTCTCTTTTTGAAAAAGGAAGAATTTCATTTTCATAGAATTCCTTTATGCTATACAACCCGTATTCTTGATTTTTAAGTAAGAAGTATGCGGTATCTACCGATTTTTTAAGCACTTCCATGGCATTTTGCTGCTGTGCTACTTTTTCCTTCCAACTATGTAGAATAGGTGTTTTTGTGATTGAATCCATATGCTCACAAGGTATAATGGTAATTTATATTATATTTATATATTTCGGTATTGAAAAGCATACTTTT
>JBMFTN010000027.1:0-7155 GCA_049966995.1 Candidatus Micrarchaeia archaeon
TAATACAACACTAAGTATTTAAAAATAAAGCTATAAATAATATTGCAATACCTGAGTAATGTATTCACGCATCTGCTCAATGAACTTTTATTCCTTGATATTGCGAAGATTTTATTTGAATAAAATAAAATACTCAATATACTTATATAACATTGCATAGATAAAAAACCCAATATACCTGCTATGTTTAGGTTCTGAAATGATAAATTCTTGCTAGCTTGTTAAAACATTAAAAAAGTGATATCATGAATGCCGAAAATAATTCAGACAAAATAGGAAAAAAAGCAGTTCGCCTATCAAAAAAGCTTAGAGGCAAAATAGAGATAAAACTGAAGGCAAAAATAAAGTCATTTGATGATTTTGCACTGATATACACTCCAGGAGTAGCAGCAGTCTCAAACGCAATAGCAAAAGATCGAAGCCTATCTTATGGACTTACATATAAATGGAATACTGTTGCTATAGTCTCTGACGGTACGCGTGTACTTGGCTTAGGTAATATAGGTCCAGACGCAGCAATGCCTGTCATGGAAGGTAAGGCCTTGCTCTTCAAATATCTCGGGGGTGTTGACGCCATACCTATAACTTTAGGCACTACGGATGCAGATTCGATCGTAGCTACGGTAAAGGCAATAGCTCCTTCTTTCGGAGCCATAAATCTTGAAGATATAGAATCGCCCAAATCCTTCGCAATACTGGAATCATTGCAAAAAGAGCTCTCCATACCTATATGGCATGATGACAACCAAGGAACTGCTGCCATAACTCTTGCAGCGTTTAAGAATGCCCTAAAATTAGTAAACAAAGACATTAAAAATATCAAATTGACCGTTTTTGGGGCAGGAACAGCAAGTATCTCTATACTAAAGCTTCTTGCTCTTTCAGGTCTAGATAAAAGGAATGCCATTGTAATCGATTCGAGAGGCGTCTTGCATGGCGGAAGGCCAGATCTGGAAGCATTAAAAAGCAGCAATCCCTACAAGTATGATCTGATAAATACAACAAATAAATTCAATGCAACGACCATAGAGGAAGCGATAGAAGGTTCAGACGCCGTAATAGCGGCGTCTTCTTCAAATAGCAACACTATAAAGGCAGAGTGGATAGGCAAAATGAGCAATGATCCCATAGTGTTTGCACTTGCCAATCCAGAGCCCGAGATATCCTACGAAAGTGCGCAAAAAGCAGGAGTAAAAATATTCGCTACAGGGAGAAGCGACATCCCAAACCAAGTCAATAACTCTCTTGTGTTTCCAGGAATGTTTAGGGGCGTTTTGGATGTTGGCGCAAGCAGAATAACAGACACAATGGCAATTGCTGCTGCAAATGAGCTTGCAAAATATGCAGAAGAGAAGGGACTAAGCACAAATTATATTGTACCAAGAATGGACGATGTAGACACGTATTATAGGGTTGCCGCAGGTGTCGGCGTGCAGGCATACTTGGATGGTGCCACAAAATCAAAATTAAGTTATGAAGAGATTTATGAAAATGCAAAGAGGATTATAGAAAAAAGCAGGGGCGCAAAAAGCCGCAAGCTATAACCCCTTTATGCGCTTATCCCTATTTGCGCTCTGATATCTTTTTTGCGATCTCCATAAACTCTTTTTTTATGTTTTCATCTTCAATTGTAGGCACTTTGCCCGCATCGCTGAGCTCATTGAATCTGTTGTTAGCCATAATCTTGCCTATTACAGGGCAACCCAATGCGGATGCCACTTCCAATCCACCATCTCCTTTGCCATTAGACATATTTTCTACAACTCCTAAAAGTGAGACGCTTAAGCGTTTGGCCATCATACCAGACCTTATTGCGTTTATGCTTGCAATGTGCTGCGGGGTAGTAACAAGGACAAACCCGTCAAGATCAAGTGTTTGCATTATAGAAAGCGGGGCATCGCTTGTTCCCGGAGGAAGGTCTACTATAAGGTAATCCAAATCACCCCATTCAGTATTCTGCAGGAATTCACTTATCATTTTGGCAATCAAGGGGCCGCGCCATATCACTGGTTTGTTTCCCTCAATAAACATTCCGGTAGATATTACCTTAACCCCATTCGAATCAACTGGCTTTAAAGGGTATTTGTCACTATATCTTTCATTTATACCTAAAAAGGCCATCACATTTGGACAATCTATATCCGCATCAAGTATGCCAACTGAGAATCCCAAGAGCTTAAGGGCATAAGCTATGTTGACAGAAAGTGTGGTCTTTCCCACGCCCCCTTTTGCACTATATATGCCTATCTTGTGCTTTACCCCATTCATTGCCTCCTTTACCCTCTTTTTCTGCTCCAGCAATTGGAGTATTATGGGATTGCTTATATCAATCTTCTCGCCTTTTCCTTCGTCATTCATTTCAGTGCTCATTAAACCATCGCTGATTATGTATAGCATTACCTTTTTATATTTAAACAATTCATTTTAAAATATGGAATACAAGTTAATTTTTGCCTTTGCTATTCTTGCAGTGCTCCTGACCAGCGGGATATCTGGTTTTTTTAGCGGCATAGTCCACTTTTTTGAAAACCTATTTCATCTAAATACCCCTCTCTTGACCCAATCAGTGCCAGCTTATTCTAGAGTAACCATTTACATTAACAATCCTGGTGGATTTATACTGGGCCTTGGAAACTATACTGTCATAAACAGAACAAATACAACAATAAGCCTAAAAAACGGGTTCTACCATTTTGACGTAGGCTCAGTTAAAGTAACAAATAATAGTGCGCATGTGGTGCTTTATAGCTACAACATGACAATCGAAAATGCTACAGCCATAATCGATGTGCGTAGCAACAACACCGTAAAATCTATGAATTTATATAATGGCACTTTCAACATGTCCTTATCTAAAGAGCTTTTAAACCAATAACTTATAGGGTGCGATAAAGCCATGCCAGAATCAAGCAAATTTACAATATATACAGATGGTGCAGCAAGAGGAAACCCGGGAGCTAGTGCCTCAGGTTTTATAATACTCAAAGAAGGCAAGATAATTTCAAAGAATGAAATATATAATGGCATAGCAACAAACAACTATGCGGAGTACAACGCAATACTAAACGCGTTGGAATGGTGCAAAGCAAACATAAAAGGTGCTGATAGTCCAAAGTTGGAGGTATACTCAGACAGCGAATTAGTAGTCAAGCAACTTAACGGAGAATACAAGGTAAAAGACCAGAAACTGAAATCGCTCAATGCAAAGGTTAAAACGCTATCTGAAGAGTTTGCAGAGGTGCAATTCCACAATGTCAGAAGAGAAAACCCCTGGATAAGTGCTGTAGACAAATCCATAAATAAGTTCTTGGATGAAATTGTAGAGAAGAATAATTCAAAAAGAAAAATTATTTAAGTATAAGTTAACAATATATAAATGATAAAAATGACAGACGAGAATACGGCGGGGGTTCAAGATAACAGCCAGCAGAAGCCAGAGATAAATCCAGAGGCCAAAGAGCACTGGAGAAAAGGCAACCAGCTTTTTGAAGACAGCAAGTTCGACGAATCTATCAGCGAATACAACGAGGCGATACGCATCCAGGCCACATATGCGGATGCATTCTTTAACCGAGCACTGGCCGAGCGAGTGAAAGGGGATTACACAGCAGCAAAGAAAGACTTAGAAAAGGTAATGGAGCTTCAGAGCAAATCTCCTGATGCACCTCTTCTGATGGGGGATATTGCAGAAGCAAATAGTGATTTTATAGGTGCAAGGTACTGGTATGAAAAGGCTTTGCTTAATGATCCAAATTATAGCGAGGCAAAAAACAGGTTAGAACATATAGATGCCTTAATACATTTCAATGAAGAGCCTTCAAGCAGTAGTGGCCAACTTTCTGTTCAGAAAATGAATGAAACAGAAGAGGCAGAAGTAATAGAGGAAGGCCAGATTAAAAAGTTACCTTTCTATAAATCAAAGATAAAATTTGACTCTGTAATAGGCCTTAAAAAAGCAAAGCAGTACTTAAAGGAGAATATACTGCTTGCAATAATAAGGCCAGATTTATTTAAGAAATACGGTAAGAAGATGGGTGTTGGCCTGCTTCTTTATGGTCCACCTGGAACAGGTAAGACACATATAATAAACGCAGTTGCAGGCGAAGCAGGTGCAAATGTAATCATAGCAAGGATCAACCAAATTGTTGATATGTATACTGGCAATACAGAAAAGAACCTACATGCCATATTTGAACAGGCAAGAAAAAATACTCCTTGCTTAATCGCTTTTGATGAAGTCGATGCTCTTGGTGTCAAAAGGGGCGGGGGTGGAAACGAGGGTGGAGACAGCTCCGCAATGAGGCTTGCAGTTAACCAGTTCCTTGTAGAAATGAATGGCGTTGAATCCAATCCAGAAGGCATATATGTTATAGGCACAACAAACCAGCCATGGGACATAGATCCAGCGCTTAAGAGGAGTGGAAGGTTTGGAGACACCCTTTACATAGGCCCACCAAGCTACAGGGATAGAAAAGAAACATTCAAGTTTTTTGTTAAAAATAAGCCACACGGAAGGCTTAACTATGGCAGGCTGGCGAGGGCAACAGCCGGGTTTTCGCCTGCGGATATAGAGCATCTTGTTGAAAGGGCAATAATGCGCCCTCTACTTCATGAATATGAAACCAATAAAAGCAGAGAGCTCTCCACAAAGGACATATTGGCAGTATTCAAGGATAAGGATTTTGGTGGTAGCTCGCTTGACGAATGGTACCAGATGGTAAAGAAGGATGTCATAAGCAAGACCGAAACCCAGATAGTTGATGGAAAGAAGCAGGAGATAGTCAAGGAAGGGAAGCTTGACGCACAAGAAAAAGTTTTGTACAAGGCAATGATTAAGGACATAAAGAAGAACACAAGCAGTTTTAGAATTGCAATGAAGAAGCTTACAAGATGGTGGGCATTGCACGTTTTTTAAAGCCTAATGTGTGTTTTATTGAAGCAAAGCGATATCAAAAAAGTGTTAACACAAAGCAACCTTACTGCTTTTCAACAAAAGGTCCTAATGGCACTTTTGACAGTGCCAAAAGGCAAGACAATTACATACAAAGAACTTGCAAAGAAAGTCAACAGTCCTAATTCCTACAGGGCAGTTGGCACCTCCTTAAAGAAAAACCCATTACCTATAATAATACCCTGCCATAGAGTGGTAAAGTCGGATGGTAGTATAGGTGAATACTCATATGGGGGTACAAAGCGGAAGGCGGAACTGCTGAAATATGAATCTGAATCTATCAAAAGACAAAAATTCAACCAAAAATAGGCAAAAATTAACAAAAAGTAAGACTTAAATATCACATGCGCTGCTTATTATACTGAATTCCATGCTTACCTTATCTAGTGAAAAGAAAGATGATGTTTCAGCCTCTTATTTGAGGACTTCGTATGAACCTCTTACCCTAGTTCAGCCAGTCAAAAATACAGAACAAAATGGGGATATAGCATGTGGAATATACTGCTTAGCAGCTCTTGCTCCTGGTACTGGCAAAATTCTTTCCAAAAATATCGAAAAATGGAACAAGATGAGAGAAAATAACGACCACTTTACATATGTAGAAGGCAAGCCAGTTGGTACAGATGTCTTTACAATTGCAGGACTTTTACATGATATATATAAGCATAACCTACGTCCATATTATAAGATCTCGGTTTTTTCAGACAAAGATGAAATCCTTGACATATACAATGGCAAAAATCTGAGACATGGCAAAATTCTTGATCACAAATTGCTAGAAGAAGATGAAAATCTGCTAAAAAGGAAAGGTATAGAATTGAATTACCGCCCACTAGGAATAAGCGAAATTCTCAATCTTGTAAAAGATGGCAAGGTAGCAATTGTCAAGACACCTGGCAGTGTTGGTCACTATATTGTAATAAATTCTGCACTCATTGTAGAACACGCTGAATCGGGTAAAAGGATACTGGCTGGTATATACGATCCAATAGACGGGAAGGGAATAGAGGATATCGGCTATATCCAATACACACTATTGAAATATAATTTCAACGAAAACCAAAAATTTACCGTTATTATGGCAGAACCACATAAGCAAAAAACCAAAACTATAATATTTCCGCCAAGTTTGTTGCATTCTGTATAATCGATGATATAATGACCACAGCACATCACACAATAAATCGCGAATCTATAGTTGTAATTCCTTCAGAAAGCAAGTTAAAATTGGAGAGTGGAGTAACACAAAAAAGCATCACATACCCTTCTAAGTTTATAAAAATAGAAGCAATAGCAAAAACTTCTGAAAACAGTTACAAATCAGAAGAAAATGTTAAAGTATGGGTACACTTTAACAATGACGAATATGATATTATGTATTCTCTCTTCAGTAAGGCTTTAGACCTATTCAATAACGGCATGATAGACGAAATAACCATTTACGCAAATATATTTGATTATTCAAAATACAATTGCAGGATCACAAAAATAAATGGCATCCAAGGGCGTTTTTATACAAATATACCCATAGAAGATAAAAATCATGTAGCATTTTTTAATGGCAGGAGTCTTTCAGTAACATTTGACATTAAAAAAGGGGATGAAGGCGCAGTATATGAAAGCCTCAAAGAGATAAAAGAAGCAATTTTCAAAAAAGTTGAGAATGAAAGAAAGTCTACTTTAGATGGATGGATCAATCCAAGGTCGGAATCTAAATCTTAAGGCAATTAAGATTAAAATTTTACCTTTTCATAAAAAAATCCTTGACTCTCATGCTTTGTGCACATCCAGCTTGAAAGTTTATGTTAACCGTCTTTTCAGATGCTGCAATTCAAGGAGTGCCTTAGCTCCCTTCCAAATATACCTTATTTGGAATGCTGGTATATATTTTAAGACGCTATCAAACCATATTTATAATTTATTTAACATATAAAATGCAAAAGCCTCAGTAGCTCAGTGGTAGAGCGCCTGTCTCGTAAGCTTCTCGCGAAGAAGTTTGCCCAAGAAGCGCAGGAAAACAGGAGGTCGAGGGTTCAATTCCCTCTTGAGGCTAACTTTTCAAAGAAAACAACAGTAGAAAATTAGTGGCATAAATCCTGAATGGAAAATTCTAGTATGTTGGTAGCAAATCAGGGAAGCAGTAGCATACAAACAAATCCTAATTTTGGTACTGGTTATTTAGTTACAGCATCGCTTCCAACAAA
>JBMFTN010000028.1:0-6510 GCA_049966995.1 Candidatus Micrarchaeia archaeon
AGATCAGATATTTAGAAAGATTTAAATACTTTTATGTCCAAATAGTTTGACCGCTTTTTATTGGGGGTTGAAGATTTATGAAAAGCGACGATGACAGTTTTGAGCTTCTGTTACTGCCAGGTGAGCGTGTAGTATATAAAACAAGAAGAGGTTTTGGCAAACTGCCTCTTGCTTCATGGCTAATTGCTACTAACAAAAGATTTCTCATGGCAAACAAGCTCGGCTTCATAACAAACTACAAGTCAATTTTTTATAATAGCATAAGCCAGGTAACTGTACACAATAGCATACTTGGATCAAAACTGCACATTGCTGTAAACGGCGTTAAGGCTAACGCAAACATACGTTTTGTAAGAAAATTGCAGGCGCTTTCTATATTTAGCATATTAAGCAATCAGGTAAGCATCAAAAATGAGCTCCCAAATATATATGGAAACAACACTGAGTTTTCTAGTATTCCCCAGAAAAATGCGACTTATGGCAAAATGACAGAAGTGGTAGAGCAGATTGAAGCAAATAGTGTAGTTTTTGCTGAGATGCTAAAGAGAGTAGAGCTCAATGAAACAAATCAGAAATTGGCGTTGAAGAAATTTATTAGGAAAGGCAAGGCAAATGAAGAGGGACAGCTTAACAATTATGAGATACCAATCGAAGAAAAAAGCAGGCAAAATAAACTATATATAGATTCTACAGCAATAAACAGGTACATCAATACGCAAATGCAGCATATAAAGAACCGCTTGAATAATGTGCACAACTTACACATATCAAACTTATCAAAGTTGACTGAATTTACAAGACCAAGGGAGAGCACAACAGAACTTTTGAATGCACAGAATGCTCCTCGATATAATCAGGAGATACCAAAAAGAGGATCAAAAACATCATCGCTAAATCCAGACAAAGATTTGATAATATTCCTAAAACGCAGTATAGAAGGAAGGATTTTAAAGGATTATAACAAGAGTAAGGAAAAGGACTAAGCACATAGGTATTTTGTGCTCTTTTTTCGCTTTTTTTATAACTATTTCTTATAGTTATTTGCTCACTTATATATTTATGGATATTTCTGATTTAAGGGATAGGCTGCCTAGAGAGGTTATAGAGGCAATAACTTCTAAAGGTATAAAGACACTGACACCACCTCAGGAATCGGCAATAAGAGAAGGACTCCTTTCTGGAAATAGCCTGCTTGTAGCAAGTCCAACAGCAAGCGGAAAAACCCTGATAGCGGAGTTGGCATGCGTAAATGCCATACTAGGAAAAGGAATGAAGGCGGTGTACATAGCACCGATGAGAGCTCTTGTAACTGAAAAATTTGAAGAGTTTAAGCAGAGTTATCCATACCTTAAAACAGCAATCTCAATAGGGGATCTAGACACAGATGATCCCTGGCTTTATGAATATGATATGATGTTTTTCTCAACTGAAAAATTTGACAGCCTTATACGTCACGGCATCAGCTGGCTGTATAATGTAGGCTGCATTGTGTTTGATGAAGTACACATGCTTGGAGATTCTTCTCGTGGACCAACCCTTGAACTGCTTATGACAAAGATCAAGGAAACTACAAAAGCCCAAATAATAGCGCTTAGTGCAACAATAGGCAATGCAAGCGAAATTGCAGAATGGCTAAATGCAAGGCTTGTTACAAGCGAGTATAGGCCTGTACCTCTTCTCAAAGGTGTTTTTTATGATGGAAATGCTTATTATATAAAAAACAACGACTACATAAAAGAGAAGCTAGATGGAGACAGCAACATACCAGAAATAAAGATTGTGCAAGATACGCTAAAAAAAGGCAAGCAGGTGCTGCTTTTCTACTCAACCAAAAAGAATGCAGAGGCTGGCGCGTACAAGCTTTCAAAGCATGTGTCAAGCATCCTCAGCAAAAATGAAGTTGAAGCCTTGGATATCTTAAGCAATAAGGTGCTAAATACGCTCTCAAAGCCCACAGAACAATGCAAAAAGCTTTCCATGCTGGTAAAAGATGGCGTCGCCTTTCATCATGCGGGGTTGCTCAATCAGCAGCGGGTAGAAATTGAACATGCATTCAAGAACAACCTTATAAAAGTAATATGCGCAACACCAACTTTATCTTTAGGCATAAACATGCCTGCCCATACTGTGGTTATACGGGATATAACAAGATACGAGAATGGAACCAGTGAAAGGCTCGGAGTAAATGAGGTAATGCAACTTTTTGGAAGGGCAGGAAGGCCTTCTTATGATAAGGAGGGAAGGGCTCTTCTGCTTGCAGGCACCAGGGAGAGGATGGAGGAGCTTTCGATGCAGTATATAACAGCCAAGCCAGAACCGATCGAATCCGCTTTAGGCATTGCGCCTGTATTAAGAGCGCACATACTGTCATTCATAGCTGAGGGCTTTTTAAACACTAAAAAGAACATGCTTAATTTTATGCTTAAAACCTTTTATAGCTACCAGTTTGGTAACAAGCTACACATTGAAAACCTTATTAATGAAGTACTAGAAGACCTGCAAACGTGGGGGTTTATAACTAGAGATAGCAATGCTTACATCGCAACGAAGATAGGCAAGCGCGTTAGCGAACTTTATATAGATCCACTTTCTGCAAAGCTAATAATTGAAGCCCTTGAAGAGGAGCTTGACGGAATAGGGATACTTTTTATGATAACAAATACATTGGAAATGAAGCCGTATGTGAGGGCGACGCAAGAAGCGGAAGCGGAGTATGCCCTCTATATGAACAACCGTAGAAGATTTATTAACACATACGACTATGTGAATATGGACCCAGTTGGAGCCTTCAGCACTGCACTCATGCTAAGAGAATGGATAAGCGAAACAAAGGAACAGGAGATAGTAAAGAAGTACAATACCACACCTGGAGCATTATATTCAAAGATAACAAATGCAGATTGGCTTATATATGCGGCAATAGAGATGGCGAGGATATTACACAAACGCGTCAATAACCTAATAGACATGCGCGTAAGGCTTAGGTATGGCATTAAAGAGGAACTCATGGATCTTGTCCGCCTGTCTCAGATAGGTAGGGCTAGGGCACGACTTCTTTTTGAAAATGGCATAAGAAGCGTAAACGATGTAAGAAGCAATACTGAAAAAGTGAAGCTCATACTAGGAAAAGAAATTGCTGAAATGATATTTAGGGAAAATAGTATTGACTTCCATTAATGCAGACTTTATAAACATCCTTTTATGCTTTTCCAAATAATAACAGTTGGTTTAGGGTGAATTTGTGTACATATCTAGCTCCACGGTAAGAAAGATATTAAAAGAGGCAGGCGCATTGAGAGCAAGCCAAGAAGCTGTAGACGCGATGCAAGAGTACATAAACAATGTTGCTTATGGTGTAGCACAAAAAGCAGTAAAGCTTTCAAAGCATGCAAAAAGGAAAACAGTTGACATATCAGATATAAAATTGGCGATAGATTGAATGGCTAATTATTGTTTCCTTAATTTCTCTATTTCATAAGAGGATAGTTTTTCTGATATGTTGTCAAAGAATTTTTCAATACTTCTGGTTTCACCAATACCTATAAGCACCTCTTCATGCTCCTCTGCGCCCATTATGTCGTTTACGAATTCCATGACATCCTTCTCTATTTGCTTATCGTTGCTTTTGAAAACCATACATTTATAGACACTTGCGGATTTAAGCTCATCTTTCATTGCGCTTAGTTTATCTTTTTCTATTTTTGCTGCTAGGGCTCTGCCTCCGCCAAAAAGATTCTTTGATATGGCTGTATTTTGTGTATTAATAAATGCTCCAGTAACATCAAATAGTTGCAGCTTGTGCTTTTTTCTTGCATATTCTGGAGCACCAGAACCATATTTCTGAAGAATCAACATTGCTGCAATAAGTATCGCAAAGGATACTGCATAATAAGCATGCAAGTGAGTTCCGAGCAGCAGGTATGAAAATATCGCAGTAAGAGCGGGTGTTATATATGTTGCATTTGATGCAACAATCGGATTAAGTAGCTTAAGGGTATAGAAAAATAGGATTGCACCTATACTATAGGAAACTGCGCCAAGAAATATAAATGACAAAAGCTCTGACACTGTGATATTTGCTACAAAAGGAACATGAAGAAGGATAATCGCTCCAATGGTGAATATGAGAGAAAATGCATTGAACAGGAAAATCTGGCTGAATAGG
This sequence comes from Candidatus Micrarchaeia archaeon, assembly GCA_049966995.1. Taxonomy (GTDB): domain Archaea; phylum Micrarchaeota; class Micrarchaeia; order Micrarchaeales; family Micrarchaeaceae; genus JAKAWW01. The sequence continues at coordinate 4,166 of JBMFTN010000028.1, forward strand.
TCATAGTTTTGACCCTTTATTATTAGGTTGGAGAATGCAACAGAAAGCGCGTATCCGACAAGCAGCAGTATAAATGGTATCTCTGCCATGTTTGCATAGATAGAACCATGCGCTACCAGTATATATACGGCAGCAAGTCCAAGGAGCAATGATGCCATCTGCTGCCATTTTATGGATGTTTTAAGCACAAAAGGTAGCATCATTGCGAGAAAGATAGGCCACAGTTTTATTACAATACTACCTATTATTGGATTTGTGCCTGCGACACCTAAAGTAAGAAGAAGTTGCGGCAATGCATAATTGAGGAGGCCAGCACTAAACACACGCGGCAATGCCTTCTTGTTGCGCATTATGGCGGAAAGCTCACCTAGTTTGTGCTTTTGCACAATAACGGCAAAAGATACAAGGGTTGCAGTTGCAAATATAAAAAATAAAAGTTCAAGAACGCCCAATTTGGCGCCTGTGCTGGATAATATGGGCACAAAAGAGAGCTCTAGTTCAGCGATACTTATTGCAAGATAGCCCTTAAGCTTCATTTTTGACGCCATATATGTCAATGATTAATGGATAACAAACGCTTTTAAACAATTGCATTTTGAAAATATTTTATAATGAGATTTGCAAAAATGTAAAATTATTTAATCTTTTAATGCATGTTTAAACTATGGAATTCGACAAAAGATACAAGCTCATGCTCAGACTTCTAAGTGAAAATTCGCGCGCTACGGTAACAGAGCTAGCAAAAAACATTGGTACTTCTAGAGTAACGGTTGTAAAGCTGCTAAAAAAGCTAAGCGAAGATTACGGCTTGCATTATACTATAGAAGTAGATGATGACAAGCTTGGCTTTACGCAACGGCATCTCGTAATGCTCAAATTTGACAGAAAGCCAACGCCTGATGAGCTCAAAAAAGCTTTCGAAAAAGACAGATTTGTAAGCAATGCCTATTTGTGTAATGGAGATTTTGATGTAATTGTACACACAAGGGCAAGCAATGCCATGGATTATATAATGTGGGAGAGCCAGCTTCCTTCAAAGTTTGAAAATTCCAATATAACAATAAGGCCTAGCGCTATAATGGTGCCTAACTACGGCTACTTTCCAATAGGGGCTGAGGAACTAAAAAGCGTTGCTACCGAAATAGATACAAATGAACGCGCAATGCTTAAGACGCTGAGCAGCAATAGCAGGGCAAGACTTATTGAGCTTGCAAGGGATACAAAAGCCAGGGAGTCTACTGTAAATTATAGGCTATCAACGCTGAAAAAGAGTGGCGTTGTAAAGAGGTTTACTATAAGCGCTTCGAAACCCCCTTATGCATACATTCTTGCTTTCCTTGTAAATTACCATTTTAATAGCACGACATATGTGCGCTCCGTTGAAATGATGAACTATTACAAGAATTACGACCAGGATATGTCCTTGTTTAGCACATTCCAGTTGCTTGTACCTATGAGCGGCAGTTTCAGGTTTTTCGGAATGGGGCTTTTCAAGAATGAAAGCGACGCTATGGAGAACGCAATAAATGCACACAAGAACATATTTAACCAGGAAAAACCTGAGATAGCACATGCTCAGGTTACGGGGCTTATAAAAGGGAGATATCCCTTTAGGAACCTTGACATCAAAACCAATTATACAAGATTCAAATGGAGCATGCTTGACATGAATTCAAATTCGGATAATTGAACTTTGAAGTTATAGAATTGATATGATTTCAAAAATTCAAATTTAATTTGATAAGATTAAACAAAAAATAAAGTATTTATAGGGGCTTTGTCCTATATTAATTGACAAAAGCTAGCTTATTATCCACCCGGCTTTTGCCTTTTTTGGTGAGCATATGAACATAAAAGAATTTTTTACAAGAAAGCATTACAGTTTAAGAGATGATGATAATAGGCCGGTTAAAAGCATTGAGATAGGTCCAAACATGTGGATGCTTGTCTATGCAGATGAACCGGTTAAAGAGAATTAAGCAATGTCTTGTTCTTATGATAACTAGGAATTAGGATTTTGACCTTATATTGATATTCCGAATAAACGAAATATTACCATAGTGCCTACTGCAGGAAGACCAAAGATTGCTGCTGCTACTATCTCAGGTAATGCCAGCGGTATACCTAGAGAGAGAAAATAATCCAGAGCAAATATGGATATTACACCTAGTATGCTGTTTGCTATAATACCAAATATTATCTTCAGGAGGAGCTTGCCTATTTTAAAAATTATGAATATCACTAGGGCTATAGCTAGTATCAATATTATCTCGCTTATAATTGCCCCTCCTATAATGTCCATTGGTATCTATTTACTTTAGGAACCTGACAAATTATAAATCTTT
>JBMFTN010000029.1:0-6465 GCA_049966995.1 Candidatus Micrarchaeia archaeon
TAAAAGGCACAACATTTGTTATGTTTGGATTTGCCTTCTTGGCTAGTTCATACTGTTTTGTATAGTTGACGCCATAGCTCGCGTTGTTGAATTTATAAGTTAAGTTTTGGAAAACATTTGTTTCATAGCCAGTTATGTTATTTATTGTGACCGTGTTACCGGTATGTGATGTTTGGCTTATTGATTGACCACATTCAAAAATATTGGCAACTTGTGGGCTAATTTGATTAAGCAAACTGCATGTTATAGTGTGCTCATAGGCGTATACTAAATAAAATAACACTCCGATTATTACCAAAAAAGCTATTATTTTGCCTTTCATGTTATCATTTAAGATTTGCTGATCACTTTTGAATTGATAAACGATAAAAGACAATATAGTATAATCATATTGAACTTAATTTTGTTACTTAATAAATGATGTCTTCGTCTACTCGCTTGTAGCTACTTATTTCAGAGTCTTTAAACCAGACATGTATTTCCCTGTCTGCAACTTCCTCGTCGGATATGTGCACAATGTTTTTTACTGCACGCTTTTTAGCGTCTGCAAGATCGTATGAATCACTGGAGTATTTGCCTCTAAAGGTGGATGGCTCTGCTTTGCGTGGCTCTGTTGGGCCTAAGAGCTTCCTTGCAACAAATGGAGCCTCATTGCCCTCAAAAACAATCGCGACAATCGGTCCACTTGTTAGGTAATCGAGAAGCTGTGCATGCACCCTTTTGCCAATTTCAATTTCGCTCTCTTCGACTTTTATCCCCTTTTCCATATAGCTTAATTTGGCTTTTTGGCCTACTGTTGTAAGCCATTCGTCGTTTGCTACGTAATGCTTTGCTGCCATATCCCTATCTGGCCTTACCATCTTCAAAGCAACCACTTTTTGCCCGGCTTCTTCCAGGGTAGATATAACTTTTCCGATTAGCGCCCTATACACGCCGTCAGGTTTCACTAAAATTAAAACTCTTTTTATCATTTGCACACCTATTTTTCGATTCTAAGCTTTATCTCAGTTCTTTTGTCAACTAATTCCAAAAATTTATCAAATTTGTCGCTTTGCTTTGATTTTATTTTATTAAGAGCATCGCTTATTTTATATTGGGATAATGTAAGGAAATCATTTTTCTCGTAGTTAAACTCTTTCAATAGGCCTAGTATCTCATTCAAAGACTTTTCGTCTTTAGATACAAAATACTCGGAGATTATAAGCTTTACATTTGAGCCCAGTATTGAAGATAGCTCATTAAGGTTTTCTTGCTTAAATGAAAGAGTCATTTTACCATCTTCATCCTTTGAGATAAATTTCTTAAAACTATCTGGATTTTCTATTATTTCTTCTAGAATTTCCTCCTTTTGCTTTCTGAAAATTTCGCTTTTGTCCTTGATTTCCTGCTGAAGCATTATTGCATTACGAAGACGTACTACCACGTCTGCAACGGGATTTAAAACTTCTTTCCATACTCTGTCATTATTTTCTGCGATTTCGTTAAGTTTTTGACTATTTTTCCTTAATAGTGCGCTGGAACTCCTGCGTGAAGGCACTATGAATTTATCAGTCATTTTGCACCCCAAATGAATAGGATAGTATTAGATATATAAGCTTTGCTGTAAGATAGTTCGGGGCAATAAATCCCGGAATTGGATTAAGTTCCACAACATCCAAGCCAATTAAAGTTTTTTTCTCAAGAACGCTTTTTATAATTTCCTTCAGCTCGTTGAAATGCATTCCATCAGGCTCTGGAGTACCAACGCTTGGCATTTCGCTGGGGTCAAGCACATCCAAGTCTATTGATATGTATACCTTATCGTTAAGCTGGCCAAGAAGGTTTTGTATAATAGACTTTAAATCCATTTTGTGCATGTCCTTCATGTACATTATTTTATTGCTGTATTTTTCTGCACTCTCCTTGTCTATGCTCCTCACACCCATTATGTATATGTTTTCAGTGATATCCATTATGCGCCTAGCAACACTTGCATGGCATACCCTGGCACCAAGATAACTGTCCCTTGTATCAGAATGCGCATCAAAATATAGTATGCTCATATCAGGGTACTTATCAAGCAAGGCGCCTACACTTCCAAGAGTGATTGTATGCTCGCCCCCTAGCAGCAAGGGCATCTTTGATTGAGATACTATTAAGCTAATTTCTTTTTTTATTCTTTCAACCATCACCTCTGGCGAACTAAAATCTGGTGAAAGCTCCTCTGTTGTAAATATACCTATATTACTAATATCACTTTCAGTTTCCTCATTGTAAAGCTCGATGTTCCTGCTTGCTTCAATTATGGCATGCGGGCCTTCTTTTGAACCTGACTTATAGCTTGAAGTCGAATCATAGGGTATTGGTACAACCACGACCTTTGCTTTTTCATAGGTTTGGTTATCAAGCCCAAAAAGGTTATAAGGGGGCATCTGATTTAGCAATTCCATTGAATCATATGCTCTTTGTGTATAAATAAATTTATAGCTTAGCTTCTGTATTGTCTTTAATCCCTAGCTTTTTGAAAAGTTCTTTATAGAACATACTGGCCCCACTTATGGAGAATAGGTCAAGGTTGCCAATGTTCCTTATGTAAGCAGACTTGCTACTGCTATTTAGGATCTCGGCAAGCTTTTTTGGTATGCTTTCTTCTTTCTCAACAATACACATGTCTTTCACTTCTTCTGGAATGGGAGAGTAAGCTGGGAGGACTACAGGAGTGCCTAAAGCCAAGCTTTCCAGGACTATAATGCTCAAACCTTCGCGCTCTGACATATGAAGGAAGACTTTTGAGGATTTTATGCTTTTGTATAGCTTATATTTCTCTTTTTCTTTGTAGAAGTCCTTAAAAGTTATCTTTTTCTCTAAGCCCATGCTTCTTGCAAGATCAACAAGCGCTTGCTTTTCTGGGCCTTCGCCGATTATGACAGCACTAAAATTTTTATCTAATTTGTTGAGCATGCCAATTATGCGTATCCATTTGTCTACAGCTTTTTCCTTTATAAGCCTTCCAGAGAATATTATTTTTCTTTCCTCGCTATTCTTCACCTTAATTGCATTAAGTCCTGATACATCTAGCACTGGAGAGAAAACATTTATTTTTGACTTGCTTATGCCAAGCCGTTCTATCAGCACCCCAGTCATACTGGAATTTGCGATGTATGCATCACCCATCTTTAGCGCTATATTTGCATAGATATGTGCAATGATGCCGGGTATTTTGCCAAGGTAGGTTGTCCAATACGACTTATCCCATACTTCTGCAATATCTAGGATTAGCTTGCAGCGCCTAAGAATGCAATACAGCTTGAGTATTGGTATGTGCAGGATTGGAAACTCATTTACCTGCAACACATCAAACTTGTAACCAAATATGCGGAATATGCCTATAGAGAATAGAATTGCCTCCCTTATTGAACGCCTTCCATGCCTATAAAAGGTATCTTTTGTAATTTTGTGATACGTGTGGTATATTATGTTGCTGTCCTTAAAGTTAGCTTCCATCCCCGGCCATTCAAATGAGAAGAAATGAACTTCATGCGTTTTTGACAAAGACTCCGCTTCAGTGCGCTCTAGTGCTTCCAATCCTCCCACACTCCATGGGTATGCCGCATCTGAAACAAAAGCTATTTTCATGCAATCAGCGCAAAGAATGCCCTATACTTATAGAGAGGTATATTTTATATACAGCATACTATAAATAATTATAGCGATTATGTTTCTATTATTTGATGATCCTTTATTCATGGTATGGATCGCAATCAAATATGAAACTTCATGTTAATGCTGCGGTAAAAAATTCAAGGGTAGTGAGGTAGAAAATAAAGGATATCTGTCTTATGTACATGTGGGCATAGGATATCGAGGCGTATTGCATGGATATGGACAAACATGAGACTTTAGGTAAAAATGTAATTCCAGAATCTTATAGCATAAGTATAAAGCCAGACATGAAAAAATCTGTTTTCGAAGGGTTTGAACGTATTAACGTGATGATCGAAAAGGATACGGACACAATAATACTAAACTCAAAAGAGCTTGTTATAGAGAAGGTAGAAATTACCAATAAAGGAGCAACATACAACGCACATTTTAAAGAGGATAAGAAGAACGAGCGCATTGTGCTCAAAATAGACAAAAAAATAAGAGGCAGCGCCACAATATCAGTCACATTCAAAGGCATAAACAACGACAAGATGTATGGATTCTACAGGAGCAGGTACAACAATAGCAAAAATAGGAGTGAAGAGTATCTTTTGACAACGCAATTTGAAGCCGCTGATGCTCGAAGCGCTTTTCCATGCTTTGATGAACCTGCATTCAAGGCAACTTTCAACATAGATCTCATAGTGGATAAAGATCTTGATGCAATATCCAACATGCCAGTAAGCAAAATAATAGATGAAGGTCAGAAAAAAAGGTATGTATTTGAAAAAACGCCAAGAATGTCCACATACCTGCTTTATTTAGGTGTGGGCAAGTTTGAATATTTGAAAGGCAAGCTTGGAAAGCTTCAGATAAGAGTTGTAACCGTTCCTGGTAAGATTAAGTATGCAAAGCTTGCGCTTTCGCTGACTGCCAAGTTTGTCAAGTTTTATGAAGATTACTTTGGAATAAAATACCCTTTGCCTAAGCTGGACATGATAGCTATACCGGATTTTGCCGCTGGAGCTATGGAGAACTGGGGAGCCATAACTTTTAGAGAGATTGCAATACTCGGAGATGAAAAAACTTCTACGGCAACATTACAGAACATAGCAGTTACAATTGCCCATGAGCTTGCACACCAATGGTTTGGAGACCTTGTGACAATGGAGTGGTGGAATGACCTTTGGCTCAATGAAAGTTTCGCCACATTTATGAGCTATAAAGCTGTGGATTATGCATTCCCAAAATGGGATATCCACACTCAGGAATTTCTTGAAACAAATGCTGTTGCCCTAAGTGCTGACCAACTCGAATCGACGCACCCTATAAGCGTTAAGGTAAATGCTCCTGCAGAAATTGATGAGATATTTGATGCAATAAGCTATGAGAAAGGTGGAAGTATACTTAAAATGCTTGAAGATTATGTTGGTCTTGAGGTATTTAGGCAAGGCCTGCATGAATATTTAAAGAAGCATTCGTATGGAAACGCAACTAAATATGATCTCTGGGATTCCATTAGTACCGTCGCAAAAAAAGCCAATTTGCACCGCAATGTTAGCGAAGTTGCAAAGGCTTGGATAGACAAAGAGGGTTATCCACTAGTAGAATTAATCAAAGAACACGATACGTACAAAGTGAAACAACATAGGTTCACACTGCTGGGCTCAAAGGATAACACATTATGGCCAATACCTCTACATTATGTAGATAAAGAGGGTGAGCATTTTGATACACTTAAAACTTTAAGCAAGAGCATTAAGGTACAAGGGAGCTTTGCAAAGCTTAACTATGGCCAAAAGGGTTTTTACAGGGTAAAATATTCAAAGGATATGTTACAGCATCTTGGAAGTATGATATCTGAGGATAAGCTAACAGGCTTAGATGCTTGGGGAATAGAGAATGACTTATACGCAATGACGATTTCTAGGTATATAGAAGTAGATGAATATCTTGATTTTGTTAAAAATTACTGCGTTAACACTAAATATCCGCTAAACTATAGTATAAGTGGCCACCTGTCAAACCTATTTAGGCTCTTTTATGGACAAAGAGAGACTGCAGAAAAAGTGAAAAGTGTTGGAATCCCATATTACAGCAGCATAATCTCAAAAATAGGCTTAGAAAAGAGACAAAATGAACCGAATACTACAACATTGCTCAGAAGCGCTACTATATTGAGTCTTGGGCTTATGGATTTGAATAACAGCGTGACAAAGCACATGCTGAAACTTTACAATGCCAAACTTAATGGTAAAAACATAGATCCAAACTTAAGCGGTATAGCATATGCGATAGCTGCTTTAAATGGCAACAAGAACACGTTTGAAAATATTGTTGCACTATACAGGAAGGAAAACCTACCTGAGGAGCAGAGAAAATTATTAAGCAGCATGGGCTACTTTATGGATACCAGACTTTTAAAGGAAGCGCTCGATTTCTCTCTAAGCAAAGCGGTAAGATTTCAAGATTCATTTATAGTAGCTGCACGCGCTTCAACCAACCTTGTTGGAGACAAAGTTATATGGAAGTGGACAAAGGATAACTGGGACATACTTAAAAACAGGTATGATAGCGGCACACATATGCTTAGCAGGTTCGTTGAAGCTCTATCCTGCATAAAAGACAAAAAAGAAGAGGCGAGCATTAAAGAATTTTTCTCCAAAAAAGGGAGCGATAGAGCAGATATAAACCGTGCACTTAGGCGAGCCATTGAGATTATAAAAATTAATATAATGCTAATTGAAAGCACAAAATAGAAATGAAGATTTGACATTATTCTTAATAGATCAGATATTTAGAAAGATTTAAATACTTTTATGTCCAAATAGTTTGACCGCT
>JBMFTN010000030.1:0-3602 GCA_049966995.1 Candidatus Micrarchaeia archaeon
CAATTAAGGTTAAACATCTGGAGCCTGCCGCGCTGCCAGGTTACGCAACAACCCCTAGCACTGCATACTTTGTTATTGATGTTGTTACATTTATAAAACCTTTCTATGAAAGTATAATGAAACAAATGAAAACACATCAAAAACGCAATGTCAAAGTATACTACAAAGGCAAGATATTTTCTCTTGCCGAAGAGAGCACAATTACAAAAGGTAAAATAGAAAAAATTGCCATTATACAGGAGAATGATGTGGCAGTAGTGCTCCCGCTTATAGGCAACGAGATGACCACACTTGAAGAGAGGTATAGGCCTGTACTGCAAAAAAGGATATATGAACTTCCAGCAGGGCACGTAGAAAAAGGCGAAACACCAGCACAAGCTGCGAAAAGAGAGCTGAAGGAGGAGCTTGGATATGATGCAAGATCTATGAAACTCATGTTCAAGGCGTACCCTCAACCAGGATCTATCACATCAATACACTATTTCTATTATGCAAAGTGCTACAAAGAAGGGCCCAGGTCTGAAAAAGATGAAGATATAATAGCAAAAAAGGTCAAGCTTAGCAAAGCGCTCGAAATGATAAAGGTTAATAAGATAATTGACACAAAAAGCATTGCAGCCATTTTGTATTATGTAAGTTTTGTAAAACAAAAATGATGGTATTATGCTTCAGGTATTTACTATTGAGCCATATGCAATAGGTATAAACTTAGCTGTACTCCATTTCATGAAGAGCATTGCAAGCCCATGGTTTAACCAGATAATGGCAGCAATAACTCAAAGCTACCTGCTAGTGCTGCCACTCATTGCATTGTATATGCTTGCAAAAAAGGACAAGAATGTTTATGTTTTTGCTATAGCAGTAGTGCTATTCTACGTGATAAACGATGCGATAAAAGTTATAGTAAAAGAGCCTAGGCCTTGCAACACACCAGAGCTTTCATGGATAAACGCATATAACTGCGAGGCAAACTATTCTTTCCCAAGTAGTCATGCTGCTGTACTGACTGGTTTACCTGCATTTCTGGGTAAGTACAAATACATAAGACCATTGTATATTATTTGGCTACTTTTCGTTCTGTTTGGGAAGATGTACATAGGGGCGCACTATTTTACAGATATAGTGGCAGGGGCAGCTTTGAGCCTTGTAATGGCGTACATTTTGTACAGGTACAAGGATAAAATAAATAACGCAATAAATAGAATTCTTAAAGGGATACCATTCATTTCTATACGTGAATGATTTTATGAGTAAAAAAGCATTATATGGGATAATTGGAATCATTATCACAATTGTAATTATAGCTGTGGCTGTGCAGCAAGCACAAGGAGGCGCAAGCGCAGCCATGGATAATGTTGCAGTTCCAAAGCAGGTACTCTCGAACTTATATAACATTGCAAACAATTATAAAATAGCAAATTATATTGGTGCTGGGGCTGCAAACAACCTGCCATTGAAGACAGGAAGCACAACTGTGCTGAAGCTTGATGGCAAACCGGCAGTAGTGTATGTTGGAGCAGACTATTGCCCTTTTTGCGCTGCTACCAGATGGGCTTTGATAATTGCTTTGGATAGGTTTGGCAATTTTAGCTCGCTCCACTATATGACAAGCAGTGCTTCAGATTTTTCTCCTGGAACTCCTACTTTCACATTCTTCAATTCATCATATAGCAGTCCATATATAACATTTGAAAGAGTAGAGGAAACTACCAATACATATCCTTACCACACACTGCAAATTCCAAATAAGATAGAAAATGAAACTTTCAGTGCTTTTGACATCAATTTTACTGCAATACCTGCAAACGAACGCGGCGGCATACCTTTTATAGATTTTGGCAACATCACAGTACAGGTAGGCGGAGAGTTCAGCCCTCTGCTCATAGAAAAATATGGATGGAGCACAATAATAAGCGATCTTGAGAATGCAAACTCTACTGTTGCGCAAAGCATAATAGGAAATGCTAATGTGTTTACGGCACAAATATGCAATATAATAGGAGATAATGCAAGTGTATGCAAGCAACCTTTTGTGAGGAACATTAGATATTCAAATTGAGCGATAATTGCTTAGCATGCTAAGGGCAATATTTCTATTGGCATTTATTAGGTTATCTTCTTCTGCTGGGTCATTTTCTAGGTTGAATAGCTGATCTTGTTTTTCTCCGAAGAAATGTATAAGCTTCATATTTTTGTAATAGATAGCTACTGCTGGTTTGTTCATAGATGCCTTTGTTTTGTATATTTTTTTCGCTGCCTGCGATTTTGATTTGAGCATGCGCAAAAGCTTTTCGTCCCAACCTTCGCTTATGCCACTGTGCTCGCTAAAAACATAGCGCTCCCTCCTAAGATTTCCGTTAAGGTATTCTTCGCGGCCTGATGCAAGATCTAATAGCGCGTTGTGCAGGGCCAGCAAACTCACAGCATTATGAACATGCTCTTTTGTTTTTACAAGCTTCCCATTTTCAAAGTTGGCTGCTATTAAAGGTACTTTTGAGATCGGCTCATATGGCGGAAGCGAGTGGTAAAGCATGCCATGTTCGCCAAATGCCTGGCCGTGGTCAGATGCTATTACTATTGTAGCATTTTCAAGCAAACCTTTTGCTTTGAACATGGATATTGCTTTTCCTATCCTTCCATCTAAGTATCTAATGCGGCGCAGATATGCGTTGTGAAGCGTTTTACTTAAATGGTCATCTAAGGGCTCAATTCCACTTAAGTACAACCATTTATCCTGCAGTATGCTACCCTTTACTGGGTAATTTTCGTGAGCTTCCATATAATTTATAAATATGAACTGTGGGGAGTAGTCAAAGAAAAAATCCAAATAACGCGAGATCATTCGCTCTGTGTATGCAGCGCCTCTATCAAGATAATTAGTCCCATCTGCCTTTGCTACACTTTTGTCAAGCTTCTTCCTCAAGTAAAGGTATAACTTATCTAAAGCCGGGCTTGGCAACAGGCTTGTAAAGGCATAACTTGCATTAATCATTGCTACTCTTGCCTTTGCACCTTTGTTTAGTATAAAAGAAACCTTTTCAGCAAGCCTTCTGTTCCCCTTGATGTTTGTTTCAAGCCACAAGTTATAAACTTTATTGAAACCCATTGCGAGATTTGTAAAGCTTGACAAGAACGGATTGTTAGAGAATAATACAGACTTATAGCCGTAATATGACAGTTTATTTGCCAAAGTTTTGGCACTGTTAGGGAGAAATTTTGTTTTAACGAGCCAAGGGTCTATTTTCATTGTGCCGTTTGTAAAAAAATCCCTAGAAACGTTTTTTATACCAGAAACATTCTTGTTTACAAAAAGTGCAGCATGCGTAGGTGCAGTCCATGTACCAGGGGCAACAGCATTATCGTATGTAATACCATTACGTGAAAGGTAGCTCATTACAGGCATGCTGTTGTTGCCATATATGTCGCTAGCCCTTACAGTATCTATGAGCATGAAGATTATGTTCTTTTTTGCATTTTCCATGCTTCCATCTGCCCGTATGATTTTATTAGAGCTGAAACCCTATTTATATATATGGATGAAACCGTTTCATGCTAATTTTTGGGAACAGCTTATCAGGTATAAACTATCGCTGAATCTTTTT
>JBMFTN010000030.1:3702-6329 GCA_049966995.1 Candidatus Micrarchaeia archaeon
TCATGCTAATTTTTGGGAACAGCTTATCAGGTATAAACTATCGCTGAATCTTTTTAAGATGCCATGTAATATACGGAATCACTTTGTGTTGCTTTGTATCTCAATGCATTTTATACTTCTCAAGCCTTAGCTGTGGTTATTATTTATGCATAAAGTTACGTCTTATTCAGACCAAAAAATTGAAAGAATTTTGTCGGATATTAAGTATTTTAAAACTTGCTATAAAATATTTACTGTTCGTGGTATTATGCATATATGCATACTTAATCCATACTTTTATCCTTATCATGGGGGCACAGAAAAGGTCTTACTGCAGGTATATAAAAGGCTTGCAAAGAAACATGAGATAAGCGTAATAACCTCGGCTTGCGAAACTTGTAAAGATAAAAGTGTTGATTATGTTGAAGGTATTAAAGTAGTGCGCCTGCCTTCGCGATATATAAAAATGAAAATGCTGCCACTGCCTTTTCTGATAATGGAAGGCTTAAATGAAGAAATCAAAAGGGAAAATGCTGAGATATACCACATCAATAACAGATTCCAATATAACATGGGTAATGTAAAAGTTATAAAAAGTGTGAATGCAAAGCTTGCCTTGACTATCCACAACTCCCTTCCAAAAGGGATAGATTTTTTTACTGACCTTGGCGGCCTTTATTATGACATTCTTATTGGAAGGAAAATAATGCATGAATCTGATATCATTACAGGGGTTTCTAGATATGCAATTGAATCCACCATACCTAATAAAGACATTGAAAAAAGTTTTGTTGTTTATAATGGTGTTGACTTTAACCTATTTAGACCACTTAATAAAAACTTCAAAATAGGTTTTTTCAGAGACGGAAATTTTTCCATACTTAACAATGGCAGGCTTGTAAAGCAGAAAGGGCAGGAGGTTCTTCTTAAGTCGTTTGCAATGCTTTCTAAAAAATATGATGCAAACCTCGGTATTATCGGAAAAGGGCCATTGGATAGAACATTGCATAGAATGGCGCATAGATTGGGTGTTGATAAACAGTTTTCCATAATATCAGACATAAAAGAGGAGGATCTGCCAAAGTATTATAACATGGCCGATCTTTTCGTAATGCCATCTCTTTACGAGCCTGCAGGCATGGCACTTGCAGAAGCTTTGGCTTGTGAGACGCCTTCTATTGCAACCAGGATTGGGGGCATGCCGGAGATAATGGGCAGATGCGGTATGTATATAAAGCCAAAAGATCCAAATAATCTTTATTCTGCTATGACTTTTGCGATAGAAAATCAGGATTACATGAAAAAGCTTGCTTCAGAAGGTAGAAAAAGAGTGATTAAAAAAAATGATTGGGACAAGATAGCAAAAAAATATGAAATTCTATTTTCAAAATTAACTAGAAGGTAAATAGGAATGGCAAAAGAAAAGAAAAAGTCTGTTTGGTATGCTATTATGCATACTTCAAAGATAAGTAAAAAAGAGTATGTTAAGCTTATAAAGAGGATTACTGCATTTATTATTGCTGCTTTTGTGGCAAGCTTTTTGGTATTCTTTGGAATTGCGTGGTTTGGTGGCATAAGCAATGTATTAAGTGTCATAGGCCATTCAAACCTTCTTATTTATTCACTGGCCTTTATTTCAGTACTTTGCGGATACTTACTAAGATTTGTCAAGTGGAACTATTATATAAAGAAACTTGGTTTGAAGATACCGCTCAAAAAGAACCTTATTGTATACTTATCACTTTATTCAATGAACATAACGCCAGGAAAGGTAGGCAGGGTTCTTGTTGCATATACGCTTAATAGACTTACAAAAAAGAAAACGACAAACTTGATACCGATTGTTACACTTGATATATTCACAGACTTTTTAGGAGTAGGAGTACTTGCACTTATTGCTGCACTTTATTTCCACACTTATGTGCTTTACATCATAGGTATAGACATTTTGCTTATGATACCTTTCCTGTTTGTTATGAGTGATTGGTTTTATAAGAGGATTAAGAATTTTATAAAAAATGAAAGAGTACTCAAGATGTTTACATTGTATGGGGATGAATATTTTGCAAGCCAGAGTACGCTTAATAAACCAAGTGTATACCTGATATCTCTAGGAGTATCTCTTCCTGCAGCGTTTTTTAATGCTATGGCGCTTCTTTTCTCGCTAATGGCAATAGGCATTACACCACACATTGCTGGTGCTGCGCTCATTGAATCTTCGTCTATGGTATTGGGCATGGTTACGGCTATACCTGGAAACATTGGGGTAACTGATGGCGCACTTGTCGCTTTTATTGGCAGTGCCTTTCATACAGATGCAACTGTAAGCTCTGCTATTACCATAATGACCAGGCTAGCAACACTCTGGTTTGGGCTAGTTATTGGGGGCATAATGCTTATTTACAGCCTGCGCTATTGGAATAGTCCAGGAACAGGCAGAAAATCGGAAAGGTCAAAGAAAAGGCTTAATAAGTAGTACAAATCATTGATTCTCTTGATACAATGCTTACTGTTCAAGTGTATGAACACATTGCACGCTGGATCGTACTGAAGTACATAAGGTAAGAAAATCCAAACCCTGGAGGGGTTATAAAATTATATTTTAAAGTAGTATTGGCAAGAAGCAAAGCCAATCATGCATCTTCTAC
>JBMFTN010000031.1:0-6172 GCA_049966995.1 Candidatus Micrarchaeia archaeon
AAAACAAGAAGTAAAAATAACGTGCTCAGCGCAATCTTATTGAATCTAAGTTCATAGGAGCCCTTGCTTCTATGTGTAGCATTCTCCCGATCGATCTTGCAAGGTCTTCGCATTTTTGTTCTTCTCCGTGCATTGTATATATACTCTTTGGTTTTGGTCTTATGTTTTCTATAAAGCTCATTAGCTGGCGCCTGTCACTATGGCCTGAAAAGCCTTCTACCGTTGAAACTTTCATGTTTATCTTTATTGGCATCAGCTTGCCATCCTCATCGGGAAGCGGCACTTCCTTAAGCCCATTCTGGATTCTCCTACCCAATGAATTTGAGCTGTTATAGCCAACAAAAACCATTGTATTTTTAGGGTCTTCAGCAAGCATCCTCAAATATTCAAGGCTTGCACCACCATTTAGCATGCCTCCGCTGGCAAGTATTATTGCAGGCCCTTTTTCATTAATATCTGAGCGTTCCCCTTTAATTACTTCAAAAATTTCGTTTTCGAATGGCGACCTATTGTTAAGTATACGATTCCTCAAGCTCTCTTTCAAGTATTCCGGATATGCAGTATGTATGGCACTTGCCTCTAGTATCATTCCATCAAGGTAAACTGGTGCATCCATCTTGTACTTAATATTGTTTGTCATATAATTTTCAAGTACAAGCTGTATCTCCTGGCTTCTGCCTACTGCAAACAAAGGTATAAGGACTTTACCCCCATTATCTATTGTACGCTTTATAGTATCCATGAGCTCCGTTTCTGCGTCATTCCTGCCTTTTGTTATATCGTTTGCGCCACCATATGTGCTTTCTATAAACAATGTATCTATTCTTGGATACTTTGTACTTGCTGGGTCAAAAAGCCTAGTGAACCCATATTTCATATCTCCAGTGTGTACAATATTATATATGCCCTCTCCAACATGCAGATGGACTATTGCACTACCTAAAATATGCCCTGCATTGTGGTATGTCAGCTTCAGCTCGTCTGTTATATTTGTGACCTCCTCATAATCTCTTGTTATCATATGCGTAAGCATCTTCCTTACGTCTTTCTCCTCATAAAGTGGCGCGCCTCCACTCCTCTCTACTAGCTTTATATAATCATTAAGCAGCAATGCTGCAAGGTCCCTGGTTGGAGGAGTGCAGTAAACTGGGCCATCATATCCAAATTTGAATAGATAAGGGACAAATCCGACATGATCCATATGTGCATGTGTTAGCACAATCGCGTCAATATCATTTATCGATATATTTGCATTCTCAAGGTAAGGAAATGCCTTATTAACATCAGAATTGCTATTGGCTTCAAGGCCCTTTATTGAGGGTTCAGGGCTTAATCCGCAATCAATTATAACTTTTGAGTTTGGTGTTTCAAGAAGAAGTGTGCTTCTGCCGACTTCCCTAAAGCCGCCAAGCGCCGTTGCTTTGAGCCATTCGCTCTTAATTATCTGCTTGTTTACGTTTTTGCCTATGTTTACAAGGAACTTTTTCCTAAAGTCTGCTTCGTTAAAAAGCAACTGCCTAACTCCTTTTATGGTATCGCTATTCATTGTTGGTGTTCTAAGCACTTTTGGCGTCCAATTTGTCTGTATCGCTATGCTTTTCAATGTTGAGCCCCCTTTCCCGATTACCAATCCTGGCTTTAATGCTTCTATATACACTTCTGAGAATTCAGGCACGAACCTTATAGTTGCCACGACTGCCTCTTTTGGTATAAGAGAATTTATTACCTCAAGGGCTTTTTCAGGGTTCATAAGTATTGAACTATCGCTCCTTACTATTAATTTCTTCTTTATTGTTGAGGCAGCATTTCTTATAATTTGTTCATTTTCATATAGTACTTTCGGATTTTTTAAATAAACTACGATATCGGGTCCTTCAAATTCTGCCTTTACAAAACCTGCCTCATCAGGCAGCATAGAAGCAATCTTATTAAAAAGCTCTTCTGCTCGGGCTTTCCCATTTTCTTCAGAGTTTTTTGACTCCAAAATATCACTATTTAGAAGATCAGATATTCAAACAAACAAAAACTTATTTGGCAAGAACCTTTTCCAGATCCTTGCTTGTATATTCTGTGTATCCCTCCTTTGTTATGGTTGCAATTATCATGTTATCTCCTGTTGCGGCATCGCGGCGCATTGCAATTGAAAGTGCACGTGCTACAATTTTTATTGCTTCCTTAGTTGTAATCCCTTTTTTGTACACATCCTCCAAATAACCAAGCGCGGTAAAAGAGCCGCTACCAGTAGCAGTAAACTTGCTGCTCTCAGTATGCCCTCCTAGCATATCCATGTCAAAGAGCTGTGGTGTATCCCCATCCATCCCAGCTATTATGAGTTGTACATAAAAGGGCATCATCTTGTTCTCCTGCAATATTATTGAAAGAAGTGAAGCTGCAGCTTTAGGTGACATGGGCCTGCCTTCATTCATCATATACAAGTCGCTCTGTGCTTTGAGTATCCTTATGAGCTCCTGAGCGTCGCCTACGCCACCTGCTATTGTCATGCCCATATTGTTTCCTATCTTCCACACTTTCCTTGCTTCAGGCGAAGATATGAATATGTCCATTGTTGCACGAGTGTCAGCACCTATTACAACTCCATCACTGCAGATAACCCCTACAGTAGTAGTACCCTTCATTATTTTTGAATAATCTATCTTTTCCATTAATACACCCAAAATATTATTTACCCAGTAACAGCAAAAGCCAATAGTCGCCTACAAAAAATAAAGAAAGTCATATAATATTTAACCAATAATTATATAAGGTTTTCTTTTTTGTTTAAGCATTTGCTAGGCGCTTACGCTTAGGTCTATCAGGCTGCCATTGCCGACATATTTGGTGCTGTTGTCTACCAGTTCCGCATAGCCAAAAGTCCTATATGCTTTTATGAGCTTTACTTTGTAAGTGTTTCCTATCCTAGTCTTGGCATTTTTAACAAATATGATAAATTCGCCTACTTTTCCAATCCCTTCGCCATGTGCGCCTTTCGCTGCAATTTTTAGTTCGTACACTAACCCCTCCATTATATTTTCCCCAATCATTTAACCACCTCTGGTCAATACGAATTTCCAAAAAAGCTTTTTAAGCTTTATCTGCAGATCTTGAATTTTTAGGCATCTGACTAATGTTTTTGCAAGTATTTTTATAAATTAAAATATTATTGTTATATGTGCTATCAAACAGCGATAACTTCTATATAGAGTAAATGCCCTTGTATAACAAGTGCTAAATTCAAGTTATTCTCTTTTTCTGATATTGCGCTTGGTTTTCAGCGGACGCATGTAAAAATAAATTAAAAACGCCAATATAATGCCTATAATTGAAAGCAGTACCACAGAATCTGTTCTATATTTATATATGGTATTAAGTTGTTCCTCAGCATTTGATCTGGCCTTGGCAAGCAAAGAAGAAGCATTTTGCGGATCTTTTGTTGACATATTCTCTGCTTTATTCAAATAGCTATATGCAGCTGTTAAATTTGGATAAAAGATGAGGTATGCGCTTTGATTTACGAGCGTAATAAACTCTTTAGTTGAATTGATGCTGGAATTCAGGCTGCCTGTCACATTTGCACCTGCATAACTAATGAAAAAGCATGTGCTTGCAAATAATGCAAGCACCGCAAACAAGGCAAAAAGTACAGGTATGCGGATCATGCTATCAAGCTAAAGGTTTACATCTATATTAAGCTGCTCCTTGAGCTCTCTATATCTATTTCTTATTGTGACTTCTGTTACTCCAGCTACATCTGCTACTTCCTTTTGTGTTCTGCGCTCTCCAGCTAGTGCTCCAGCAATATATACTGCAGCCGCGCTGACCCCTGTTGGACTTCTGCCAGAAATAAGGCCACGCTTCATAGCATCTTTTAGCAAAACTATTGCTTTCTCTTGCGCCTCGCTGCTTAACTTCAATGCATTGACATATCTTGGTACATATGCTATTGGATCAGTAAGCGGTATCTTTAGGTCAAGCTCATGAGAGATAACCCTGTAAGCCCTTCCAATCTCCTTCTTTGGCAAGCCGGCAATGTTAGCAATCTCATCTAGTGTCCTGGGCATGCCTGCAGACCTGCATGCTGCATATATCACCGCTTGTACAACTGTTTCTATCGGCCTTCCTCTTATCAAGTTGTTTTGAACGCACTTTCTGTAAAGGAGTGCTGCGCTTTCTCTTATGTTTTCTGGCAACCCCAAATAGCTAGACACTCTATTAAGCTCTGGCAATGCTATAAGGTAGTTTCTTTCGCTTGAACTTGCTATGCTTGCGCGTTTGTGCCATTTCCACATCCTATAAAGTTGTGCCTGCCTCTTTGATGGGATTCTAACTCCTCGAATATCCCTATTATATCTATCAATCTCTGTTACAAGGCCCTTGTTTGACTTTGTATACTTTATAGGTGCGCCTGTCCTTGCTCTGGCATTCCTTTGGTCAGAATCAAATGCTCTCCACTCAGGCCCCATATCAGTCATGTTCTCTTCTATTACAAGACCGCAGTTGTTACATATAAGTTCGCCGCGTTCATTATCATATATAAGGTCAGTGCTGCCGCAGCTCGGGCATTTCTTAACAGGCTCATTTATATTGTGTGTATCGCTAGGCATTACCTCCTGCTCTTCTCCAAGAGAATGCTTTGGTCTGCCCCTGCTTCTTTTAATTGCTGGCTCTTCAACATTTAGCTTATTGTCTGAAACCACAATCCTTTTTATCTCTTCATTATGCCCGCTTTGTGGTTCGTAATGCTGCTGCTCTGCCTTTATGTGTGCATCTTTCTTTGCACTTTTATTTGTTTTATTTGTTTTTCTAGCCATCTTGACCACTTTAATTTTAAAATGTAAAAATCCCATGTTGTGTCGAATCTTTACAAAAACCTTTTTAAATCTTTCTAAAATAAGTCAAATATATTACAAAGTAATAGATATTTAAACCTTTCTATGTCAGGGTTGCTTGCAAATTGGCTGCAAATGCGTGTTTATCTACATTGCTTGATTGAAATCCACGCAGGTTTTGGCGACATCAAATGCATTATTGCTACAGAGGCTTGAAGGATTCGTAAAGCTCCTTTATTATGGCAATAGTCTGGCTTGGATCCGCCATCATTATGCAATCGATGCCTGTATCAAGTGCCGCATGGTCGTTGCCGCCTTCAAAAAGGGCGTCGCCCACATAAAGCATTTGACTTATGCTTATATTAAAGCTCATTAATGCTTTTTGGGTCTATTAGAGGCATAATCCATACCTGTTTTACAGCGTGGCAGGCCGTAGCCCCCTTTTTGTTTTAGGCAGCATTCGTCTAAGCGGCTTAGCCTTGCATGCTCACTGCACATAAACCAGATCGTTTCATCCATACCAGTGCGCTCGTCGTGTCATTGCTTTATGCACTGTAATGGTATCGTTTCTATCCTGGATATGACCTTAAGCCATATGTGCTCTGCATGAGGGGAGCTTCCTCCTTTCGGTAAGCTGCCCGCCTGCCACTATTATAAATATCAAGCCCACCTTTTTATTATTTTCTTTTAAAAAGTAAATATAGGATCCTGACATTTACATATTATCACCTCGTCAAGCCCAAACGGTTACATTGCGTATTTTATCAGATAGGCGATGAGGAATGAAAACACGAAAATAGTGACCTTCGCAATGCCTACAAACCTATTTCTTGCAAGGCCGAACACTTCCTTCAGCCTTGAGAATATCCTCTCAATTGCCCACCTTTTGCCGTAAGATGAGTCTTTTGGCAATTTGGACTTGTAGAACCCCCTGCCGTTTATTGCAATAACTGGTTTGACATTGTCATAATGGAGTTCCTGGTATATATCTGTCGAATCGTAGGCTGCATCCAAAAGGTACTTTGTATCATAGGTTATCACGAACATGTTCTTTATGCCGCCATAAATTTGATGGAAGAAGGTTTTGTCGTGTTTGTTTGCAGGTGCAACCACTGAGACTAAAGATACTTCAGATTCAGCATCTGCAGACGCATGCAGTTTGTAGCCGAACACGTATTCCTTCTTTGCCTCTTTCCTTGCAATCTGCTCCTTCTTTGAAGGTGTTTTATGGCCATAATGTGCATCTTTGTCCTTCTTGGAATACGCAGGTATGTCTGTGCTGTCCTGCGCCATAAGGCGAAGTTGTCTACCTTTAAACAGATTCTGTAGTAACCAATTATATAGTT
>JBMFTN010000032.1:0-5958 GCA_049966995.1 Candidatus Micrarchaeia archaeon
GCTATGCGGCCGCCTGCAGAGCGGCAAAGGGGGGTTCGACTCCCTCTCCTGGCTTTCATCAGGACCTCGGAATGCTCCTGCAGTCCAGCGCTCTAAATCTGCTAAAATTCAAACGAGCAAATTGATAGGAATTGATTCGATATCCCCATTCATGCCGGATATTATTGCATAATTTTTAGTAATGATAATCTGGGAGGCCAGGCGAGGTATTCCGATAGGCTTATCATATAAAACTGAGCCATTTGTTGCATTTATTACAAACAGGTCTCCCGCATCGTTCATTGTAATAAGGTATTTGCCATCAATGACGTTTGGAGGCCCTTCACTTTGCCCTGTATCTACTGCCCATACAACCTTTCCTGTCGTAATGTTTACTGCAAACAATATACCAAGAAAATTGGAATCAGATAACACATCCCCATCCCAAAACACCAAAGGAGACAAAGTATTTTCTGTAAAGTTTAAAGATCCAGAAATGTTTTGAGGCTGTGTTACATTGATTATTTTTGACTCCTCCGTCTCGTTTAGCTCCCACAATACCTTACCAGTTGTAGCATTCATTGCGACGAGCGTAGGATTATTATAAACGCTATCGGCAAGATAAGCTGCTACAATTATTCCATCATGAAAAGTTGGGCAAATATCATTCAGGCCTGCGCTTGCATTAGGAAAATCTGTTTTCCAAATTACTGAACCGGTCAGAGCATTTATGGCAAAAAATGAGCCGAAGTTTTGTCGTAAACCATTATTCATTAATATAGAATAAGAACCGCCCACATACACGGTGCCGTTGACGAGCAGGGGGGAAGACAAAAGATCGGGCAGCCCCAAGTAAGACGCATTCAGCAGCTTGCCAGTTGATGCATTGATAATGTACACTTCACCCATCATTGTGACTCCAATTACGTTGCCTTCAAAATAGGCAGGAGTAGTCATTGCAGAACTTGACATATTATCGATCCACAGCACTTTGCCATTCTCCATATCGATCCCAATTACTGCATTATTCTCATTGTAAAACTGGGGCGGTACCTCCTGGTTGTTTCCCATAGCTACTACTAAAACATTTCCAGCAATAATAGGCTGACTCATTATTTGGTTCGAAAAATTATCAGACCATAACACCTTGTTTGACTGCATATCTATAGCAATAACCTTGCCTGTTGTCTTATCATATCTTTGTGCCTCCAATTCTCTAAGGCTGCCCATCGTAGTTACGTACATTATCCCGTTGTAAATTGTTGGTGTGGCATATATCGCATCGCTTACATTAAGATTTACAGGATAGGTCAAATTAGGTATTATGTATGTATGATTAATGTTTAGATCATATTGATGAACAGGAAAAGAAGTTTTGTTTGAGCCTGTAAAATTTTCATAGAGCACAATATGATTAGTAGTATTTCTTATGGTGGGATTAGAATAGTAAACAAGAAAACCAGACATGAGTACTAATAGGACCACTACAGATATGACTAGATATATCTTTAGCGTATTTTGAATATGCTTTTTGGAATTTCGAATGTGTGTTTTTGGCATATTTAAAAAAAATAGACATAAAATATTAAATAATTAAGTGATAAGAAGTTGATGAGCAATATGTTACTTGCACTGCTTTTTATTTTGATTTCCTCCTTTTTCGGGATAGGAGCAATGCTAAAGATAAAATTTGCAGAGGATTTTCTGAGCAAACTTGTATTTGGGATCCCAACAGGAATAACTGCTTCGAGCTTCATACTGCTTATTTTATATGCAATAAATGGCAGTTTTACTAACACTTTATTTTATGCCACAATAGGCTTGCTTGCCATAATATCTGTGTTGCTATTTTACCCTTTTAAAATTAAAGATGTACATCTGCTCAACAAAGGGAAGGGTTCACAAGACACAGAAAATTACAAAAAAATCATTATTTGGTCTCTTGTAGTTTACATTATAATAGCTGCAGTATTTATAAGCTCTTTATATATGAGCAATGGCACTCTTTATTGTATAGGGCCTGCTATCTGCTCAGACTTAATGTATCACATAGGAATAGGCAATTCTCTCATCTATACACACTTTCCCCCAAAGTATCTTTTTACACTAGATGCAAAGAATGTTTTCCCGTTCATAGCTGATTTTTACTCTTCGGTTCTAATGAAATACGGCTTAGGTTTACGCTGGTCTATTTTACTTCCTGACCTTATGCTTTTCTTCTCTGCTGTTTTTGGCTCTGCCTTTCTGACTTATAAAATTACAAAAAATGTGTTTATGACTATTGCAGCGCTATTCATTTTCTGGTTTGGAAGTGACTATTTAATGGCAATTTTTCTCTATTCACTTTCAAGCGTTACTAGTATTATTCCCAATATGCTTCCACCATTAAATACTTTGCTTCAGTGGTATGGTTTAAACCAATCATCTGGCCCTTATGCTATTTTAAGCGTGGCACAGCTTATAGCAAGTGGGTGGACATCAATAATTTATCAGATGCTTATGCCACAAAGAGATTTCGTCCTTGGGTTACCAATAGGGATTATGATTATATATGCAATCTACGAGCTTGCATTTGAAAAAGTGAAATTCGAGAAAGTAGATCTCATTTATATAGGTTTAATGGCAGGTACGTTGCCGCTTGTTCATCCTGTCACGCTAGAGGTCATAGCCTTAGTAGGCTTATTCGCCTTTTTCTACATGTTGCGAGACAAAAAGTTAAGAGGGCGGGCAGTGTCTGAATTTTTGGCTATAACAATTCCTTTGATATGCATTGCAATCCCACAATTTGTATACATGACAAGCCAAAACTTGGCCGCTGGCTGGTACCGTTTTACGTATCAATACTTTATCCCTCCTACAGGCAATATCTTCCTTTCAGCAGCATTTGGAATAATCAACATAATAACCTACTGGATAGAAATGGTTGGTATACCACTCATTTTAGCTATTATTGGGCTAAAACTTGCACCAGGAAAAGTAAGAACTTTCTTTATCCCATTTTTGCTTCTTTGGATATTTATTACTGTTTATTCTGTACAGCCAAACCCCATGGATTCAAACAAGATATTCCTGTATATATTCCTGATTCTCAGTATCTTGGCGAGCTATCCAATATCTTGGCTGTATAAAAAAAGAAGAATTATTCTTAAGGTAGCAGCTATAGCGCTGATTGCTTCGGTAAGCCTTAATTTCGCTTTTATTTATAATTATTGGTTAAGATCTCCATTGCCTTGGATAACAAATGCTGAATTTAATGCTGTTAGGTTCATATTAAATAATACAAATGAAAGTTCAATATTTGCCGTAAGCAACAATGACTCGCTGTTGCAAAGCGTATCAACTTTAGCGCACAGGCAAACATTAATATCTGTAGAACCATATGTTGAAATAGATGAATATACATATCCACTCTCTACGCTAAATTATATAAACTTTCAGATATTTGAGAATGGCAACTGTTCAATTCTGAAGGAATATAACATATCCTATATATTCTACCAAGAAAGCAATGCAAGCGGGGAAAGTGTTTTTGAAAATAGCAATTTTATTAAGCTATTCAGCATAAACGATACGCAGAGAGATAGGGTTATAGCAATCTATAAGGTTGTCTGTTGAGGGATGCTGAGGCGCCAATGCTTTATGCATTGCAATTATATAGACCCTGTTTAAGTGGTGCTAACTATTCTAGCTACTTTTTGAATCACTTATAACTTCCACATACAATATCCAACCTGCCATTCTAAACATCTACCAATACAAAAATCTTCCAATTCTTTCCTTCTACAACCCTTAGATCGTGAGGAGTTACTGCTTTTATCTCAAGTAGATGGTAATCTTTATCAACATCTTTAAAAAGAAGTTTGCCTTTAAGCTTTAGCCTTTTGCCTTCTTCAAGAGATATAATTCTGAAACTATAAGCATTAATGGCTTTTTTGTCTATCCTTGAGAGAAGATCCTGAAGGGTAAACCAGACCAGATCCTCTCTCGTACTCGCAGATTCAGATATTGCAAGAGTTTTGGGCTTGTAGTTTTGCTTTTCTATTTTCCTTATGTCAAGCATTACCCCAAGCATCGCCATTGCAGCATTTTCTAAAGCTTCTTTAAAGCTTTTTCCATATGCTACGAACCTTACATCTGCAGTATGGGGCAGGTATCTGAACTTTATTCTTGGCATACTTCTATTGAAATAATTAGATTTATATATGTAAAATAACAAGTAAGACTGTCCTGTGAAGAATAGAGTAACTGCTGAAGAGTGATGACGCCTATATCGACTGAGGACGATAAAATGAGAAAAACATATATAGCAATTTTTGAAATTGCGCTCATTATAATGCTAGCAAATTCTTTCCTAGCCACGCCTTCAAGCATACTTGATACCGATCCATCAACCTATATAATTGTTCCGATAATAATGATTCCTCTCTTTGCAATCTTCATATTTAAAAACAAGATTAAGGGCAATGTTGAAACAAAAGATGTCTTGCTTGGCTTCATTCTATTTGCTGCATTTATATTTTCGATCTTTTATCTCCGCTATGTATTTTCATTTATGTTTATTGAGTTCAGGCTGGATATGCTTCTCTTTCCCCTTGCAATTGCTAGCATTGTAGTAACAGTATTCGGTACAAAGAATATAAACGCATTCAAGGCGCTTATGATATATGCACTTTTTGCTTCACCAATACTTCTTACTCCAATATTCTCATTGAATCAAGGTTTTGCAAGCATGAATGCACTCCTAGTTTATAATATAATGCACCAGCTAGATAGAAATGCAACTTTTGTTCCACCCACAAGCATAGCAGAAAACGGGTACACGATAGGTATAGGAGAAAGCTGCGCTGGCATAGGGGCATTGATAGGCCTGATCTTCTTCCTGATACCTGTCGCTTACTTGTTTGAAGGCAGAGCCAAAAACAAAGTAGCATGGATTTTCTCAGGCGCTTTGCTCTTTTTGCTCCTCAACCTACTCAGGATGTTTGGAATAGGCGTTGCATGGCTATATTACGGGCCAAATGCTAGTGCTTCTCTCGTGCATATGTTCGCTGGCATGCTAATTTTCTACATAGTGATTATCGTCATGCTACTTATAGCTGGCGTTTTCAAACTGAAAGTTCCCAGATTAGAAAAAGCAAAAACAAAAAAGAAAGCAAAAGAGGGTTTTAAGTTGATAACACTACTTGCAGTAGCGTACGCAATATTGTATTATTTTGTTTCGCTGAATTATCCTCTCTCATTTTATGTTTCACCTTACCTTACATTCAGCAGAATCCCATTGAATGGGACTCCTTTTGCAAATTTCATATCCAGCAATGTTAATGCAACAGGATACAAGGAAGCAAGCTACACAATAAATAATTCAAGCGACATTATCTTGCTTGTCAATGAAACATTCAATACAACTAGCCCTTTGGCAATGCTTATAACACCACCAAACAAAGAAGCAGAGAATGCTTTGTTCTCAAATTCAACAGTTATAGCCAAGGAGACATACCTTGGCGGATATGGCTTGAATACAAATGTATATAAGATCTACTCAAACCATACATCATTCTTTATCATAATAAAAGACCAGCCATATATCTACAATAATATTTATGGCGTGCTTGCCGAATATGCTATAATGCCTGAAATTGCAGGCAATTTAGGAATAAAATGTAGATATTCATCGCCTTATAATTTCTTTTATAGTCTCTTTAACTTCGGCTTCTATAATTCAACCACAGAAAGCGAGCTTGAGAGCGCGTATTGCATAAATGAAAGGATATTTAAGTGATTGAATGAAGCAAGAGATTTCGGCAGGCGCAATAGTATACAAAGTAGATAAAGGGGTAAAAATTCTCTTTTTAATATCGCCCAAAAAGAATTTAGATATACCAAAAGGGCATATAGAAAAAGGAGAAAACAGCATCGAAGCTGCGAAAAGAGAGATAAAAGAAGAGACGGGGCTTGATGTTGATTTTATACCTTATTTTG
>JBMFTN010000033.1:0-5549 GCA_049966995.1 Candidatus Micrarchaeia archaeon
TCCCATTTCAGTCCAAGCGATTCCACATAGTTCCTTTCAATTTTCGTCGCTATCGTGTGCGCGTACTGGTAATCGTATGCATCGTCAATAAGCCATTTCTCCACCAGTTCGTGATGCAACGCTATGCTCCTTATCAGATCGACTTCCTTGCCTTCAACCTGTATTGTTTTTGGCAGATCCTTGTCTAGGTAAATAATTTTTCCATCTTTGGAATAGCCGCCCGTATACTTTATGTCATACTCCGTATTGACGGTTACGTCGCCAGGACCCTGTTTGGCGATTATCTCACCTATTACGCTCCCATTATAGTAAACATCTTTGCCACCATCGCTCTGAACCTTTACATCGTTCTGCAAGTCAATGGCAGAAGAAAAAATTATGCATATTGGCTCCTTGAAATTTATTGCTTTTATCAGAAGCATTTTGCCATTTCCATTTGCGCTTCCATTGCCATTTGGAATATCTTTCGGTCTATGCTCAACTATCTCATAGTCTTCCATGTGCTGCACTGTCTTTTTTACTTTTCAATTGAAATTATAATAATCTTGCGCAACGAGTGCGTTGACACGTTGCATGCATTGCTCTAAAATGCGAAAACATTTTTAAGTTTGCCACCGCATAAATATTACTGTGAAAGGCATCGGAATAATCGGAAGAAGTATGCTGTTAATTTTAGCTGTAATGTTACTGCTCGGTGCGATATTCGGCATTTTAAAAAAGATAAAGCATGCATATATCGAATAGCTTTTTTTCTCATTCTAAGTCGTAGGACATAAATATTGCAATATCACCGTTGTCCCTGTTAGTATACCATCTGTCATTGTAGCCGCATTTCCTAAAACCCAATTTGGCGTAGAATTTGTCTATACCCCCTTTGCGGGTGCCTCAGCGATAATGCTTCTATATCCTTTCATGCGCCTGGCTTTGCTGAGGAGAAAATTGATAATTTGTCGCCCGTAGCCTTTGCCCCTCGCCAGCGGATCAACGAATACGTCAAGTATCTGCAGCGTATCATTCCAATTGTAATGAATGAGGCCTGTAAAACCCACATTTTCCCGCTGTCGATTGCCACGTATATTTCGGTATTCTTAGCAGTTGCGAGCTTCTTCCAGTCCCTGTTCGGTTCGAAGTTATATCTTTGGTTTAGCATCTCAATGCTTTTTATATCGCTGCTCCGAGCTCTCTGAATGTGCACCTGCATCACCATAAATCATCAAGCCTTATATGCAATCCGGTATATTATTGTATCAACTCCGTTTAAAGGTTTCCATCACGGCACATAGTGGCAATTTATTGTGCAAGGAAGTTGTACAAAATATTTATATATCTATGAAATCATGATACTCCTGCAGAGTGAGTGTGATGCCGATCCAACATGCGTGTGCAGGCCGTGTGAAAATTGCCTGCGTTTATCAAGGAAGCTGATTATCAGATCTAGCGTAGCTCCGCTTTCGGCATCGAAACTTAACCAGTTTCTAATTCTTGAGGTTATAAAATTACTCAGAGGCATAGCAACTGGACAGTTTTTTGCCCAATGGCAGAAGAGCGCTTATTTTTGCACATGGCCAAGCCCGATAGTACTCCGCAATTTGATATCAAAGAAATTTGCACTGTTTTTTGCCACAGTTGAATCGGTCAAATATTATGCTCAAAATTTTATGAGGTGAATAAAATGGAAAATGCAACGAACGGTGAAGGACGGCACCTACCTTATTACAAACGATCTCGTCCTTAAGACGGAGAGTGTGGTGGGTCCGTTGCCTGAGAGATTGAAGGCAGAGCTGAAAAGCCTGGGCGACGAATTCGTAAAGGAATTCTGGCATACCGCAGGGATTCCCGAATCTGTAGCCACTTTCGAACTTGATGGCAACAACATACGCGATGAGCTTGAAGGACTGCTGAGAGAAACAAACTACCCAATTGTGAGCCTTGACCGAGTTTATATCACACCAAAGACTCCAGGTGTGGTTTTTTACATTGATGTGACTCGGCTTACTGATCCGAATACAGGTACTGTTAAGCTGGCGCCGCGACCTGGAAAAAAACCTATCGACGAGCAGATAAAGGAATTGAAGAATCTGGTGGATGACTCTCCAGTTGCGCTGGTGGACATAGGTGTTTTTGAGGGTAACACTCTGCTTACTGCTATAGATGCCATGCGCAGAGGAGGCGTAAGTATCTCAGAAATATATCTTGGGGTTTCGAGTCGCGGCTTTGAAAGTAAAGTAGGCGGCAAATCGAAGGTCAGCATAGCAAACATGTTTGACTTGTTCGAGTGGATAGAGCTCAGGGATTTAGTAGGCATGGATGGCAGGAAGGTGGGGCTGGATCAGAATGGTGTATTGGAATATATGCCCTACTGGGAAGATTTGGAAGAGTGGGCAAGCGTGCCAAAGGAAAATGTTAGCGCCACAAAGCGGCTTTGCATAAAATATTATAATAGGATTACTGATATACTTGCCAAAGAGGGATATGATATTAAGGCATTTGGAAAACCCGTGGAATTGAAAACGGGAATCTTGGATTTGGTCAGGGGTAAAAAAAACAGGGAGCAAGCGGAAAACAAGGTTGTATAATATGCTAATAAAAAGGTGATGAGATGAGAAGGTTGCAGATAGGGGTGATGGGCTCGGCTGCGGATCTCAAATACGGCAAGGGCACACGGCTTGCCGCGGAAAAGGTTGGCGAGCTTATTGCTAAGAAGGGTGGAATACTGGTTTTTGGCGCAGAAAAAGACTATGACTCCTTGTCAACTGCGGCGTGCAGGGGAGCTAAAAAAGCAAATGGAATAACAGTCGGGATAACATATGGCAAGGGCAAGGACATCTACCAAAAAGAGGGTGTAGATGTAATAATACCCACGGGGTTGGAGCGTGGTGGCGGAAGGGAGTTTGTACTCTCGCTGACTTGTGACGCGATTATCGCAATAGGTGGCGGCTCAGGAACTTTGACAGAGATTGCAATTGCTTACCAAGCGAATATACCTATAGTCGCGCTTGCTGCCTATGGCGGCTGGTCAGAAAAGCTCGCGGGCACATACATAGATGCGAGAAAGAGGGTTAAAATCTTGCGCGCAAATACGCCGGATGAAGCAGTAGAACTTGCAATAAAGGCGGCAAGGAGTGGAAAATCGTGATTCACTTGCACTAGGCACTGCTCCTCTCGCTCATGCGCCCAAATTCTGCGATGCTCGCGATGTCATGTGAAACTGCAACGATCGGCGCTGCGGCCTCGCCGTTTATTCTAGATCGCGGGCCGCTCCTTAATATCTTTTCCTTGATGCCCAGCGCACCGTTTATCGAAGCCAGGTCCCCTTCCACAGCATTGTGACACAATGAAAAATGCTTCTCCAAGCTGCAACATTGCAAGGCCTGTGTCTTTGAGATCCTTGCTGCTCGCCTCGTCCAGCTTATCGGAAATATCTTCCATACGATTCAATATTGCGAAGTACATTGTCGAATTCTTTGCCTACATTATGTTCACATACCTTATTCCAAACATGTAAAACCTATTGACAAGCTTTTTGTAGTTATAATGTCAGTCTTTAGAGGCAAAATGCTGCTTGAAATGCAATACATGTCTTCGAAGGCATAATAGGGAAGGTGATTTGGCATAAAAGCAAGTGGCGAAAAAAGATAAAAGAAAATAGGATATTAGAGAGCACAGCTCCTTGTTGAACAAAGTAGGAAAAAGGAATATAAAGGGGGGGCGTAAACAAATTAACTATGACTTTCAGTTGGAGCGTGAAAGGTGAATAAAATGATGAGTTTTCGGCGTAGTGAAAAAGAACGAATCGAGGCAATTATTGAAGTTGGAACTGTTGAACAGAAGCAAGGTCTTATTTCAGAAGTAAACAAACTAAATATAAAAGAGTTGAAAAAGCTTGTTGAGAATACAGATGAGACTATGCAGACTAGTTTGTTCGATACCCTTATATCAACGCCAAAAAAGCTTGAAAAAATGCTCCCTACTTTTGTAGAATATGGAAGCACAGAGATGCGCAAGAAAGTTTGGGAGTACGTAAAAGACACGGTTGATCAATCAGAATTGCTTGCGTTGCTCAAATCTCACAAAATAGCAAAAGGCACAGTGCATCTTTTGAACTCGCTATATGAAGATGGGATGGATGTTGAGCCTCGGGATAGCCCTTTGCATTATTTACTGAAAAAAGTAATTATGAATGAAGAAGACGAAAAGAGTGTGTCGCTATTAAAATCAGATATGGCGGGAGCAGTGATTCTCATGCTACTTTTTGATAAAGAAATTGCAAAAGATTTCTTGAATTGGATAAATGATCCAGCACTGCTTAAATTTTCTGTGTCTACCCTATCCATGGAGGGCTTTGGCGGACAGTTAGAAGTAGATTTTGCCAAAAGATATCTTGCAGTTTATTTTGCCACACGTAGCGATGAATTCAGGTTAGCAGTGCTGAACACTATTAAACGTTTAGGCGCCTATGATATTATAAATGTAAAAGATTCATACATCACTTTTGAAATAGATAAAGAGGTTTTTGAAATAGGAGAGGTTAAAGATGTCGAATACTCCTATGATAAATCTATTAACTATTTGCCACTCTCTTCTATAATTGTTACATCTAGAAACGAAAAAGTTATTTCTAAATTTTTAGATGTACTAGAAAACGTAAAAAACAGAGATAAGTTGCTCTCGTCAAAGTTATATATATCTGACAGATTTTATGAGCCAGATTTCGAGTTAGCGCCTGTAATAGTCAAGGAAAGCATGAAGGCAACTTGTAGAGTAGCTGATATAATACTTGAATGGGCTAAAGATAACCCATCTATATTGAACTCAAAAATCAAAGGTGACATTCCGCTCTCGGATATTGTGAATATTACTGGCCAGGAAAGGCAGAAATATTATGATAGAATACTCGGATGGCTTAAGGATAATCCACATATATATGTATATATAACAATCCCAGATGAGGTATATATCAGATGGCTTAAGGATAATCGAAATAGGGCACCTCTAACAGTACTCAATGTGGAATATTTTAATGAGATATATAAGAAAAGTACGGAAGAGTATATACGTGAATGGGCTGAAGGTAGTCAAGATGTAAAACTGTCTCTGGATACAAGAAGTGGGCCATTTTCGTTTGCGGATATCGTAGCTATTATTGGTGGTGAAGAAGGGCAAAAGAAGTTGCTCCCATTTATAAATACAAAAGGTACAAATGCCGTGATTGATGCGATAAATAAATATGGAACTCCAGAGATAAAAGAGGAACTAACCAAAAATTTGAGAGATGGAAAGACTAACAGTAATATCATCGATGGCATTGTAAAGAAAATCAAAAGGAATTGATACGTTGAACAGTGCTATCTTTTCTCTCTCTCACGACATTCCTCCAGTGCATCAAGTTTGATCGCATAGAGTTGCTTACAGATTGCCAGTAGTGTAGCTAAATTTGGAAAGCAGCTGCAAAAACATTGAAGGCTGTTACGAAAAAGTGTCAGGATAAAGTGGGTGAGTGACTCATCAAGTGCATAGGCGAAACTAAAAGATGTTTGGAAAATCTAGCA
>JBMFTN010000034.1:0-5502 GCA_049966995.1 Candidatus Micrarchaeia archaeon
CGAACGCTGCTGGAGCGGAAATGGCAATTTATGTAAAAGCGCAGAGGGGCACAGCACACATAAGAGTAATAGACAAAAGTGAAATAGATTCGGTGCCTTTTGCGCAGAGCATGGGAGGAAATGGCCACCCACATGCAAGTGCTTTTGGCTTGCCCAAGCAGGTAGACAAAAACAGACTCCAATCAAGCAATGAAGTTGAAAGAAGAGAGGAACAGGAAAAATTCGCAAAGAGCATGCAGATCGCGCTTGCCGAATTTTACAAGGCAAAAGATAGAAAAGGATTAAAGGAGCATGAATAATGTTATACGGCATATATAGCAAGATATTTAAGCTTATAATAGGAATAGGAATATAGGTGACTAAATGAAAATAAGCGAGATTTACAACATGGATATATATAGCGATGGCGGCCAATACCTGGGAGAAGTACGTGATGCTATAATAGACCTAGAGAAGGGAGAGGTAAGCAGACTACTTATGGAAGAGTGGCGCAATGCAAGTAAGGATGAAATAAAGCGATTATTGCTACAAAAAAGCATAATATTCAAAAATATAAAAAGCATTGAAGATGTGGTACTAGTATCTACTGGCAATCAATATAAAAGGAGTGAAAGTGAGAACAATACCGAAGTGTCAGATCTAAGTGGCAGGTAATAACTACCTGTTTTTTATATCTTTTGTTCAATCATTAATAAGGTTATATTTGTTCTTTTAAGAACTTTTACTATGGTGCTTTTATGGGTAAATTTCCAATCGCAGACGCAGAAATATCAAAAGTATGGATATGCAAAAAATGCAAAGCAAGGAATCCTGCAGGTAGTGAAAAATGTAGGAAGTGCGGATACAGATATCTCAGGCCCAAAAGGAAGAGCCTTAGAGTAAAGAAGTAATTTTTCTTATGATGTTAAGGTGAATAAAATGGTAGAGCTTACACCTATAGAGCAAGCAATTCTAAAAGCTATGCAAGAGCTTGGCGCCACAAAGGAGGACAGCATTAAGACTGCAGATGATATCACAAAGAAGTCAAACAGGCCTAAAGGATTAGTTACAAATGCACTAGTCACCCTTGTACAGAAGAATGTTATAAAGAGAGTAGCAAGAGAGAAAGCTGCAGGCTATTACATAATAAAACAGCAGTGATACTTGATGGACGAGCCTTCTGAGTATATAGACTTTATGGCTAAATATAAGGACTGGATTGCCATAAAGAGGCTTGGCATCAAAGAGGACACAAAACCTGAGGAGATAGCTGGCCACCTTGCCGGCATACGCAGCATTGCAGACGCAAAAGCTTACCTGTTTCTTGGCATAGACACGGAAATGCTCGATAAATATGTTGAAAGTGTAGCCAAAGGCAAAAAAAGAAGCTTTAGCTCTGTAGCAGAAATCTTTTCAAATCTTGGCGGCGAGGCGGCAAAAGTTGTAGAAGAGGCATGCAGAGGAAAACCGCACAAGCAGATTGCAGAAGCTTATCTGGTAAGCAGAATCATGAACCGAATAGGGTATGATACCGCTGTGGAGCTGCTTGCGCTTTCCAAGATCTACCCTGAAATAAAGCCGCCACGGGTGCCTGGCAGATTCGGAAAGGGCAAGAAGGCTTAAACCTTGGCGCTCCATTTCTTTCGATTCTTCAATATCTTATCTTAAGCTTTCTTTCAACCCCGTTGCTTACGTAGCAGTATTCTCCTGTCCCATCGATGTTCCTCTTTATGATGTAGAATCCATCCGGAATTGTTTCGCGCCTCAGAAGCTCAAGGCTTTTCTTGAACAGGTTGCCGCTATTGCTCGACCTCTCGCTTTCGCTGCCAGCTATAAGCCATTTGTGAAGCTGTATGTACTGATCAGCATTTATTGGCAGGGTCGATGATTTTATTGAGATGTTTCTTATTAGCTTTTCTTTTGTGGTTTCTATCTCTATGGGCATTGCTACAGCCTGTGCGCCGCTGCCATAGCCGCCCATCACTCCATTAAGCTTTATTTTTTCTTCGCTTAGTATTCCCGGATCTTTTGCCAGCTCGTTTAGCAAACTTGCAAAAGATTGCAGCGACGCTGATGAATACACGTTGCCAGTATTTGAAGGAAGCACAAGCGCCTTGTCTATCATAAGATCCTTCTTGAATTTTTCGAATTCAGGCTGCTTCCTTATGTTAGCAAGCCAGGCCCAATAGTTCTTTATATCCTTATCGTTCTCTATGTATTTGATGAATTCCTGCTCCTCCATGTTCCTTTCGCCATTGAACTTCTTGAACTTGCTGTCCAGCAGATCCGTAAGGCTTGAAAATCCGGCAAGAGGCTCCTTGCCCACTGAGCTGCGAGACTGGATTTCTTCGAATTTTGCCTTGTCAAAATTCCTGAGTTCGTGCACGAAAAGGAAGCTCGCCAGATAAAGAGCCTGCTTTGGGAATGGTACATGCTCCACTATGAATTTCAGCATGCTCAACGGCATCATGCCAACTTTGCTAGCTGCCATGGCCTTTGATACCATATATACGTATATTATCTCTGAGAACTTGCCGTATACTACAGGATGCTCCTGAAGGTATTTTGTAAAATCTGCCAAAGAGAGGTGGTATGCACCCCTTCCTTCGTAGTCTATTACTGCAATTTCTGGATCTGTTGTAATCCAGTATAGGACAGCGCCCGCACCCTGAGTGGTTTCTGCATGAGGGGCGAGCTTTGGGTCATATATTGCAGTATCGGCTGATATTACTAGCGCAGACTCGTTTCCTCTAATACTCCTTGCCGCTTGATCCAATGACATCACGCCTCCAACACATGCATATGTTGTCGGAAATAGCATCGCGTGCCTTAACGCGCTTATTACCTCGCGGTATTTTTCAGGGTCTTCTTCAAGAAGCCTTGAATATACAAGTTCAAGTGCAATCTCAAGCTCTGGCCTGCTCCTATCCGGATTGCTCTCGCTTGAATAGAATATCGTTTTTAACGGCTTGTCCCTAAGCTTTGCGAGCTTGTCATCGCTGCTTGAAATATCTACTGCAAAATCATAAAGCATATCTGCAACGAATGTGGCATTGCTTTCGGCGAAGCTTGGAAGGGTTATGGAATTTATGCCGAGGCCTTCGCTTATCTTTTGGGGGCTGACCTGCACAGACTCTGCTATTTTCCTTATTGATTGCTCTGTTGTAACGCCCTTTTCCACGAGAAAAGCAGAAAGTTTTATTGCTGTATCGATATCAGTTGCTGAGGACAGTTCTTCCATAAATTCTTCAAGCTTTTTCGATAATACAATAAGATCTTCGAGAGTCTCGCCACTGTGGTTTGGACCCAAAAAGTCTTCTATAGGGCCATAAGGATAGCTTATTGCAGCAAGCTCCTCGCGCTCCTTTATCTTTTCGCTTATCACTCGCTGTTCCTCCCTTGCAATTGCTTCAATCTCTGCTATAAAATCCTTTGCACTTATCGCCTTTGC
This sequence comes from Candidatus Micrarchaeia archaeon, assembly GCA_049966995.1. Classification (GTDB taxonomy): domain Archaea; phylum Micrarchaeota; class Micrarchaeia; order Micrarchaeales; family Micrarchaeaceae; genus JAKAWW01. The sequence goes on from JBMFTN010000034.1 coordinate 3,431, forward strand.
AAGCTCTTCAGAGCTTATCCTTATGTGGGGGTTTCTTACATAGATATTGCTTATCCCAACTTTCTTTTCAGGCATTAGATCACGCAGCATACTTCAAAATCAATATTTATAAATGTCTATATATAGTTAGACAATTAGTAAAGTTTATGAAAGATGGAATTTAATGGCTTAGAATTATTGCATAAAGTCTAGAATTTAGATTATATATAATGATTAAACAGGTTTGATTCCTGCGAGAAACAGCGCTTCTATCACTACTTCTATTACTATTAGTAGTATTACAATCCATTCTAGAATCTCGTCCCACTGGCTACGCAATACGTCAGCGATGAAAGTGCGCCTGTTGTTTATGATCTCAAGCTTGCTCTCTAGAGATGCTCGCCAATATGAGAGCTTAAATACCTCATCATAAAGACCATAAAGCCTTGAAAGATACCACTCTCCAAACCCAACTATAGTATCATTTACAATATTCAGCATATCGAGAGTTTTACCATAAAAACTGCCGAGCTGAACATTCAACTTCTTCAAATTGCCTCTTTTCCATATTGCCAGAGTTTCAGGTATTGTCTTTTCGGCCGCGCTTATTATTTTTGTCATACTGGCATCATATATGCGCATTTCAAGCAGTTGTGCGTTAGCTATTTCAGTTATTATAAGCTCTTGTTCGTATGCACTTGTGGGATCGACCATGACTGCGCTCTCCCAACCAACATACATTATATCATCATCATTGTATACTATGTTTCTCTTTGTAACTTCGCCTACATATTGATCCGATATTACATCGCTGTTTTGTTCATCTATAAGAAGTCCAGCAATAAGCTTTATGTCCTTGCTAGAAAGCTTACGCCTATCTGCATTTATGAAATAAAACCTGTAGGCTTCGCTCTGCTCGCTTGCATATATTTTTGCTATCTTAGACAAAGCTTTTTCTATCTTTGAGCGCTCTTTTGCAACAGCATTGTTAAGGAATTCCTTTATGCCGTTGTCGAATGTGATTTTTTGCAAAAACGAAATTTCACCGTTAAATTGGTACCTGAAACGAATAGAAAACACACCAGTGTCGTATATTGCCACTTGCACCTTAAACTTCAACTGATCTGATCCAGTACCATAATATATATCATGGAGGTTGAAAATTGATGGTACACTGAATATCGCAATTTCTTCTGGTGACGGGTGTACATATTCATATTTGGAGAACTCCTCCTGGTTCTTCAACAGGCCCTTTAGCTGCTCTCCGTTAAGCCTGGCTCCAGAGTCGTACATGAATATATTAATGATCTCGCAATTAGTACCCATAATGCCACCAATGTGATAAAAACTAGCAATATGTGTTTGTTTTTAACATATAAAATCTTTACCTTTATGCATAATAGCATATTTTAAGGGCTTTCTTATGCAGCTATATTTTTATATATTGAAGGTAAAATAGATTTGGTGCTTTTTTGATTGGAATTATCATAGTGCTATTGCTGGGCTTTGATTTTGTTATATCTATATGGAATGCTTATGCCAGCGGCTACAACATAGGTATGTTAAGAAAAGCAGGCAACGTAGGTGGTTTTAGCAGGGCTGCCGCGTATTCCGGCCTTGCACTGGCATTCGCTGGAATGACATATGTGCTTGTTATAGTTTTGAGCTTCATAGCTTACTTCCTTCAATATGTGAGTATTGGTGTGGTAAATTACGCACTTGCTTTTAACTTCCTTGTCTTTGGGCTTATGATCATCGGTTTTGGCATAATGATTACTATACAATCTATAATGATAGCTGCACACAGAAAAAGCTTTGGAAGCATTGCAGTAGCTATATGGAATACTTTTGCTGTTGTATTTGATATTGCAAGCTATGCAGAGGGCTTCAAGGCCTCTGTGAACATGCTCAAGGCGAACAAGAATGATAGGGCCAACGCGCTTGTCATAGTGCTTGTTGCAGTGCTTATTGCATATTTCATAACACACGCAATGTACAGGCACGGGCTCAAGAAAGCTACTACCCAAAGCGCATGATGCAACCAATGATCGCATGTGATAATCTGATCAGTTTTTCCAATTTATTTGGTTCGC
>JBMFTN010000035.1:0-5245 GCA_049966995.1 Candidatus Micrarchaeia archaeon
ATCGGATTTTTTTAAACCTCTTGTCAAAATAATAACCACGATCTGGCAGGTTTATACCTAATTCCCATGCATAAAGTGCGTATATGCTGCTATTTTTTTTATCACTGTCAGAAAAGAGGCTGATAAAAGTTGAAACCCCATTCATGTACAAGCTTGCGATTAATTGAGTTAAGTCCCTCTTGCTGTTTGTATTTTTTATCGAATCCACAATAGGTATGATCGGATTAAACTTATTCTTTTCGATGCTCTTCAAATCCATATACGAAGTGTAAAAATTGCCAACAAGTTCCTCTTCTGCTCTTTTGCCTGAAGACTTCCTGCAATTTTCCACAATTCCATGAAGTTTCGCTAGATTTGCTTCTTGCAGCATGACAAAAGAGCTAAGTTCCGTCTTGTCCTGAGGTAATTTGTGTGTCTTAATCCACTTGCCGTTTGAAAACATATAGAAATCTTCAAATGGATCGACTTTCCGGTCAATGTATTTTACGCTGAATCCAAGGTTCCTATAAGTGCTTCTGTTTTCCATTAAATCCTCTACATTGTTTTGTACACGCCTAAAAATAAAGGTTAAAGAAAGTATATAAAGATAATTGAATAATATTATGTGTTACTTGTGTAATCCCTAAATGCTGTGGTTCGATGAATATTGACTTGCCTTGGACTGAAAAATATAGACCTAAGTCGCTTAGTGAAGTAATAGGTCAGAAGATCATTGTTGAAAGACTTAAGTCTTTTGTAGCAAGAAAAAACTTCCCCAATATGATTTTTGCAGGTGGCCCAGGAGTTGGGAAGACCGCATGCGCTATCGCAATGGCTAGAGACCTTTATAATGAAAACATAAATGGGGCGTTTAAGGAGCTTAATGCAAGTGATCAAAGGGGTATTGATGTAATAAGGGGCACTGTCAAAGAGTTTGCAAAGACGATTGCAATTGGAGACGTGTCAACTAAGATCATATTTCTCGATGAAGCTGATGCGTTGACTGCTGATGCACAGCATGCACTCAGGAGGACAATGGAAAAATACGCAGCTGAAACAAGGTTTATACTAAGTGCCAATTATGCAAGTAAAATTATTGAACCCATACAAAGCAGATGTGTTGTTTTTCGCTTCAAGCCACTTAACGAAGAAGAAATGAAGGAGTACATAAAGAGAATAGCAAAAGGCGAGAACCTCAACATAGATGAAAAGACAGAAGATGCGCTTATATATGTAAGTGATGGGGATTTGAGAAAGCTTACCAACATATTGCAGAGTGCAGCCATGGAAAACAAAAAGATCACTGAAAGTAGTATATATGATGTTGCATCAAGGGCTAGGCCGAAGGAGATTATTTTAATGCTGAAGTATGCGCTAAGCGGGGACTTTATGGGGGCCAGAAATGAACTTGATAACCTGATGCTAAAGCTTGGCATGAGTGCTGAAGATATACTAACGCAAAGTTATAGGGAGATACAAAACCTCAATGTTGATGAGAGGCGCAAGTTGGAGGCAGTAAAGGAAATTGCAGATTGCAACTTTAGAATCGTTGAAGGTGCAAACGAGCGCATACAGATAGAGGCAATGCTTGCAAGTCTAGCACTCAAGAAATAATCATAAAAGCGATATTTCAAGAGGCCCTCCATAATTCAAATCTGGTGCCTGCACAAAAATCGTTGCCAAGAACGAATTCTTGTTGTTTATGCTGAAAGGTGTACTAGGCATGCTGCTTATGAAACTGAAAGGTTTGTTAACTTTTATCCCTTTGACCATGTCCATATAAGAAAGAATTTTATAAAGTTGAACATTTACTTTGAATGCTTGCCCCTTTCTAAGCTCAAGTATCATTTCGGTGCTTGGTATATCCACACTTCTAGTGCCTCGCAAAAGCGTTATCTTGTTAATTTCAATCTTCACTTTTTCGTGTTCATCCTCTAAGAAAGAGATATCAATAGGTCCTTTATAGTCATAATCAGGCACTTCTATCTTAAGCTTGAAATCAATCTTTGAGCCATATTCAACAATGCAGGGAGGCGTAGGCTCAACGCTCAAAAGTTTAAATGGTGCAGAAACTCTTACATCTTTTATTCCCACCTCATTAAGTACTTGGCTTTTTAATATGTTTTTGAGCATGTCTATACTGTCTTCTCTATTGTGAAATGGTATCACCAAATCAATTATCCTTTTATTGCTTTTTAATCCTGGCGCCTGGTGTATCTCTCCGCGCCATTTTAGGTTTAAGTTTGTTATTTCTGTTTGCATATGCACACCTTTTTATACGAACGCAATAGCCGAATACTCCACAACACTGCTGTAATCTCCAGTTTGCCTACCTGAGTTAGTGTAATCAAGCACAACTCCTTTTTTGGCTCCATGTTGCTGTGAATACATCATTGCAACAGTAATCGGGCCGTAACCGCATGCACTTATATCCAGCTGGGATATAAGCCTGTTTACTTTTTCATAGTCTATCTCTTTTATTGCATCTAGAAGTTTTGCATCCTTTATGCCTGCACTTGCTGCAGATTCATAATGGTTTAGGTCTGAACTTGCAATGATTACAACGCGCCTTTTGAGCTTTGATACAGCATTCTCTATAGCTTCATAAAGGTGCTTGCTTGCTTCTAAGCTCTGGTCGCCCATGCATATAAAAGCATATTTTTTTTCATGCTCCTTGTTAAAAAGGTACTGCATGAATGGAAGCTGTACCTCTAGGGAATGCTCGCCTCTGTGCGCTTCCTCATCTATACTTATGTATTTACTTTGTGCTATTGCTTCTGAAAGTTCCCTATCATTCATGGCAACTCCGAGCGGTGTTTCCCAGTCAAGCATTGAAACCGATATTGGCATTCCATAGCCTGTGTGGTTAGGGCCCACAAGCAGGATTGTGTCTATTTTATTAATGCTGCTATTGTATGATAGGGCTTTGTATGCGTATGCAGCAGTATCTCCAGAGTACTCATAGCCTGCATGTGGTACTTGATATGCATATGCATTTTCTACCTCTTCTTTTGCTATATGCGCTCTTTCAATTGCGCCTTCAACAAAAGAAGTCAGGGCCTGCCTTGATGAAGGATAGAAACTTCCAGCAAAGGCGCTGCGCCTTATTACTTTCATCTTATTCACTTATTGCAATCATGTTTTATTAATTACTCTACTTTATATAAATTATGCCAGTAATCCTTGTAGATATGGACTACTTTTATGCTGCATGTGAAGAGCAGAGGCATCCAGAGCTTAAGGGCAAGCCCCTGATTGTTGGCAATGTACCTAAAAACGAGAAGATAAGAGGGGTTGTACAGACCTGTAATTATGAGGCAAGAAAATTTGGCATACACAGCGGAATGCCTCTTTTAGATGCATTCAAGCTATGCCCTGCACAGTATGTTGAAGCAGATGAAGATTACTATGAATCTGTATCAAGCAAAGTGATGGAACTTGTAAAGGGTTATGGATTTAGTACAGAAGTTATGAGCATTGATGAAGCAGCAATAGACCTTGGCACATTGACTTACGAAGAAGCTTTAGAATACGGAAAAAAGATAAAAGCGGATATTCTTTCAAATTTTGGGCTTCCATGCACCGTAGGTATCAGTTCAACAAAGTATTATGCAAAAATGGCATGCGATTCTGCCAAACCTAACGGTTTGCTTATTGTCAAGGATGATGAGCTATTGAAATTCATAAGCAGCAAAGAAGTTGACAAACTTCCCGGCATAGGGAAGAAGACCGCTGAGAAACTAAAAGAAATGGGTATAAGCACCGTTGGACAACTGGCTGCGCTTGACCCTACTTTAATAATGAGCAAGTTTGGATCATATGGTCTTGATATGTATCTAATGGCCATAGGCAAGGATCAAAGTAAGGTAGTAAGCGAAAATACTGTTTTGTCTATAGGGCGTGAGCACACGCTAAAGAATAAAACTTCTGATATAAACACCATAGAAAAAGAGCTTAATGGCATTGCCGAAGAGGTTAGCACTGAAGTTGAAAAGAAGGGCTACTGGTTCCGTGGTGTTTCTTTAAAAGTGCGCTATGAGGATTTCAGCGAGCATATAAAAAATATGAGTTTTGGTAGCAACGAAAGCTCTGCTTCAATCATATACAAAAGCGCTGCAAAAATGGCAAGGTCACTTATGAAAGAAGGCAAAAAAGTAAGGAAGCTTGGCATACGCGTATTCAACCTTGTGCCTAAAAAAGGTCAAAGGAGCCTATTTTGATGCTTAAAAATACTGCAGAAAATTCACAATTTCAACTTTGCGCATGTTCATCTGAAGCATGAAGCTTCTGAAGATATGCACGTGCTTCAAGCGCAGCTTTTGCGCCACTACCTGCAGCGGTTATCGCTTGCCTATATAAGCGATCGGCAACATCCCCAGCAACAAAAACTCCCTCAATGTTTGTCTTTACTTCATCTCTCGCCTTGATATAACCTAGCTCGTCTGTCTCAATTTTACCATTAAGAAACTTTGTGATCGGCTCATAGCCTATAGCAACAAACACACCATCAACACGCAACACTTTTTCTTCGTTTGTTTTAACATTCTTTATCTTTACTCCAGTAAGCTTCGAATCGCCCAAAATCTCTTCGACGACATTATCCCAAATTATTTTTATCTTGCTGTTTGAAAAGACTCTTTCTTGCATAATCTTGCTTGCCCTGAATTGATCTCTTCTGTGCACAATTGTTACGCTCTTTGCAAAATTTGTCAAGTACAATGAGTCTTCCATAGCCGTGTCGCCACCACCCACAACTACAACATCTTTGTTTTTGAAAAATGGTGCATCGCACGTGGCACAACTACTAACACCCTTGCCAATGAACTTTTTCTCAGATTCGAGGCCAAGCCATCTTGCTTTAGCGCCTGTCGCTATGATCAATGCATTTGCCTCATAATCTGCTGCGCCAGTTTTAACTTTAAATGGCTTTGCGTCAAAATCAATTTCCTTGACTTCATCAAACACGAACCTTGCTCCAAACTTTTCAGCCTGCTTCTTGAAAAGATCCATAAGCTGAGAGCCTTCTACTCCTTCTGGGAAGCCAGGGAAGTTTTCCACAGTCGTAGTGAGCAGAAGCTGACCACCGGGCTCAAGCCCGCTTACTACGAGGGGATTGAAGCCATCCCTGGCAGCGTATATCGCCGCAGTATAGCCTGCAGGACCAGCACCTATTATTATCAAATCCTCGATCATTTTTCCACCATTTATTTTTTTACTTTAATATTAAAGGGTTAGATATATGCACAAATGATTATGCATATGAAGA
>JBMFTN010000036.1:0-4729 GCA_049966995.1 Candidatus Micrarchaeia archaeon
CTTAGGCCGCTTAGGGTATACGCACCTTGCTATGTTGGCGCGGTTATTCAAGGTAGCAACATAACAATAAATTGCGACAATGGCACAATTAACGACATAGCAAATGGCATAATAGTGAGCAATTCCAGCAATATAAAAATCATGAACTGCAACATATATGGCAACGGGTTTAGAATAAATTCATCCAGAAACATTACCATACTTAATAGCACAATAATATATAATTCAAACAGCAGCAGTTACGCATCCTATATTTACGGCTCCAACAACATATTGTTTAGCAATATAAGCATTTCAAAAGAATTTGCAGGGCTGTACGCAGAGAATGATTCTTATAATATTAGTATTGCGAAATTATTCAATAATGTCACAACCACAGTTGCCACTACAAATGTTACGACGACAACGGCTGCCGGCCACAGCCCAAAATTTCTAAGTAGAGGATTGCAGAATGCGTTGCTTTACATGCTTACCGCAGCGATAGTTGTAGCATATGTATACATTTTTCTCAAGATACAATACAAGAAGGGGAAGAAAGTGGCTAAAGCAAAAAATAGGAAGAAGGCTTAAGGATGTTTGAGATGCTACCATTGCTTGCAGCCGGGATTGGCGGACTTTTTAGTAACATTGTCGACTTTTTCAGCAGTAATGGCATATATATATACCTGTATTACGGCATATTCCTGCTCGCAAGCCTGCTGCTTACGCTTTCTATATCGGTTGTTGTAGCACGCAAGGAATTTAGTTTTATAAGCAGGAAAGACTACGCAATGCTGCTGCTCGTGCTGGTGCTTTTCACCGCTTTTGAGCTCATAGCCGTAAAGCCCACGTTCCAACTGTACAACGACGAATATATTTATGGCAGCATAGCAAAGAGCATAGTATACGACCATGCCGCTGGCATATGCAGCTTTTCAAGCCCTTTGCACTGCGTACCGAACACCTTCGGGCTTTTCCATGAGCCAGTAGGATGGCCCATACTCGAAGCCGCGGCATTCGCGATGTTTGGCGTCAGCTTCTCTGTGATGTTCAACCTCTCGTTCCTGATAGCGCTCGCAAGTATAGTGCTCGTCTTTCTCATTGCCAGCTTAATATTCGAGGACAAAAGGATAGCGCTATTGTCAAGCATATTGTTCGCGTTTACCCCGCTGTTCATGACCTATGCAAGGGCAACCCTGCCTGATCCGGTCCTAGACATGTTCATACTCCTCTCTGTCTTCCTCGCCATGATATACATGAGAAGCAAAAGAACAGTTGTAGGGCTTGCCACGATATTCGCAGCTGGATACGCAATGATGGCCAAGGTCGATGGAATAATAGTCATACCGATACTGCTTGTGGTCCTTCTGCTTGACAGGCACAACTTCAAGGGGGCTCATGCGAAAAGGGATCTCGTCAAGTTCTCTGCGCTTTTAATCGTGGGATTTGCGCTGCTTACGCCGGACTTCATTTTTGTCGTGATAGCCAACGAGCACAGCTTTGGGGCAGCGCAGAACCAGGCTAAGATGAGCATTGACAACTTTGTTTCAAACGTGGGGCAAAATACGCTGTTTTATTTTGGCGTGTACGACAAGGTATACGAAAACGGATACTATTATTATGACGAATTTCCCATAACTTACACTGCGCTAGCCCTATTTGGGGCTGCGCTGGGGCTTAAACGCAAAAAATATAGGGAAATTACAATGCTATTTCTGTGGTTTGGAATAGTCTTCGCGTTTTATGCTGCATACTATGGCGGTGGAGTGCTGTATAGTACAGGGGATGATGTTAGATACTTGGCAAGCAGCTTCCCCGTAGTTGCTATGCTAGCAGCATATGGAATAGTTGGTATTGGCGACTTGAGCACAGCACCCAAAACCAGTAAAGTTAGAATGGGCAGGCGCAGGAAACTTGCGCACGCAAAGAAAACGTTAATGAGCAGCATATTTACGGTAATAATACTGGTTGCGGTAGCTTCGGAGCTCGCATATCTCATTTACAGCTTCGTGCTGGTAAAGCCTTCAAATATGTATTCATTTGCAGCATATAGGGCCGACAAGCAGTTTATACTTGCACATTACAACGAGATACCGAACAACTGCTATGTTCTTACTTTCAAGCCGCCGCTGTGGTACCTGCTCAACAAAAGTAACATATACATAACATGGGCAAACCAATCTTATTACTACAACACATTGATGAATGATTCGAAAGGCTGCTGGTATTTCGATGAAAGCACAGATTGTTTCATGAATTATACACAATATATTTACGGAAACAACGAAATGCAGTGCAGCTATTTCATGCATCATCTCAAGCTACAGCCCATAGCTATAGAGCCCTATAATAAGCTCGGCTGGAATGTGACATTCGGCCTTTACAAGGTAATAGGTTTTAATAACTTTAGCATTACTAATAGCTAATTGGGGAGCACATATGAATAAGACAAGCATTGCCATGCTCGTGATCGGCATAGCAGCAGGTTTTTTGATCGGTTTTTTGGCTTCACCAAGAATACTGCCGCTTTTGCAAACCACCCATAGCACTATTACTATTGCACCAAATGGCTATTATGACAACGTGACAAGTGTTAACATAACGTACTATGACATGCAGACTGGCAGGGCCTATTTTGGCGGAACATTGAATGGCTTTGCTGTAAGACCCGATTCACCATACTTTTACAACTTTTCGATTGTTTACAAAAACCTTACTTACAACGAGACAATAGAAAATATTACGATACTTGGAGGCAACTTTAAGCTCGTTGGCGTGATGCCAGTTTTGCCACAAAATATACTTCCTGGAACCAGCAAAGCATTCACTCTTGAGGTGGCGTCGCCTAATACTACATATTTTGGGCCAATAAACGTGGCGGTATTATACAAAATAGATTACAGAAATGCCACGTAAGGAGTTCTGGGCAAATTGCTAGTAAAAGAAACTCAGGTTTACACAAACTTTGACATAGTTTAGAACCAGATAGGTACATGCCACTGATTAGGCTAATGTTGTATAATGGCAACCGTTTTTACATCAGAGCCGCTAAAAGATGCCAGTAAAGAATAAGTATGGATAACGCAACTCAATATAACTATGGCTAGCTTCTGAATTTGTTTACAACCAGATTGGTGCATTTATATAGCAGTGTAGTATTCTCATGATCAGCAAAGTTACATTCGATAACACTAATTATTGTGTTATGGTAGTACACAACTGAATTGTATCATGCCAGATTAGGCATTACCTATATAATAAGAATATGTTAAATTTAATCCCTCGCTTGTAAAGTCTGATGCCTCTAACGGGTGTCAAGGCAATTCATCAAATTTTGTTTGCAATGAAATAGATCGGAATTCTCGAGTACCTGCTTCATTATTGACAACTGGTACCACTTATTAGCTTGACTATGGTCAATATATATTTGGCCAAAAAGTTGGTTTTACTACTCGGACATCCGCTAGTATTGCAGCTGGATAATTGCTATTATGTACGCTAAAGTGATAGGCTGTATAGGACCGTATACAGAGGGTAAGTTAATTTATTATATACTTTAAATCCTGCTTAGCTGCGTTCCTTGCTTTAATAGAAGGCTTAGATAGGAGTACCCTTTTCTCAATATAACAACTAGTATTTTGCGCAAATTCAGCACTTTTCTAGTACCTCATAAAGTTTTTGTGTCACTACTTTTTAGGACCCTCTACGCTTGCACGCTATTCGGTTAAAATGGTTAACCTTTTTACTCTATATACTTGTAATTTTGTATTAGCAATTTGTAGAGATGGTCAAATATCCTATTTGAGTAGCTCGAATTAAACGAGTTAGCATTGCCGAAAGCATTCAGAGTAAGGAGGTAGTTGCCGTACTTTCCGGTATAAAGGATTGAAATCAATTTATTTGCAGTGCCATTATGGTAACCGTTTATCAGTTTTGTTTCGCACGCCTGCGAAGTAGAATTGAAATATGTGCTATTGATTAAAATTGACTGATGATATATTTGGTAATCCGTTTTGTTTGCAGGAGTGATGTTAAAAAACCAATATGTAGTAAGGTTTTTACAAGAAATGTTATATATGTATTGCAACATGGAAATATTACTAAAATCTAATATTTTTGCATCGACAAAGATAGGAAGTGAAGTATTTAGAACAGCTAGCTTGCCTGGTTCAAAATAATAGAATGAAAGTTCCAATTTTGAAACATTTATGTATGAATAGCCATTGATCCCATAAACCAAGCCATAAGCTCTTGTTATACTGACATCTGGTTCTGAATACGGAAGAGGAGGAGGCAAAAAAGATGTGTAGTCATTGGCAGGAAGACCATAAAGTTCATTGGTTTTATTGGTAAACTCAAGAGCGAATTCGTTGAAACTGGGTGCAATAGGCGTTACTGTTGTAGAGACTATTACTGTGGAGACAGGGACAGTAGTGGTAGATGTCTGATGATGTGGAACAAGAGATATCGCTATGAAAACTGCCACTATGATAACGATTGAAAGCAGTATTAAAGACCAGGTTTTTGGAGGCTTGCCAGTAGCATTGCTGCTAGAGGTACCTGCGCTTTTGGAGATACCATTTTGCTCTATGTCAGACATTATATCGCCATTAATCTAATATTACACTTAAGTTATGCAAGTCTGACCGGATACACAATCTGGAGAAATGCCGGAATGGGTTGGAGTAGAGGTTGCGCCGTTGGTTGAAGTTGATTTGTTGGTTGCTGTGTTGGTTGAACCGTTGGTTGA
>JBMFTN010000037.1:0-4569 GCA_049966995.1 Candidatus Micrarchaeia archaeon
TTTTATTAGGTTAATTATTCTGTCTTGTTGTCCATCTTATGTATATCAAAAGATAGCTTTGTATATCGTACGCGGAATTAGTTTTCGTCGTGAAGTCCGTTGGGAGCATATGCGTCAATAATTATACGCAATCCTGAAATGTTTCTATTTTTGTTACAAAATCAAAATTTTGCAGCTGTAAAGTCATTGATTCAGAAATCTACACAAAATTTTCATATTTCCATACTCACACAAAATAAAAAGCACAACTAGCAACTATAAAATAGGATTAGTATCACATTGGATTCTTGCCTTTGTATTGCACAAAATGTTTAAGTATCTAATACTAAATATAATTTAATATGACAAACGAAAAAGAAAAAAAGATTGATACAGATACAAAATACCTGATACGCATAGAAACCATAAAACAAGAATTTTATGCAGAAATAAAAGGCCTCGATTTCATAAAGAACTTGCCAGATACAGAAGAAAACAAAAAGATAAAGGAAAAATTAGATACTTTACCATGGTACGTGCCTGCATTGATCGGATGGGGAAAAAGAGAAGGAAGTATATTAATGCTTTATACCACAGATCCTGTGCTAGCAGATAAAATTTATCTAATATTTAGACCTCCATACAATTACATTATCGGGCAATATGTCAAAATAGCACATATTGATAAATTAACAGAAGGTAAAACACAGATAGTTGATTTAATGGATGCTTCCTCTAAGGCAGAATATACTCTGTACTTTCCTCCGCAGGCAAGAGAATATAAAAGAATAAACTATTTTGAATTTTCAAAATATCCAATGAAATTCACATATTTTAAAAATAGCAATCCAGATGGAATAGAGCATTTGCCACTACTCGGCGATTAAAATAAATGCATCCTGCAGCAATATCCTAATCTTATCTTATTCTCCTAGTACCTGACAAGCGCGATGTTTGAAGTGGCAATTAGTATATAACTCAGTTAGTATGTATTTCATTTTTTATAATCGTACTACCTATAAAGTATAAATACATTAATTGCTTGTGTTTTGTTGTGTTAAAATGTTTATAGTTTTTGAAGGAATTGATGGATCTGGGAAAACCACTCATGCAAAACTTTTCCACGAATACCTAAGTAAAAAGGGAATAAAAAATGAGATAACACGAGAACCAACAGATAGCATAATAGGCAAACTTATAAGCCAAGTAATGCAGAAAGAAAAATCACTTGATAATACCACATTGCAATTGCTATTTACTGCAGATAGGTCTTATCACATAAATAACGTCATTAAAAAATACCTTGATTCAAAAGAGACCATAATCTGCGATAGGTATTTATTTTCAACACTCGCATATGGAAGTGCATCGGGCATCAGTAGGAAATGGCTTTTTCAAATAAACAAACGTTTTCCTATCCCAGACGTAACTATAGTGCTAGATGTGCCTCCAAAGCTTGCAATGAAGCGCATCCAAAATCGCATAAAAGAGCAAATCCATAATTCAAAGCCCTCAAGCAAAGTAAAAAATAGACTTTCATTATATGAACAACTGGAATTTCTTGCCAAAGTGCGTAATGAATACATAAGTATAAAGAAAGAATTCAAAAACTACTTCTTAGTAAATGCCAATGCAGATAAGCAAAAAGTGCAAGATCGCATAATAAAAATATTTAACAAAATAATGCTTGACTGATAATTTATTGATAACATATGCAATGTTAATTGCTTTGACGCTGAATAATGCATTTTAAAAGCTTTAACTTTAAAGCATATATGTGAGAAAATGGTCGATGGCTTTCACGTTGATCCATATAAAGTAGAAGGAAAAATAGATTATTTGCAGTTTGCAAAAAATTATGGCCTAGAACTAATAGATGAGCAGCTAGAGAAGCGTATAATGAAATATACAGGAACGTTGCACCCACTCTTAAGAAGGCATATCTTCTACGCACAAAGAGAATTCAATTGGCTGCTAGATGAATATGAAAAAGGCAACAAGTTTTACATATATACTGGAATAGCCCCATCAGGTACGATGACTCTCGGGCATCTAATTCCGTTTATGTTTGCTCAGTGGCTTCAGGAAAAATTTGATGCCGAAGTCTATATACAAATACCGGACGAAGAAAAATACCTAGCAAAAAAGGATCCTTCATTAACGCTTGAGAAAATACACAATTATGCATATGAAGATGCAGCTACAATAATGGCTTTGGGTTTCAAAAGGTCAAAAACAAAGATATTCTTAGATACTGAGTATGCCAAAACCTTATATAAACAAGCGGTGCGTGTTGCAAAGCACATAACGTTCTCAATGATTAAGGATGCTTTCGGTTTTACAAACGAAACAAATGTTGGTGCAATATTTTATACAAGCCTTCAAGCAGTGCCCTCATTCCTTAAATCTGTAGAAGAAGGACACAATGTACCCTGCCTTATCCCTTTGGCAATAGACCAAGACGTACATTTCAGGATTGCACGAGATGTTATCTCCAAGCTTGGCTATTATAAGCCATCTATAATTTATTCAAAGTTTCTTCCAGGGCTTTCTGGCAAACCTAAAATGTCAGCAAGCGACCCAGCAGATACTATTTACCTAAAAGATCCGCCAGAGGTTATCGCAAAAAAAATACAGCAAGCATATACCGGCCAGCAGCCAACCGCAGAGCTACAGCGCAAGTATGGCGGCGATCCTACCAAATGCACTGTTTGCCAATACTATAAGTTCATTTTTGAACCTGATGATAGAAAACTTGAGGCAATATTCGAAGGAGAACGCAACGGTACTCTCCTTGCAGGGGAACATAAAGCAGACCTTACCAAAAAAGCAATAAAGTTTGTTTCTCACCTTCAAATTAAAAAAGAGCATTTTATAAACGACCTCGATAAATACCTTCTGAGAGATTAGTGTATTCCATGCGGACAGAAGACCAAGAAAAATTGCTAGATTTTGGCACTGGCGCTGCAAAAAACGGCATAATCTTCACGTCAAGCAAGATTATTAGTAGCATAATGAATCTTGCTTTGCTAATTTTCCTTGCAAGATTCTTGCAGCCATCTGACTTCGGACTTTATGCGCTTGTTGTTGCTTTCTCTTTAACACTTCATGCTAGCGGTGCATTTGGAATGGGAACAGCTTTGCGCAGAAGGTTGCCGCAGTTGAATTCAAAGAAGGCAATATTTTCCTTTATAAGCAACGCATTTTCTCTTTCCCTCTCAATTACAGTTGCAATTGTAATTTTTGGGATTTGTATAAGTGGCGTGCTTGCTATTTATATATACCATAATCCATCAATAACATTGCCATTGGAAATAGGTGCAATTGCTGTACTATTCAGTGTGCTTTACAATCTCTCTATTGCAGTGCTAACGGGCATAGGTAGGATCCATGCCCTCTCATACAGTGTGCTAGCTTATTCAATAGTGCAACTTTTTGTCTCTATAATTCTTGTAGAAATGGGGTTTGGCGTAATGGGCGCCATCCTTGGTATGCTAGTAGGGCTGATTTCTGGCTTCTTGATTGCATTTTCATTCATTCTAAAAAATATTGGGTTTGAACTTGTCAAGCCCAGACTAAACATCATGAAAAAACTCGGCAAGTTTTCCACTCCACTTGTGATTTCAAATCTTTCTGTAAATGGTAGCAAGAGCTTCGCAGTGCTTGTTCTTGGTGTCTTTGCAAGTTCTTTCATAGTTGGAGAATATAATGCAGCATTCAGGCTTGGAAATTTTGCAGAAGTGATAATAAACTCCCTGGCATTCATGCTTCTACCTGAGTTCTCAAAAGCTTTAGTACACGAGAAATTCTCTCAAAAGCTCAGTTCAATATTTAACAATAGTTTATACTATACATTGCTTATAATGTTGCCTATAATAGTATACCTCATTTCTGTAGCAAAGCCACTCATACTCCTATTTTTTTCAAGTGAATACTATATAGCGCCAACATATTTTATCGTGATAATAATAGGTATAACTCTTGGCATTATCGGTGCCTATGGTAGCAACATCATAATTGGTTTTGGAGATACAAAGCGCACAACAAAATACCAGCTCACGGTAATATTAGTAGAACTCTTTCTCATAGTTGTGCTTACGCCGTATCTTAAGGCGTATGGAATACTAATCGGTATGTTTATCGTAGGACCGCTGATGCTTGATATCATATACATGCTTGCTCTCAAAAAAAGTTTTAAAATATCATTGAAGTACAAGCAGCTATCTGCCTTAGTACTTTCCGCCTTAATACTTACAGTCATACTGTTTATCCCTACATTTATACTTCACGGAAAGAAGCTTATTTTGATTAATGCAATACTAGCTTTGGTATTCTATCCGATAATTGTTGGGTTGCTCCATGTAGTAAGAAAAAGCAACCTGGAATTCATAAGTGCTGTAGGCCAGCGTATTAGAATATCAAGAATCCTTGGTCCTTTTATAAGATACACATCGTTTTTTGTGAAAACTTGATTGAAGGCTTCTATGCACAGTGCTAAAGTGTGCACCAAAGCAGAAGGTATTTAAATGAATCTGAAAAAATATAATCTAATAGTGTTACTATAGTGGTGCAAAAAATGGTTGTAGCAGA
>JBMFTN010000038.1:0-4454 GCA_049966995.1 Candidatus Micrarchaeia archaeon
ATACTTAAATATTATGCAAAATATTTATAACTATTTATCCCTTCAGAATCCACTAGCCATAATAATAAAGGTGTGGTTAATAGCATTTTTGTAATTTTTTATTTGTAGTCAAACGGCTCTTTTTTAATTTCTATGTCGGCCACTATTTCTACCTCATTGGCAGAGTAGGGCCTTACAATACGTTTTCCTACAATGCTCATTTGGCAGTCATGCTCTTTTGCATACTGCTCTAGGCTCTTTTGTATACCGCCAAAAGGGTCTGATACGGGCGAGAATGTATATATGTGTATAAATGCGTGCTTCTTTGCAGCTAAGCATGCTTCATCAAGGAAAAGTAAGCTTGTTTTCGGCATAGGCATTATAACCCTATCCGCAAAGCCTTCAAATTCCTTGCACTTGTCTTTAACGTCACCATTTACAGCAACAACATTTTTTACCTTGTTGATTTCTATGTTTTTCTTCATGTATTCATATGCTGCTTTGTTCAATTCTATTGCGACAATCTTCGCATTTTTATGTGCTTTTGCAATCTCTATTGCGAAAGGACCTACACCTGCAAACATTACCATTATGCTCTCTCCGTCTCTAGAAAGATTGCACAATCTTGAACGCTCAAAGGATAGCCTATTTGAAAAAAACACCTTTCTTACATCAAACATGAAAACGCAGTGATTTTCCTTATAATTTGCAATGAAAGAACGTTTTCCTGCAAGGTATTTTAGCTTCCTTAAGCGGTATATGCCTTCTACTGGGCCAGCTTTCTTAAGGACTGTTTCTATGTTTTTATTTGAACCAATAAGTATCTCTGCGATCTTTTTCTCTTTCTGCTTAAGCTTATCTGAAATCTCAATAATTGCTATATTGCCCAAAAGGTCATAACCTCTTGAGAGTTCATTAAACTCCTCTTTGCTGAGTAGCATTTTTAGCCCTTCTTCATAATTAATTTTTTCATTTTTTTCCTTTTTCATATTTGAAAACTGGACTTTGTACTTATTAGCATATTTCTCAAGAAATGCCTCTTTCTCATTATGCTGTAACTCTTTAATAGGAAAATAAGCATAACCTTTATTATACTTTACCTGTGCATTATTATCTAGCATATTTGCTTTCTTAAGCATCCTTTTGATACTTTCTGCATTTTGCTTTGGTACTTTAACATATGTCATTTCAATACACTACGCATTATTGTGCTTATAGAAACAAATATAAATAGTATATAAAAATATATAACAATAACATGGTGTTGTACTGTGTACTTTGTATTAAAAGTTACTGCTGGACAGGAACGAATAGTTGCGAATATACTACAGAACAAAAACACAAATGGAAATAGTGGTATCTATTCCATTATGGTGGTAGAGGGAATGCGCGGCTATATAATAATCGAAGCCCAAGACGAAGAATCCTTGAAAGAGTTTATAACAAAGGATAGGAACATACGTGGAATACTGCCAAAACCATTAAGCGAAGAAGACATAAACAAGTTTATCGAAGCGACAAACAAGGCCATGAACATAGAAAAAGGAGATATTGTAGAGTTTACCAATGGGCCATTCAAAGGTTATAAAGCAAAAGTATTAAAGACAGATGACATAAAAGATGATATTACTGTAGAGCTTATGGACGTTGTAGTTTCTATACCTGTAACTACAAAGAGAAGCAGTGCAAAAATCGTGCAAAAAGCAGAAAAAGTATAACGTGATCATATGGGAGAAGTTGTTATAAATGGATTAATTGAGGGAGGAAAGGCGAGTGGAGGCCCACCTTTTGGTCCTGCATTAGGTCCGCTTGGAGTAAACATCAATGCAATCATAGGGGAGATAAACAAAAACACAGCACAATTTTCAGGAATCAAAATTCCAGTCAAGGTAATTGTTAATACTGAAACTAAGCAGTTTAAGGTAGAGGTTGGAGCTCCTCCGACAAGTGCACTTATACTCAAGGAGCTTGGAGCCCAAAGCGGTGCAAAAACAAAAGATGAAACAATTGGAAATTTGACAATCGAGCAAGTCAAGAAAATTGCAAGTTCTAAAGATTCTTCTTTGTTTGGGCATTCACTAAAAGACAAGGTAAAACAAGTATTAGGTACTTGCAAGAGCATGGGAGCCAAAGTAGATAATGAAGATCCGCGGGTAATTATAAAAAAAATTGACAACGGAGAGATTAAGCTGTAATACCCTGTTGGTATAATGATAGGGCCAAACAGAATCTACAAGCTTTTGTTGAGGAGATTTGGTTTCCAGAATTGGTGGCCTGGCGAAACGAGCTTCGAAGTTTTTGTCGGAGCTATACTAACGCAGCAGACATCATGGAAAAATGTCGAGAAAGCAATAGCCGCTCTCAAGAAGGCCCAATGCCTTAATTTAGACTGCATTGCCACTATCGATATTTCACAGCTTGAAATGCTTATTAGGCCATCTGGCTACTATAGGCAAAAGGCAAAAAGGCTTAAGAGTATATGCCGTGCAATAAAGATCAATTATGGCAGTCTTGAATCTTTTTTTAATACAAACGTGAATGAACTAAGAGAGCGTTTGCTTAACTTTAATGGAATAGGCAAAGAAACAGCTGATTCGATAATATTATATGCCGCAAACAAGCCAGTATTTGTTATAGACCTTTACACAAGGAGAGCCCTAAATAGGATCAATAGGATCTCAATGTTAAAGGACTATGATGCATTGCAAATGTATTTTTACAGGAATGTCAAACCTGACATTAATCTATACAAAGATATCCACGCACAATTCGTAGAACTTGGAAAAAAATATTGCAAAAAAGATCCTGAATGCGAACAATGCCCTCTGAAAAATTATTGTAGTTTTGCAAATAGTAAAAAATAAAAGAAATTACACTTATTACATTTTTCTTACGTTCTTTGCTCTAGGCCCGCGCTCTCCAGCTTCAACTTCATACTCTACGCTATCTCCTACTGACAATGTAGCTCCGTCAAGGATTGCTGTACTATGTACGTATACATCTTTGCCGTCATCTCCTGTTATGAATCCAAAACCCCTTGCGGAGTTGAACATCTTTACTTTTCCTTTCATTAGATCACTAATAATATACTATTTTCTAAATATAAAAACATATGCTTTCAGTGCATATATTGTGATTTTATCCGCTAAGTGGCTTTTTTCGTAATTTCAAGAAGTTGATTGGCCATGTGCAGAGCTCATAAATTTATTCGCAAATATATCAATCCTTCTTGAATAATATCTTATAACTAATGCCGCTAATCAGCTGGAATAAACCCCCTACAAATATCGGAGATGGAAGTGAATAATCCATCAGATAGCCGCTTGCTCCTGAACTAAGCTGTGCGGCTCTGGAAGCGATGCCCTGTACACTTGTGGCAGTACCATAATCTT
Organism: Candidatus Micrarchaeia archaeon; assembly: GCA_049966995.1. Classification (GTDB taxonomy): domain Archaea; phylum Micrarchaeota; class Micrarchaeia; order Micrarchaeales; family Micrarchaeaceae; genus JAKAWW01. Next base: position 3,372 of record JBMFTN010000038.1, read on the forward strand.
CGGAGTCTATACCCCGTACATTCACTATGGTCCTGCTTGGGCTTCCAAACCCTGTTATAATTGCCCTTAAAATATAAAGAATCCCGGCAATTGTGATAATCGGAGAAATTGCCATTGCAAAAAGAAGCACCCCGCTGAGTATCCTTGTATATGCAGATACATTAATCGCATTCAGCTTATGAGCAATTTTTGAAGACATGTACGATCCAAACGCAGTAGCAATATAAACTAGGCTGAATAAAGTACCTATCTCAAGTGGGCTTGCATTGTAAGACAGCCTAAACCACAAAGGCAGAAGTGGCATTACAAGGCCCATCCCAATTCCTCCCAGCGTATTTGCCGTAATCACGCGCAAGGAGTACTTAATACTGCTGATTTTCATTATTTTTGTGGTTTTTACTGGTTTTTTTGCATCTTCAAGTTGCATTAGAAGCAGTACCGAAAAGCCAAGAAGCGCAGCCGCAATAATGAACAAATATCTATATGCATTAAGCAGGCCTACATATGCGCTTAGTGGTGAAACGCCACTGAAAAGCAGGCTACCACCTATTGCGGCGGCTGAAGCCGTCATCGTTATCAAAGAATATTTTTTTATCCTATCCTTTTCCTCTTTATAATTGTTAGCTATAAACGCATTGGTTCCTGGCGAAAATGCTCCACGCATTCCTCCCGCACCGCCGCTAAGCCCTGCAATTATCATGCCAACTATTACATAAAATGATTTTGATGATAGGGCTATTATAAGTGCTCCTGCAAAGGAAACAAGTTCAGCAATAATAAGCTCCATTTTGTAGCCTTTCCTATCTCCAATCATGCCAAACAATATTGTTAGAAACATCATTACAAGCATTGTGGCTGCAGCAACAAGCCCTATATCTATTATGCTTATATGGAGAGCAACAAGATAAAGGGAAAATGCGAGGCTCATATATATAAGTGCAATGCTCCTGAAAGCTCTTGAATAAAGAAGATATTTGAACTTTCCATCAACTTTCTCCAAAGTGTGCATTTTAAAACCTTGTTTAATCCCACCAGAAACGGCTTGGGCTTACTTTGCACTTATTAAACCTTAATATTTATTAA
>JBMFTN010000039.1:0-4448 GCA_049966995.1 Candidatus Micrarchaeia archaeon
TTATGGTTTGATCATGCTCTGTCTAAGTGTACGGCAGGCACTATCAGCTTCTTTGTTGAGTTGAACATTTTTAGCTCAACGACATATGAAGAACCGCGTTTCTCAATCACTGTGCCTATCCTGCCCTTGTATCTAGGGTGTGGTATATTTTTAAAATTGCTTTTTGGCACTATTGCAACCTTGTCGCCAACTTTAAAGCCTTTGAGAATGCTGCTAACTGCTAAATCAGAAGGCTTATGATGCCTTGCCAAATTCCTTGTTTTACCTACAAATAAGCCGTTTGATCTCTTTGTCATTTGAACACCAAAACAAGCACTATATTAATGCTACCAAAGTATTTAAATATTATTAGATAAATCTATATAAAGGTGTTGTTTTATGCCAAGACGTAACGCTCAATTCTCACCACCGCATAAGCATGTTGTGCTTAAGCCCACCTATAGGGTTGAAAATATAGTTGCAAAGGCAGAGCTAGGAGTGGATCTTGATCTATACAGTCTTGCCAGGCTTTCCCATGATATAGACTATGAGCCTGAGCAGTTTCCAGGAGCAATATTCAAAGTCCACGAGCCAAAGGCAGCTTTGCTTCTTTTCAAGAATGGAAAAATAATCTGCACCGGAGCAAGGACCGTAGCTGATATAAAGAGGGCTGTGAGCGAGGCAGTCGCCTTGGTAAACAAGTACCTTTCCACCAAATAAATGGATATTTTAATATCTGGCCACAATAGAAAAGCTTAAATACGTTGCTATCTTAATTTATTTTGTTTTAAAACTCTTTATGCGTATTTTATAACCCTATTCTCATCCACCCGGGCGTATGCGATGCATACGCCTATCCTGTTTAATTTTTACTTCTGAGCGAAAGCTAGGTATGCTGTATGCCATATTCCTTTTGTTGAAGGGCGTATGCCGGCTTCTCTTACCAGTATATCCCTTGCTATTACTTCCAATATATATATGTCGTGGAATTTATATTCTTCTAACTTTTTGACAAATTTTTTTACCTGCTCCATGTGTGGCAGGTATGCAAAAAGATAACCATCTGCCTTTAGAGCATTGAATGCATGCCTTACTACTTTATCAGAATCAGGCATATCTAGAGTTATTAAATCTACATCCTTTTCTTTTATCCCTTTTTTGACATCTTTTATTACTATGTCAATATTGCTTAGGCCAAGTTTATTCACATTGTATTGGGCAATTTTGGCGAATTCTGGTCTCACTTCATAAGTTGTTACATGCTTTGCTATCCTTGCTAAGGATATTGCTAGCCAGCCGCTGCCTGCACCAGCATCCACGCATGTGCTATCCTTGCTTAAACCAGTATATGCGATAATTATTCCTATATCTTTAGGAAGTATAACTTGTGGCCCTCGCTTTAAGCCCCTATACAGCTTAGGAAGAAACACTTTTATCACCAATTTTCTTGCTTTTTGGAGTTTTTTTAATTTTTGATTTTGCTTTAGGCTTGATTTTTTGCGCTTTTGTACCTTTCTTGATTTTTGCTGGAGCTTCGGGCTTTGCTGCAGGCTTTGACGCCCAGGATTTTTTTGTTACACAATTGGGGTCTAAATCCATTTCAAAAACTTTTTTGTTTCTGAAAACTTTGACGATTGGGGTATGGCAGTATTCGCATACTTTTCCGGTGGGAATGATTTTTGCGTGCTGTGGCAGTGGGTATATTGCCTTGCATTTTGGATAATTCGAGCAACTTGCAAATATCTTCCCGCTTCTTGAATGCCTTATTACTAAATTACCTCCATCAAGAGGGCATTTGCCAAGGACTACTTCACTATCTGCGAAGCCCTCTTTTATGCTGCTGCTTATGTCTTGCTTGTTCTTGTTGAATGTTTCTAGAGCTTCAAGAAGCAGGACTTTGCCTTCATTGATTACTTCTGCCTCTGTTTTTTCGCCGATGGCTATCTTTTCCATATCCTCCTCTAGCTTCCTAGTGGTCTCTTCTTTTATTATCATTTCTGCATATTTTTTAAGTGCGTTGTAAACGCTCATGCCAAAGCTCGTCACAGTAATAATGTTTCCGCTAATGTAATTCCTTTTGAATAAAGTGTCAATAATAGCTGCCCTTGTAGCCTTTGTGCCAAGCTTTCTTTTCTCAAGCTCAGCTATAAGCATTGCCTTGCTGTAGCGTCTCGGTGGCTTTGTCATAAGCTCTTCGCTTTTTACTTTGCTAACCTTTACAGGGCCTTTTGTAAATCTTGGCATTGCATTTTCCTTGAGATCAGCATAACCATAAAGGTCAAGCCATCCGCGCTCAATAGTCTTTGAGCCATTTGCTACATAGCTTTCTTCGCCCACCTTCACCACAACATGTGATTTTGCAATCTTTGCATATGGTCCAAAGCATGCAAGGAATCTTTTTGTTATTAGGTCATAAAGCTTTGTCTCTACGGCATTGAGTGCCTTTGGCATTACCCCTGTGGGGTATATTGCTGGATGCGCTTCATCCGTTTTCATACCTTCGTGAGGCTTAAAGCGCTTCTCTCTTATGAGCATGTTTGCTATTTCTGAATATGCCGGATTTTTCGAGAGGTCGCTTATTATGCGCGCAAGGGGTATAGTGCTTGGAAGCTTTTGTGATGAGGTCCTTGGATATGAGATATAAGAACGCTCATAAAGAGACTGTGCTATTGCTAGAGACATAGACGGATCCAAGCCAAGCACTTTGCTCGCTTCTAATTGTAACGACGTTAAATCGAATGGCGGATAAGGGCTTAGATATTCCTCTTTGTCTTCTATTACATCGACATACGCACGGTCTTTGCTTTTTTCGGTATTGGCTACTACTTCTTCCGCAAGGTTCTTATCAAAAATTTCCCCTCTTGAATTGCTGAATTTTACGTTTTCTACTTCTATTGAAATGAGCCAGTATGGCTTTGGTACAAAATTCCGTATTTCTAGCTCCCTGCTTGCAAGAAGTGCCAAAGTAGGTCCTTGCACTCTTCCTATGCTCAACGGCTTACCGCTTTGTAGCGCGCTTGACAAAGCCCTGCTTAGATTTATTCCCCAAAGCCAGTCTAAGACATGCCTTGCTTCACCGGCATAGAAGTTGTTTATATCTAGGTCAAGTAGGTTCTCATACGCATGCTTAAGGTCAGGCGCAGTTGTTGTTGAAAACTGCATCCTCTTCGCCTTGTCCAAGCCGTGAGCTATAAAGTTTATCACATTTGTACCAATTACAGTACCTTCTATATCGTAGTCGCACGCGTTTATGAACATGCCACATGATGAAGAGAGCTTTTCTAATACGTCAAAATATTTTTTTGTATAATAGAGGGAGCTTGAAGCTTTATATGAGGGCACCCATTCCACATCAAGAACAGGGTAGCCAGTATTATTGCCAACTTGGTGCATTGTAAAGATGTGGCCAACTGCCGAAGCAACATAGATTTTAGAATCGCCCTTTTTTATTATATAATACCCAACGCCGTTTGATATTTCCTTCTTTTGCGTACCATCTCCAAGAGCTATGGCTATCCTTAATGTGACACTTGGCTTTTCTGCTATGATTAGTGTATCCATCTTATCCTACTTTTTGCGTCTTTGCTGTCTTTTCTGGTTTTGAATGAATGAATCTTGCACGTTTTCTTTGCGAGTACTTTTGCTTATAAGCCATGCATTCACAAAACCGATTATAATTGCAATTACTGCAATCATATAAAAAGCAATGCTCCCACCTTGGTATAAAAATATTATTATTGCCGCTATTGTTATCAATAGCGTTATGATTGAAAGAGAAAGCTCCCTTATTTGATAGGCCATCATATCACACAATTATGAATACTTATTTATACACATTTTTAACTCTTTTCGCTTTTACTAATGGCCAGAAACAATAAAGAGGATCATGACACTGATCCAAAACTCACGCTTGGCATAACATCTGCAGGAGGAAACGCGCGCATACGCACCCAATGAAATGATGATGAATACCCTGAAGGCCATGCAGTTAAACGTATATGCCACACAGACGATGGAGACAAGCCAGTGCCTTGCGTATTTTGGTTTGTATAGTTGTCCCACCAATATAATGTGCTGCCACTCCATCCTATTGATTGAATATACTCACTGGTTATAGAAGGAGGGTTTCCATTGTCACCACCATTAGTACTGCCAATGTTTCCATGACCCCAATAAGGTTGATTGTTGTTATATGCATTGTTAGATCCGTTTACGTAGTCTATCTGTTCTCCCCTGAGATTTGAATTGATATTAAATGCAAGTGTTTCGAAAATTTGTGGATAATATTGGTTTACTGAAGTTACGTTTGCATTGTTCAAAGTCAATCCATTATTTATTGTTGAACCTGAATAGCATGACCATCCGGCAGGACATGAAGTACCGGCAAAATTTTGATATACATTGAATACAGAAGCTCCATCATCATATTTAGCATATGTGCTTGAAAGCTGCGGCGCTTCACCTATACC
>JBMFTN010000040.1:0-3885 GCA_049966995.1 Candidatus Micrarchaeia archaeon
GTAATTAATATAAAAAGCTTTTTACGAAGTTAATTATCAAAATTAGCAAAAAACATTGAGAAAAAAGATGGGATCAAATTAAACAAAAACAAACTGCTACTAAACGCCAATTTATACAAAAATTTTTTAGACGACACTTACCTTATTATATCTAAAACCTTTTAAATGTTTTCTCACTATTAAAATTAGGTGTATAAATGGAAAGCATTGAATGGATCCCTTCAAAAAGCAACAAAAAAGTTGTAAATTTAACAAAAAAACTTGGTGGGAAGGCTTGCGGGCCTGACGAATGTGTTACATACTGTGTGCATAGCGAGTGCATAGGTTTTTGAAAAAGGCTTGCTATGGATAAAAATTCTTATTCTATTCTGCTAGACGCTCTGGGTGCAGGTAAAATACTAAATCATGAAAATAATGCTGATATAAGCGACTGGTTGAAAGATACTATAATTAAGGTAATCTTCTATTCAAGCAAAATTGAGGGCAATCTGCTCAGCTACGATGCCGCCAGCCTGCTCATTGCGAACGGCCTCATAGATAGGGATGGCAAGCTTGAAGATTATATTGAATTGCTCAATCACAAGACCTTATACGAGCAGCTTTACACCCTAAAGGACAAGAAGATTACTGTAGAAGATCTGTTTGAAAGCCAGAGGTTGCTTTTCAAAGGCCTTATAGGCAAGCGCACAGGAAAGAGAAAGGGCCCCGGCAGCATAGCTGGATGGCTCTTTCCGAGCGGTATAGACAACGATAAGGAGCTCATAAATGCTGTAGAGATACTGAATAGACCAACAAACTCGCATTATGATGCATTATGGAACGCAATAGAATTCCACCTCAGGTTCGTCTACATTCATGTTTTTGGAGATGGAAATGGTAGAATATCAAGGCTCTTTATGAACCTTTACCTACTTAAGAATGGGCTTAACCCCATATTTATCATAACGAATGAAAAAGAGGCATATTTCGAGAGCATAAACATTTTTAGGCAGACTGGCAATGCTGACTTCTTTTTCGCCCTTATGACAGCATTTTATTTCAGGGACAAGCTTAGCGAACTGAGCAGAGTTGCAAAAGAAATAAAGAAAAAAATGGGTGAAGAATACCTACCTTTTTTGGATACGATATTGATCTATGCAAATGAGATTGACAAAAAGGAGCTTGAGAATGATATACGAATTTTGATTTCAAAAAACCATGACCCAATAGGGGCGCTTTGGCTTATTGGATACTCAAAAATGAAAGATGTTGACTTTGCTTCGCTTCTTGAATCTGATGATCCTAAGATAAGGATTGCAGCGCTATGGGCTTTGGACATAGTATCAGATAAAGAGTTCAACAAATACTCCAAACTTTTTGAAAATGTGGCATTGAATGATGTGGATGAGAGGGTAAGACTGTTTGCACTGAATGTGCTTGGCTACCATGGAATAGATCTTACACCAGAGATTGTAGAAAAGCTTTTGCATGATAAAAGCAAGAACATAATCCTGCAACTTTGCAATGTGCTCCATTATACGCCGTCACACAGAAATGTCATGCCTCTTATTTATCCACTTATAAATGAGAGTGATAACGACATAAAGATGAAGGCGTACCAAGCATTGGCTGTAAATGCTGACTCAGAAGGAATATTAAAACTTTTGGAAAACCTAGAGCATGAAGACAAGGATGTAGCAGAACTAGTGGAAAGTTTTATAATTTACAGGCTGATAAGGATTCCACTAAAAGATGATGATGGTCGCGTGGCAAGCTCGATATCTGCTCTTACTAAGAGCAACAGACATGTTAGAGGTGCACTCCTTATGCATCTTTCATCTTCTGAAAAGTTAGACCAAACTTACCTTCCTTTAATTGATAAAATTGTTAGGGAAAGGGATTCAACTCCTGAAGAGAGGGCTTATGCAATATATATAATGGGAAAATTCAAGAGCTATGAAGAAATAAGCAACGCATACAATATAAGGATAGATAGAAAGAATAGCTTGATTGAGAATGTTGCCCTTGCCCTTACATATCTTAACTGGAGCCCTAGCAAGGAGGGGATAAAGGAATTGTTCGACCCCAACAGTTGCCAGCTGAGCGCTGTCACTGCAATAGAGATCTCAAGGCTCATAAAAGAAAATAAGTTTGGGACCGATTTTTTATTACATTGGAAGAGGCACTAAGAGGTGCAGTTAGTATGCAAATTGTAGACTCTTTCTATTTCAGGCTTGAAAACTTGCTGCTCGAAAAAGTGGAAAAAGTTTTGGCAGAAAGGAAGAACCTGACCGAGCTTGCAAGAAAAGATAATATTCATCGTGTTTTAACAAGCTAAGTGGTTACATGAAAACCATAGAATTGCATACGCTCAGAGAAATTGGGAAGATGTATCAGGATCGCTTTCCCAAAAAGAAAAATCCTCAAATCTATTTCTTCCAGCGAGGAAATAGAATATTCGCATATTCACCTATCTTCAACTATGCAGCATATTTGACAAAAGAAGAATACGAATTTCTAACGAACCACGAGTTGCTGGAAAAAAATGATATACACTATGACAGCCTGATAAACTCATTCCTCTACTTACCTGAATCCGAGAATGTTTTTGTACCTATTGAAAACATAGGCAATAGACAAAAGCTAGATGAGAAAAAATTAAACATAAACACACTTTCACTAATTATAACACCGCTTTGCAATCTTAGATGCAAATATTGCTTTATATTTGGTGGCGAAAAAGACAAAATTTTAGATACTAGACAAATAAGCAGAATATACAACCAGCTTGATGTTGAAGCGATGAAGGATATTATAGACCAGTTGAAGCCAAAAGTAATTCATTTCTTTGGCTGGGGAGAGCCAACCATTTCATTCGACGCCATAAAAGAAATTGTAGATATATATGGCAAAAAAATGAAATATAGTATAGTCACCAACGGTGTTTATTACTCAAGAAGAAGCGAGATCGTTAAATACATGATGGAGAATAATTTTGATATAGAACTCTCTTTTGATGGTTTGCCTAGAATAAATGACCTTTATAGAGTAATGCCAGATGGATCATCAAGTACCCAGGAGATTCTTGCTACATTGCAAGAATTCAAAAAGTATAAGGGCTACAGTGATAAAGTATCGATCAGTATAATTGTTTGTGGTGGAAACGAAGATTTGATATTGGAAAGTGTCAGGTATATAGAAAGCTTAGGGTTTAAGAACATCTTCTTTGAACCATTAGAGATGAATGGAAGAGCAATGGAGAATAACATAAAGCCAGTAGATGCAGTAAAAATGGCTATAAACTTGGCAGAAGCTACGATATACGCCAAGAAGCATGGTCTATTTGTTTTCTCTAAGTTTCTGCCTGCTTCAAGAAACTTGATAAATGTTCCGTTTGGCTGCAGCTTCGTAGAAGGCAGATCTATTGCTTTGGGACCAGACTATAACCTTTATCTATGCTTAGACAGCATGTTAGAACTTATGATTGGATCTGTTGAGAAAGTCGGAGAAGAATACAAAATAAAAATAAACTATGATAAACTAAATTATATTATAGAAAAAAGGTATGCACCAAACCTCGAGAACTGCGATGACTGCCCTGTAAAGTGTGGTGGCGGTTGCACAAAATGCTCAATCAACAATTACAAAAACCTAAATTATGGGGGCGAATCTGAAGAATATTGTAGGGCAAGGAGAGAAGCACTTGCAAGATACATAGAGCTTGCGTTCGTATAATTTTGTTTGCTTTGCCAAAGCCAATTCTGCTTATAAAATTTGTCAACATCAAGAATATGGATGAAATCAGAGCTTAAAGAAAAGAATATTTCGTCAATCAAAAAGGATATTGCGCGGCAAAAAGCACTTTGATATTTATTCGTTTGCAGAACTTGCTGCCATTTTCATAAG
>JBMFTN010000041.1:0-3622 GCA_049966995.1 Candidatus Micrarchaeia archaeon
GCAACCTACTGGTTAACAGCCAGTCGCTCTACCATTGAGCTACTCGGGCATGCTTTATTTATTAAATACCAACTTTTTTAGACATTTCTGTTATTACATAAATTATTTTTTGGTGAAAAATGGAAATGGCTCAGCAAGGTTAATTATGCGCACATAAGTATAAAACTTCTCTGTTGCTACAGGTGTATGTTCTATTGTATCTTTGTTGTAGTCATATTTGATGTAATTGAATACATTCTCTGTATCTAGTTTTACATATGAAAAAGCCTTAATTCCGTCACGCATCAGTTCAAATGAGCATGCATAGTGCTTGCCATTGTAAAAAAATGCATATGCTTTCGTGCTTGCGCTTCCGTATTGGGATTCATTTATGGCTGCTTTTATAAAAGAGTCAAAATCCCTGATTTCTACAATTGGCATGTTGACGCTCAGCTTTTTCTTTATGCTGAATGGATTGGTAACTATTTCAAGTATAGGGGCTTTTATTATGCTGTAATCGCTTATGCTTTGTGATATATTGTCTTTTATCTCTACATATTCGCCAGTAGCATTTTGGCCATATACGAAGAACTTGCCCAACTTTTCAATTTCTACATAATACAGGATAGTAGTACCTTCTACTCTTTCTCCAAATGTGAAAAGCTTGTACATACTTGAGTCCTTGAAAGCCATTATATGCTTTATGGACCCAGACACTGATACAAGCCTTGCAAAATCCACAATAGAGTTTAGTTTTACATATATGGCATCAACTGATGCATGCTTTGAAGGTTTCCGCTTTGGGCTTTTGCTTCTTTTTTCTCCAGCCATTTTCATGCACACCTTATATTTGCTTTAATATCTCTCGTATTAGGTACATCACAGAATATGCTGGAGCAAGTACATTTGGAAATGCAATCGCACCCTGCCCTAAAGCAGCATAATCGTTTGGCACGCTGGCTTTAACAACCATGTTTATGTTTGAAACCTTTGAAACCAATGGACTTGCGGAAGAATTTACCATGAGATTTAGGTTGTAGACTCCTGGCTCTTCTTCATATATATTGTAAATGAAATATTTTGAAACCGAATGAGGTGCAATAACCACTTCTGACTTGTTCCATGCAGGTGCACCACTTACGCTTATTGTGAATGGACTATCTGACACACCTGTGTTGTTTATCCTTACATATATCTGGGCAGGTTGACCAGGTCCAACACTAATTTTGCTTGGTGATACGGTCAAGTTAAAAACGTTAGGAGTGACATTTACAAAAGCGCGAAATGTAACATTTCCTATTCTTGAGTAATTGCCAATGTTTATGGCCTTCAGATAAAATTGATAAATACCATTTTTGGCTAAGGGGGGTACAGTAATCTCTACAGAAAGTTGCTTTGTATAAAGAGATGAGTTTGTAGCTATCCACCCATGAGGCAGGCCATAAGCGATAAGTTCATTCCACCCATAATTTATTGCTGCTCCAGAACTATTTGTGGCTGTTGAAGAGATGGTTATATAAAAAGGCTCTCCAGGGCCAGCCTTTCCGAGCAGTATGCTGCCGTTATTCGGCACAGTAGCATTATACGGCTCTAAGATGTTTACATTATAGCTATTTGCATAGCTAATAACCATAAAAGTAAACAAAAGTGCAAATGCTGCTTGTAGAAAATATCCCATAATATCATTTATTATAAAGTAAATATTATAAAGTAAAACTTTTAACATCTTTCCTTTAACATACAGGCTAAATCCAAAAGCTAAATTACGTGTAGCGAGTGCTTATTACTGCAATTTGCTCTATGTTGTGCATAGATTTAGGCAATCCTGCATAAGTATAATTTATCCATATGTAACCATTGAACATGTTGCCATAATTACCCCTTGCAACACCACCTGGGCCATAGCAGTACGCACTTATTATGGTATTATTGCTAGGGTATACTATCAAGCCGTTTTTTAACTGATTTGTTGGGTAGAAATATGGCGCCTTTTCGTATCCTTTCAGGTTTACATTGCCATACATAGGACCATTGGTTGTAATGTTTGCCATTGTTGAACAGGCTATACCAGTTATATTTATCTCACCACTAGTCGCCTGGGCAAATTTTAGGGTAAATGCGCCGCTAGTATTTATTGACACTAAATCACACATGAAGGAGGGTGCTGGGGTACAGAATGATGGAGACAGGGGAGGATTAAATACCCCGAGCCTGTATAATACGTATAGTGCTGCCAGTATGATAAGGATAGCAACACCATATGAAACAAGTAAGTCTATTGTTGCCTGGGATTTCATATCTTATCAACTTTTGGTTTTTTTTAATTGTCTTCGTTTCCTACCTGCAATTTCACTCCTGAGGAATCCCTTGTTATTTTTACATCTAGATCTGTACCACCAAACAATTTTTGCAATTCATCATAGGTATATGCGCCGATAGGTTTTGTGTCTGCACCTTTGCTTTTCAATATTGCATCCCTTCTTTCTTTTATTTTCTCTTTTGGAAGCACTTCGAAAGAAAGCATAAGCTTAGGCACCTCGTTTGTATCAAACAAGTTTTCTATGTCCAGGTCTAGGAGCTTATAGCCTTCATCTTGAAGGATGAAAGGAAGTACTGCATTGAACTCCTGCTTTATTTCATCAACAACATGTATTACATCATCATGCAAGCCCGCAACCATAAACATTTCACTGTTGAGGAAGCCTACAAACACATTTTGTACCTTTGTACTTATTATGTCCTGCAAAAGCTGCGATATCAGGCGAAGGATTACAATCGCAGATTTTTCGCCAAATTTCTTTGCATATTCGCCCAAGTTGTTGATCTTCAAAGAACCTATGGTATATCGAGAATCGGCTTTTATAGAATGCTCTATTTCGTTTGACAGCCTCTCTTCATCAGGAAGGTCTATTAGCGGATCAAACCTCTTTCCTTTTTTCTTCAGGAACAGAGTAACAAGATTCCTAAGGTCCATAGGCTCAAAAGGCTTCTTTATGTAATAGTCTGCGCCGTACTTTATACTCTTAAACCTGTTGCTTGTTGGGTCCATGGCGCTTACAATTATTACTATGGTGTTGCTTATATCCGGATCACTTTTTATTGTCTGGCATATGTCAAGGCCATCTTTGTGAGGGAGCATAAGATCGAGTATGAGCAGGTCTGGCTTATTTTTCCTTACGAAGGGCAGGGCTTCTGCCCCATCATATATCTGATTTATTTCATAGTCTTTGCCTATCGAAAGTGCCATAAGTTTGTTTATGTTTTTATCATCTTCAACAATTAAAACTTTATGGAGGGTATTCTCCTGCTGTAGCAAGTAGTATGTCAATATACCCCCATTGTTTCTTGAGGTGATAACCTTCTTGCTTTCAAGCTCTTCTAGGCTTTGCTTCAAAGACTCTTCTGGCAATCCTCTGCTGAATGCCATCCCACTTAGTTCATTGTATGGTATCTGCTGCCTTTCATTAAGTATGTTCAATACAAATTCGGTCCCTTCTCTAACTCCGGAAACGCCGCCATCCATAAAGTCACCTAATAATTATGTAACAAGTATAAATAATATACTTTTCCATGCTAAGCTTACATAGGGTAAACGCTTTTCATTCCCTTATCTTATTTGGCGACGATACCTTTTAAGCAATAA
>JBMFTN010000042.1:0-3489 GCA_049966995.1 Candidatus Micrarchaeia archaeon
CTTGACAAAATTGTCGTTTCTAAAAACGCCTTCGCCACTTGCGTTGTTTTCTTGGTAAAATATATATGATATGTTGTACTGCTTTAGCACAGAGCAGTTACCTTTATCGAATATCTGGTAATTTGCGTAGTTTAACAATGACAATGGGTATGTGTGCTCATCTTGCCCAACGTATGGTTCTATCGATATCAGTGTTTGCCGGTGAGCCAGGCTAGGCACGCTTTGTAATAGCGAGTTGTTGTTGCTTACAGCAAATATGGAACTTTCGTTTGTATTGTTTAATATGAACCCAACAGCGCCGAATTCTGCGCGCGTTATCCACGGCAATGGGGATTCTAACCAGTAATGGTAAACAAAGGCGAAATTAAGGCTTATCGAAGCAACTAGCACTATTGCAGCTGCCTTGAGAACTATGCTTCTTTTTTTGTACAGCCAAAATAGTGGATAGCTTGCCAAGATGCTGAGCATTAGAAATACGTAAAGGAATATCTTGTTCGAATCTGCAGGATTCGGTTGCACTGCATATACTGTGATGAATACCCAAAGAAGCAAAAACGGAATAAATAAAGTTCTTACTTTCTTCGGTGCAAGTTTTAATCCGATAATAGCCAAAATAAGCGGCATTCCTATTAGCTCTATCCAGTAGACTATTATATTGATCGTTCCTAATGCCACCGAAAGAAAGATGTTGCCCGTAATCGGGACAAAGCTTTGGTATATAAACCTGTACCAACCCGTGGCTAGCTTTTGGCTTGTCATGTATGCAAGCTGAGGAATTGCAAGGCACAGCAGGGGAACAGCGATAATCAGAAATTCGTATGCCGCCAAGTTTCTTGACTTTTTGTCTAGCAGCATGTAAAAAAAGCAAAATAAGCCGATGAAGACTATGACTTCCAGCGTAACCGGATGGACGAGTGGCAGCGTTCCTGCCATCAAACCGATATACACTAGTTCCTTTTTGTTGAACCTTATTTTTTCAAACGCGAGCTCGTAGATCGCGTATATTATCATGATTCCTATCGGCAACCCGAGGATAAAGTCCCTTTGCGGCATGAGCATTTGATAAATTATCGAGGTCCAGCCGCCTATTATAAACTGCGCCGAACTTAAAATAGCAAAAGGTCCAGACGTTTGGGCAATATTGTATCCCTGGAGTACGATACTCAATGGCGGAAGCATGTTTGGAATAAGAGGGGCAATACTTGAAAGCGAATACATGATAATCGCCATCAGGTAATCGCTTCCGAACCAGAATATGAACATTGCCGCAATAGTCATAAACGCATTTTTTGTGACTTTATAGGCCAGTAACGCGGAACAGAAAACGGCAGAGAAAAGTAGCATAAGGTCGGGAAGCAAGGTAGACCATCTTATGCCTAAACCGTATCTCATAAGAATTGCAGAATAAAAGTCGGCTATGAAAGGGAAAACGTTCTTTGTGTTTATTGTGAAAAGGTATTTGGGCGGAAAATGAGTATAAATTAGAGAATTGCCTATGCCTATGTGATACATCAAATCCGAGCATATGGCAGGCCCTATGCAATAAAGGGTGCCCTTGCTCATATACAGCGAGCTTACAAACACGGCAGCTATTATGACGTAAACCACAAAGGACCATACAACAACATTTCTGTACCCTTTTGCGTAGTGCAAGTCTTTGTCTCTGTTAAGCAAATGCAATCCTTTAAACTTAAAAGGATATAGCAGAGCTATGGAGAAAACAGCAAGCAAAGCCATTGTGGCGTAAAATAAGGGGCTGGTGAAATAGCCATTCATCGCATACAAAACCAGCAATATGAAGCTAGAGGCAACGATTCCGGTAGGAATTCCGAATATGATCTTGCTCAGAATGTCATCTGCAAATTTCATTTTGAACATTACGCTTACTCCAAATACGGCAGAAGCCAAAATAAACAGCAGCGCAAGCAGCATATACGTTCCTTTTCTCATTACCTTTAAATATTTGTATGATTAACTCAATTGTCATTATGATAAAGCCATATTATGTAGTTTTCGCTGCGATAGTGCTGGCGTTCGCATTTGGCTTGTCTATTTACGCTTACCGTCAAACTACGCGCGTGAGCACGCTTTATGATAATATTACAAGCACAAGCAAAACCGCATTTCCTGTCCACCAGTACGATTTCAATGTTGGCCACACTTACATAATCCCCAATTACACATATCCTGTAAATCTTAACGTAAGTTCTGCGATATACGCCACGCCAACCATATACGACGGAATAATGTATGTAACTACTATGGGCAGTCTTAGAGAGCTGGAGGCGCAAAGATATGACAAGACAACAGGAAAAGTCATTGCCATAGACATGCAATCGAATACGGTGCTATGGTCTGACAATTTTCCAAACCAGCTAATGAGCCAGCCTATTGTCGCAGGGAATATTTTGGTAGTGGCAATGGGAAACAATCAAGAAGTGCCACCCAAGTACTACAATGAAAACAATGCAGTAATAGGCATCAATATCGGAGATGGCAAAGTAGTCTGGGCCGATAACATGTCAAGTTCCGCAATGACTACTCCTGCTTATTTTATGGGCAACGTAATAGGAATCACGATGATGGGAGAAGTGTATATTATCAACGCGTCTACAGGCAAGCTGTTGAATGCTTCTTATTTAATGCTGCCGGATCTTTTGTCTTCACCTCTGCTTGTCAACGGCACCGTATACGCGGGCGGCTCTTATTCCTTGCTGCTGAACAACGGTTCGCGCCAGAATCACGGTGCATTTTTTGCTATTAATGCCCTGACCGGTTCTATAGTTTGGCAAACCAATTTTCCTAACGCAAGCGCAGGTCTGAATGACATTTGCCCGATTTTTCATAAAGGCATAGTCGTGGCAGGCTATCTTGCCAATAGTGCTTATGGAAATCCGACCATTGCTGCAATGAATTCCAGTACTGGCAAAGTTTTGTGGGAGCTCAACGAAACAAAAGAATCAAAAATAGTCAAAGTGATAAGCCCCCAAAACGTTTCAGGGCTGCTAAACTTTACGGAGAATGCGCTGGCCCCATTGGTATTCTGGAACGGAAACGCGCTTTCAGATTCTAATTTTGTTGGTATTTTGTTTGAAGTGAATATTACAACGGGAAGGGTTGTGTGGGCAGTAAACACCGGGCAGTGCGAGGGGCCGCCAAATATCATAGACGGCAAGTACTTAGTCATAATGAATGATGCAGGCGACCTATTTGTAATAAACGCAACAAACGGCTCAGTTTTAAAAACCGAGCCAACAGGCATACCCCATCTGGCTTCCCAGCCAATCGTTACAAGGAATTATGTAATAATAACCGGCATGAACGGGGAGATAAAATCAATTCCTGTTAATTCGCTTGTTTGAGCTTTGAATGCGCTTATAAAAGTTTTAGTCATTTGATAATATCGATACGGTGAGCTTCTGAGTAAGAGAAAGCGAGCTATCGGCCATACGCGTTTGGGCAAAAATCGGAAAGAAGGTTCAAGATGGG
>JBMFTN010000043.1:0-3171 GCA_049966995.1 Candidatus Micrarchaeia archaeon
GCAAGGCGATGTCCTACCAGGCTAGACTACAATCGCATCAACATAATATTTTTACTGAACCTAATTTAAATCTTTAGTTTTTGCAAATGATTTAAAACAGATGAAAAAAATAAGAAGAAAATTATAAAAGACTTACTTTGTTAAAGGTAAAAGGTGATAAAAATGGAGAAATTTTCAATAATAATGTTCAGTGGCACAGTAGACAAGTTTTTGCCCCTCGGAGTTCTTGCCGATGCAGCATCAGCAATGGGCTATGAGGTAAATATCTTTGTAACGGGTTTTGCTCTTATGGCATTTACAAAAGAGAAGCATGAAATACCTTTTCCTAAGGAATTTGAATCTATGGCTCCAATGCTAATGCAAGGAATGAAAGCAACAAATACGAAAAGCTGGTACGATATGATAAGCGAGGCCAAAGAGGCTGGTAATGTAAAGGTGTATGCATGCTCTTTAATGGCTTCAATGTTCAGCATTAAAAAAGAGGATCTGGATCCTATAGTAGATGATATCGTTGGTGCAGCTTCATTCCTTAGAATGTCTGAAGGCGGTCAAGTAATATTTATATAAGTGATAAAATGGGTAAGATATTTGTAGATGCAAGAGGTTCAAGCTGCCCTGGCCCCATAGTGGAGCTTTCAAAAGCATACAGAAATTCAAAAATTGGAGATACCATTGAGTTATGGGCTACTGATCCTGGGGTAAAAAATGATATTTCTGCATGGGCAGAAAAAACAAAAAACAAAATCGAAAGCATAACAGACCAGCAAGACAAAATCGTAGTTATAATAAACGTTGTCAACAGATAAGAAGTGATCTAATGAAAAAACTGCTTATTGTTGGGGCAGGCGCAGGTGGCATAATACTTGCAAATTCGCTTAATACAAAAGAATTTGATATAACTATTATAGACAAAAATGCTTTCAATGTGTTTCAGCCTGCATACCTATATATAGCATTTAAAGGTGCAAAGGCAAACATTGTAAAGCCAACTAAGAAGCTGCTAAAGAAAGGCATAAACCTCAAGATAGAAGAAGTAAAAAAGATAGATCTTGAAAACAGGCAGGTTTTCACAGAAAAAGGTTCGTATACTTATGACAATTTAGTAGTCGCAACTGGCTCAGTTACAGACACAAGTCAAATAAAAGGCCTAACTGAATTGGATAATCAATTTGGTGACTATCACACAAGCGTAGGAAATGCACAGAGAGTTTGGCAAAGTCTGAACAAATTCAATGGTGGTACTATTGTAGTTGGCATGGCTTCCCCCATTTGTAAGTGCCCTCCTTCTCCTCTTGAAGGTGTATTCCTTGCAGAAGAATTTATAACGAAAAAGGGGCTTAAAGAAAAGACGAAATTTTTATTTTTTTCGCCATATCCAAGGGCTTATCCTGCTGAACCTATGAATGAAATTGTTGAACCAATGCTCAAGCAAAGGGGTATAGATATTTATACATTTTTTGATATTGACTATATCGACACCGACAAAAAGCTTATATACTCAATAGAGGGAGATAACATAAAATATGATCTTCCTATAATAATACCTCCCTGCGTAGGCACGAAAATAGAATACAATCCGAGCGGTGTGCTTGACAGTGACAGGTTTATAAAAGCAGATAAGTACACAATGAGGATAGAAGGGTTTGACGATGCATTTGCAATAGGCGATGCTACTGCAATACCAACAGCAAAATCTGGAGTAACTGCCCACTTGCAAGCGAAAACTTTAGCTCGCATATTAAATGGAATAGATGCAAAATTCGATGGAAGAACAAATTGCCCATTTGATATGGGTTACGGGAAAGGGAGTTTTGTAATCGGCTCATATGAAGAGCCTGTTGTGAAATACCCTCCAACAAGGATAAACCATTTCATGAAAATGGCAATGGAGAAAATATACTGGCAAAGTCTTAAAGGTACATATGATTTAATATTTGATATGTACTTTAAACATACCGATCCAGCAAAGTTGAACAAGAAATATAATAAGCAAAAGAGTGTATAAATGAATAATAAAAAAATAAACACTATTGCGGTTATCCCTGATGGGAACAGAAGATGGGCACGTTCACATCTTTCAAGAGTAGCAAATGCATATAATTTGGGTATTAATAAATTCCTGGATTTTAGCGAGTGGTGTTACAGTTACGGTATAAAAAACATAATAGTGTGGGGTCTTTCCACTGAAAACACCGGGAGGCCTAAAGCCGAACTTGACGCCCTTTTCAACGAATACCTAAAATATTCAGATGACAAAGAAACGCTCAGAAGGCTAAAGGAAAGGAAAACTAGGCTTATTATTGTTGGAATAAGGAGCCTGATTCCAAAAAATCTTTTGGCAAGTTTTGAAAAGCTAGAAAGAGAGACCAAGCACTTCAAGGAAAGAAAAATATTTGCGCTTTTTGGATATGGTGGTAAAGAAGACATAATGCATGTGGCTGATGGTATTGCAAAAGATGCCTTGCAGGGCAAGCTGCCAAGCAAAATAAATGAGAATTCATTTAAGAAATATCTGCTCTCAAGGGATGTACCCGAAATAGACCTTGTAATAAGGACTTCGGGCGAACTCAGACTCTCTGGGTTTATGCCATGGCAAACAGCATATTCGGAGCTATACTTTTGCAAGAAGTACTGGCCAGAATTTACAAAAAGAGACCTAGACAAGGCACTTTCTGATTATTTTAAGAGGGAAAGAAGGTTCGGAGTATAAATAAGCTATATATACTCCTTGTAATAACCATTAGCAAGTTTTATCTTTACGCCAAGCCTTTCTAGCATTCTATGCATATCCGGTCCTGCTCCTGCGGTAATTACCTCATTTATCTTATTGTTCATAATAAATTTTGCTACAGCGGCATGGTGCAATCCCTCTTGTTCTTTTTCGTGTGATTCGTCCCACTTTACATCTATTTCATTTATTTTCTCAACTTTGTCATTTTTTATATATATTATCTCGACTCTTGGTGCTCTACCCAATCCGGTAAGCATACCGCTCATATCTACAGTGGCCATTATAATCCAATTGTCCATTTTAACACTTCTTCATACAATCTTATAGTAGCATGTAATAGTAGTTATAAAATCTTTTCTAATCTATATAAAATCTGAATGCCGTACATATTGTGGTGAAAATGGGAAATTACGCAGATAAGCTAATAGAAGCCATAAAGC
>JBMFTN010000044.1:0-3083 GCA_049966995.1 Candidatus Micrarchaeia archaeon
AATCAAAATACAAAGGTTCGTACCCTGAGCAGGAGATAGTAAATCCTGCAAGCCCCAATACTGATCAGGGCAACTATTACGCATTGAATGGATACAAGCCCATACAAAAGCTGGCTTGGTCTTACGCAAGCATGATCATTGCTTCAACGACAATAATGGAAAAGGAGAAATTATTAATAAGGCAAGATTAGTAAACGAGACCATATATTACCTTGCCTATTTGCCTCATGAATAAATTAGTGCAAATATGTGCAAAAGGCCTTAATGCCTTAGCATAATGCCGCTGGTATTGGAAGAAGCATTATATATTTGTAGGATATTTTCCTCTAATAGTTCCCTATTTTTTTGGTCAGGGAACAGCTCTTCTAAAATGGCGCTCTCTTTTTTGAAGAAATTGTTTGGGCCGTGGTAAAGATCCAATATTGATTTAATATCTGTTTCATGCTTCTCCCTAATTTCTCCGTGCGTTTCCAGGTATGCAAACATCTTTAATACCACAAGCGTTGCAGGATGGGCAACTCTAAATTCATAGTTCTTGCTGCCTTTGGTTTTTGTTAGATTGATGGATTTTTCGAACAAGTAATCTATTGGTATTCCGGAAATTGGCCTGTCATAATATAGGTCTATTGCCATTAAGGTATTGCCTACGACCAGCTCAAGTCTTTCTAGCCCGCCCTTCTGGCCTTTCGGTATGATAAAACCTGCATCAATTGCTTTCCTTCTAACTGATTCAATCTGTTCCTCATTTAAGCCATTTATTACAATATCAATATCATGAGTTGGCCTTTGATTCTTTTCGCAGATAAGGTTTGTCGCCCTTCCACCTATAAACATTATATTCCCTTTGCCAAAAACCTCTTCCAGTTTTGAATAAGCGTAATGTAACTCGGATAATGAAAAATTGGATTTAACTTTATTTACTTCCATAATAGTTTCCTTCCCTGCACCATATTTAAGCTTTTTGTTTTGTTCAAAATTTTTAAAATTTATTTTTTATTATGAAGCATTCATATGCATGGCAATTCTTTGCCGCTTGCCTTTTGTTAAGCATGCATTTTTTAATTTATTATGTTATTGTTAAATACTAAGGTGTTTTAATGGAGGAAAAAAAGATGCTTGTGCTGGTTGACGAAAATGACAACCCTATCGGCACAGCGGAAAAAATGGAAGCTCACATGAACGGCGGCAAGCTTCACAGGGCATTTTCAATATTTGTATTTAATGACAAAGGACAAACAATGCTGCAAAGACGCGCCATGACAAAATACCATAGTCAAGGGAAGTGGAGCAATACGTGCTGTTCGCACCCTTATGTTGGAGATACTATTTTAGACGCAGCACATCGCAGGTTGAAAGAAGAGATGGGCTTTGATTGTGATTTAAATGAAGCCTTCTCATTCGTATATCATGCGGAAGTGGGCAATGGCTTGACCGAAAACGAGTTTGATCATGTAATATTTGGAACATTTAACGGTAAGCCACATATTAATCCGGAAGAAGCAATGGATTACAAGTGGATAGATCTGGAAGCGTTGAAATCAGACATAGTTAAGAATCCAGAAAGCTACACTCCATGGGTAAGGATATGCATTGACAAGGTTATAGACGCATACAGGAAGTGGAAAAGATAACGTTTGTATAATCTTTGCTAGAAATGTTTTCCAATATTAGCGCTTTTTTGCTTCCTTGTTTAGAAGGGAGATCTTTGCCTTTATACCGCCGAAAGCGTATCCGCCAAGCTTGCCATCAGACCTTATAATTCTGTGGCACGGCACAGCTATTGGGAGAGGGTTTCTACTTAGCGCACTGCCTACTGCCCTTACCGCATCTGGCTTGCGTATGGCGTTTGCTATGTCCTTGTAGGTTGTAACACTTCCTGGAGGAACATGCAGCACAGCGAGGAGCACGGATTTCTGAAAGAGTGTTAGTTTGCTGCGCCGTATTGCGGCTTCTGCACATTTTGCTTCGTTATGTACCATTTTCTTCATCACTCCTGTCTTCTCTTGGCTTTATAGGGAAAAGCTCATGTCGCGCAGCTATCATTATCTCTTCAGGATCGCCGTTCATCTCAACTATTGTGTTGTAAGCTTTTTGCCCACCAAGCACGTACATTGCAAGGTTCGAATCATTGCCTAGGTTGGCCATTCCAGTAATCTTAAGCACCGAAAGTCTCACCATATCGTCTTCGGTAAGGCAGAATGCTATTATTGTGCCTGTGTAATTTGCCATAATTTCGTCCTTCCTGTAGGTCGGTACCATGTGCATTATCTCATGTGCAAGAACTTTTATCATTATTGCTTTGTATGCGCTCAGTGTATTTACGTCTCCGTGCAGTTTTTTTGAAGCCCTTTCTGCTTCTTCTAATATGAAAGCAGAATCTATGTATATTATGTGCTCGTCAGGTATTGCCAGCGCGTCAGCCCCTGACAGGTGCAATCCATCAAAGCACCTCACTTTGAAATTCCTGATCTTTATGTCAAAATTTAACTCGATAAATTTGGATATTTGCTTTGAGAGTCCGATAACCTCATATTCGCTCATTGGCTTTGCGGCAGTTTTCGTCTCTTGGGCCATTTAATACAGGATACTTTAGTCAAGAAACTTTTTTATTGCTTTTCTGTTGCACATGGCGTGCGTGGCATGCCTGCCCTATGATTGAAGTCATGTATTTAAACTTTCTTATGTATGCATATATGATAAAAATGGCCGCTAACAAGAATTCCGGAAACGGCAACGGGGTATTGTTCCTTGTTTACTTTTTGACTTGGCTGACAGGAATAATATTCTATGTTGTAGGAGGAAAAAACAATGCAAAGATGAGGTTCCACGCCATGCAGGCGATATACCTTGGCGCAATACAGATAGTGCTTTCAATATTCTTCAGCTTGCTTGGTATAAGCACAATAGGCAGCGCAATAAACCTGCTTATATTGCTTTACGCATGGTATCTTGGAATAAGGGCAGCAAGCGGTGCTGACATAGAGATACCAACACTAGGCGAATATGCAAAAAAAGCAGCAAACTACAAGTAAGAAAGTTCGGCATAGCGCTTGCTATGCCTTTTCATGCTTTATTCTGCTTTA
>JBMFTN010000045.1:0-2078 GCA_049966995.1 Candidatus Micrarchaeia archaeon
TACACTATTCAAGTAGGTCCCAATCCTGTTTAGCATGGCATCAAAGTTTCTATACTCCTGCATAGCAAGCCCATTGGCAGGTGCATATGTAATATCGTTGATTTCCTTTTTCCACTCCTCAGCGCCTATGCTGTTTATTCTTTCCAGGAATTCGCTTATCCTCAAATCACCTTGCCTATACAAAGCCATCTTCCTTTCAACTAGATAATAAAAAAGGTCAACCCTCTTTCTTATCATGAAATCAAAGTCAAACGCGTCCCTGGCCTTGCTCCTTGTCATTATAGCCCTAAATTTCTCAGCGAGAATTTCCCTTGGGTCCATAGATAAAGTGGGATATGGGGTGAGATCTGGGTATATGGGTGTTATGCTTCTGCTTACTCCATTCAACAGGGCTTTTTCTCTAAGGCTAAAATCAAGGCGCATAGTGGCTTCGGACCGCAGATCTAATGTCGATGCATATACTGGGCCGTGCATCTTGAAAGTTGCAGCTACGCTATTCCTATGCGGTTCTGGAAGCTCCAGCCTGCTTTCAATTCCATATCTTTTCATCCGCGCATTTATCTCTTTAAGCATGCCTTTTATCTCTTCGTAATCTAACTCAGTTGTAAAATCCAGGTCGACGCTAAACCTATCCAGACCGTAAAGCTTCTGCAATGCTGTGCCGCCTTTGAACAAAAGCTGATTGGATTTTGGCAGCGAGTATAACAGGCTTAAGACTATGTGCTGCAAATAATCCATTTCGGCCTGCTGTATATTCCTGAAGCCAATGCTTTCCTTGTATCTTGCAAGCTCTTCCCTATCTAGCACTCGCATCAACCCCTATTTCCAATCCGTTACGTAACATAGCTGCGCCCAGCCTCTTAAGAAGGACTTTAGACCCCATCCTAAGTGCATACTTTTTGAGCAATCCAGTATCCAGCTTTTTGCTGGTTAAGGCATCATCTATGTATGTCTTTGGGCAGTATTCAGGCATGTACATCGCATCGATTATCGCTTTCTCAGGAAGTGCAACATATGCAAACCCATTTCCCGAACGCTCCCTTTCAAAACCGAAAATCTTATCCGGCAACATCTTTACAAGTGTAATGTCATATAAGCCATCCCTCGCCTTCACATTTATCCTAGAGCTTATTTTAGTATTGAACACTATTATGCGGTTGGGCATCTGGTCCACAACTGAGCGATAGTATAGCGCAGATGCCATAGTCATATAGGAGGGAACTGATATGTTTGTGGCTATCTCGGCATAAGTGCTCTCAGGCAATGCGTATAAGCCCTTTCTTATGAGCATGAGCTTTCCTTTTTTAACATTTCTGCTAATGAAAAGAGATGCATACCCTCTGCTGCTTCCAAGTATCCGTTGTGCATTGTCAAGAGCAAAAACTGGCGTCTTCTCAGCCAAAAGCTCTTTAACAAAAGTTTCAAAATTCACTAAAATCACGCAAATACCAAATACAATTAATAATGCCTTATGCATTATATAAATTACATTATCATAAATGATAATGAACAAAAATATATAAAGATATGTGCTTAATTGCACTTATTTTATATTCTATTGCCATTCTTTCCCTCTTTTGCTCCCTCTCTATCTATAAATACCTATTCCAATAGCCACAGAGGCGTAGAGAAGCTTACATCTTCTTCTCTCCTGTAAAGAGCTTGCCAGAAGCTTTGCCTGCCCATTAAAGTCATAGTTACATTTTCTGGCAGCAAGCCCTACATATAGTATATCTGGACAAATTTGATTTTTGATTGCTTGAACAATCGCTCTCCCCAAAAATCGCGTGTTATCATTAGCGCATCAGCCGGTTTATACGTGTCCAAAAAGCTGTAGAAGCTTTTATTTACCTTGGTGCCAGAAAAATGCTGGAACTTAGCTTCTATAGGAAGTAATGACTTTCCTTCTGCCACAAAGTCTACCTCGGTCTTTGCAGTAGTCCTCCAAAAATAGACCTTGGAGCACTCAAAAATCTCGTTTAGGATGAAATTCTCAGCTAGAACGCCAGCATCAACCTATTCTCCAAGCTTGAGAAATTCTCTATCAGTGCGTTTCTAAGCCCTGTATCGACAAAATA
>JBMFTN010000046.1:0-1862 GCA_049966995.1 Candidatus Micrarchaeia archaeon
TGTACAAAGGGGAGGAATCGTAGAACCATTGCCATTTGGTATAGAAATAGGTCAGGTGAGGCAAACCACAGCGTATATGATGAATGGGTCAATCGCAAATTTACAGATTTATAATGTCTCGCTCTCGCAACCGCAAATCCAAGCCCTCTACCAAGAGGGCATAGGTGGCGCGCCCATAGACCTGCAGAACCTTGTCGGCTGGTGGCCGCTCAATGGCAACGCCAACGACTACTCTGGAAACGGCAACAACGGCGTGCCAAGCAATGTCATGTTTGTGAGCAACTGGTGGTCTGGCTATACGCCGCCATGACTAAAAATTTGTAAAGGTAAGATTAAACAAAACTTACTTCTTGTAAAGGTAAGATTTAAATATGTTAAGTATAACAAGAAATTATGGCAAACGTTGAAGATTTAATGATGGTAATAAAAGACCAGGAAGAAAAGATGAATGAAATACTGCATGCCGGGGATATCATCAAGCGGGAGTTGGAGATTTCCAGCAATTCGTTGAAAACTGGTGCTGCGCACATAATAACGGGGCCTAGAAGATCTGGAAAATCAGTATTTGCTTTTCAACTTACAAGCGGCGAGAACCGCGGCTACATAAACTTCAATGACGAAAGGATAAATATGGACTCTAGCGAGCTTAACAAAGTGCTTGAAGCCATCTACAGGTTGAAAGGAAACACAGACCTTTTGGTGTTTGACGAGATACAGGAAGTGCAAGGATGGGAGCGATTTATATCGAGGCTCGTCGATTCAAAAAAGATACTGATAACCGGCAGCAATGCACGAATGATGAGCAAAGAACTTGCAACATATCTCACGGGCAGGCATATCGATTATGTGCTGCTTCCATTCAGCTTCAAGGAATTCCTTTCATACAAAGGCACAAGAATTGAAACAAACCCTTCTACTACTGAAAAATCCAGAATAATCTCTATGCTGGATGAATATCTGTATATGGGTGGTTTTCCGCTTGCTATCAAGAATGGGAGCCTGTTTCTTGCAGAGCTGTATAAAGACATTATAGAAAGAGATGTGGCCCAGAGATACCATATAAAGCTTAAATCGAAGCTCTCCGAGCTTGCAAGATACTTGCTTGTTAACATTTCCAATGAGATCAGCTACAACAAGCTGAGCAAAATAATAGGTATAAAGGGCAAGAGCACAGTACAAAATTGGATAAGCTACATGGAAAGTGCTTATTTGGTATTCAAGTTGGAGAGATTTTCTTTCAAACTGAAAGAGAGCATTATGGCGCCAAAGAAGATATATGCGATAGATACAGGCATGGCCAATACAATAGCATTGCGCATATCAAAGAGTGCGCTTATTGAAAACCTTGTTGCAATAGAACTGCTTAGAAGGAAAGGCTATTATGATAAAGCAATGGAGATAAATTACTGGAAGGATTATTTGGGCAGAGAGGTGGATTTCGTACTTAGAAACAAAGATAAAGTTAAAGAATTGATTCAAGTCACCTATGCTTCCGAAAAGGCAGAATTAAAAGAAAGGGAATTAAAATCACTTATAGCCGCAAGCAAGGAGCTTAAGTGCAACAATTTATTTATCATAACTTGGGATTACGAAACGAGATAAAAGAAGGTGGCAAGAAAATAAAACTAATTCCTCTGTGGAAATGGCTACTCCGATGATCCGCTTGCAATCTTTATTTGAAAACGCAATAAAGTTTACTAATGGCTTTATCTTGTGATCCACCCTTGCTCCGCTTAATTCTGTTTTGTATTTCTTTGCATATCATTGTATGTCTATTTCACAACCCACACTTTACAGTCGATTAGCAGCAACCCCAGACTTTTTCTGCAAAACAAATAGCAAGGTATTTATTGTTTTTTTAA